>JAEUQG010000397.1 GCA_016789755.1 Bryobacterales bacterium
GGATTGTTGCGGGCGCGGATGGAGACTTTCACCGGCGCCGTATCGGCAGACCGCAGGAAGATGGCGGAGACGGTACGGTTGCTGCTCGATGAAGGGCCGTTTCTGAGTTCCGATGCAGTTGCCAACGGACTGGTGGATGCCGCGGAATTTCCCGATCAAGTGGAAGAGGCGCTGGCGCGGCGGTTGGGGCAAAAAGAACTCACCAAAGTACAGGCTTCCGATTACCAGCGGGTGCCGGCGGCGAAACTGGGTCTGGAAGATGGTCCCACGATCGCCGTGCTGGCGGCCGAGGGCGACATCCTGCGTCATCCCATTCCGTATTTCGCCGAGGAAACCCTGGAGCCGGACGCGATGAGGAGACACATCCGCGCGTTGCGGGACGATGAAAAGATCAGGGCCGTGGTGCTGCGCGTCGATTCGCCGGGCGGGGATGCCATTGCCGCAGAGGAGATTCTGCGGGAACTGAAACTTCTGGCGGCAAAGAAGCCGCTGATTGTGTCGATGGCGGATGTGGCGGCAAGCGGAGGGTACGCCATCGCCATGGCCGGCAAACGGGTGCTGGCGAACGCGGAAACGGTCACCGGTTCCATCGGTGTCTTCTACGGCAAGGTGTCGATGGAGGGGCTGCTGGAGAAATTGGGTTTGAAGATGGAATCGCTGCAGACGGGTAAGCATGCTGGCATCGATTCCGAGTTTGAGCGTCTGAATCCGGAAGCACGGGCGAAGCTTCGCTCGCTGGTGGAACGAACCTACCGCGATTTCGTGGGCCAGGTAGCTGCCGCGCGGGGGCGCAAAGTGGAGGAGATTGACCGCGTGGCACAGGGCCGGGTCTGGTTGGGGAGCGAAGCCGCCCGCAACGGATTGATCGATGAGATTGGGGGCTTGGGCCGGGCGGTGGAAGCGGCGGCGAAGGAGGCCGGATTGGCGCCCGGTGCGAAGCCCAGGCTGGTGCTGTATCCGCCCCGGCCGGGCCTGCGCGAAAGTTGGGAAAGAAAGCTGCGCGTTTACAGCAGCTACCGGCCGCCCGCGGCGGTGTGGAAGAGGATGTCTGTGGTAGAGTGAGAAGTTCGTCCTCTAGCCGTAGCTCATGTCCATTCAAATCTTTCTGCAAGGCAAGCTGTTGGGGGTGAGGGAATTCCTCTGCAGCTCCGGACAACGTCCCGATCTCACACGCGGTCAGGAAGAACTGCTATTTGCGGGGCGATCCTACTGGTTGAGTCTGGTGAGCGAAGTGCTTCCCCGGGCTCTGCTGGCTGAATTCGGACTGTCCAGCATGCTGTTGGGATCGAGCGGCGGCGGGCAGTTTCTGCTGGTGCTGCCGCAGGAGCTGCAAGCGCAGTCAGAGGAGTTTCTCGACCGCGCCGCTAAAGACATTGAGGCGCTCAGCGGGGGCAAGCTGCAACTGGTTTGGGCCGTGACGGAGAATCTTGGGGACTGGACGGTTGTGCGGCGGCGCATCCGCGAAGCCATGGCGGCACGACGGGCCACTCCGGGGCGCCACCAAAGCGGCGATTTTTTCCAGGCGCAAAGCGAACCAGCCGGGCCGGCGGACGACTATTTCATTGAAACGCTGGGCGCCGGGCTGGTGGAACAGCGCAGCATCGGCTGGAACGCGGAGACGCCGGGCCGAGTGCTGCTGGGCGAAGGTAAGCATAGTTGGACGCTGGGGTCCGATCCGGGCCAGATTCTGCTGACAAGGCACATCGCGCTGCGCGACGACGGGCACGAAAGGCTCGATTTGCAAGGTTTGGCCGAGCGCGCCGATGGCGCGAAGGTGTGGGGCGTGTTGCGCGGCGACGTCGACAACCTGGACATCCGCTTCCGCCGCGTGCAGTCAATCGAAGAACATGTGCAACTGTCGGTGCTGTACAAACAGTTTTTCGCCGGCGAGTTGGAAGTGCTCGGCTCCATGCCTGAGTTCTGGCGCAAGGTGACCATCCTGCATTCGGGCGGTGACGATTTCACGGCTTGCGGATCGTGGGATGCGCTGATTCAACTGGCTCGTGAGATGCAACGGCTGTTCCGGCGGTTCAGTGAGCAGAGCCTGAAGGATTTTCCGGGCGGGGAAGGGAAGACGATATCGATGGCTCTGGCGCTGGCGCCGTCGGCCGATGCGTCGTTGATCTCGGTCTATGAAGAGGCCGGCCGGATGCTGGAAGACGCGAAGTGCTCTTCGCGGGACTCGTTTGCGCTGCTTGGCCGCATTTTGGAATGGCGGCAGTTCAACGGAGCGTCGGATCTGAAGGACACGATGGTGAACGTCATTCAGGAATTCGGCGGCAATACGGAGTTTTTGGGCGAGTTGGCGGCATTCTACCGGGAAGAGGTGTTTTCGCCGGTGTCCGTGTCGCGGCGCAAGGAAGGCGAGTTGGACCGGCCCTGGCGGCTGCACCGCCGCGTGCTGCGCGTCCTGCCGGCGACGAAGGATCGGGAGTTGGAGAAGCTGCGCAGTTCGCTGATCGTCGATCTGGTAGGCAAGAATGCGTCCCAGGTGAAACTGCGGCCCGCTGGACGGGTCGCGCTAGAATGGGCAAGACTACAAACGGAAGTGTAAGCACCGAGGCTCAAGGAAATGGCAGAAGGACAACAGGAAGCGAAACGGGACAACCGTCCTGGACGGGAAGGCGGGCGCGACCGCGACCGTGAAGGCCGTGACAACCGCGGCCACCGCGAAGGCGGAGGACGTCCGGGCGGCGGCCGGCCGGATGGCCCGCCGGAAATCGACATCGACAAGCTGATGAACGACAGTCTCTATCTGGACAACCAGGCCCATGCCGTGGTGAGCCGGATGCGGGATATGGATTCCGGCACCAAGAGCCAGTTGCGCCGCTTCTACAATGCGGTGCGGCGGGCCTGCCGGGCCCCGGAGTCGGAACGGCAACATCAATTTGTGATGCTGCGCGCGCGGCTGGCCTACACCATTGCGCGCCACTCGCTGCGAAGCCTGGATACGCTCGAAAAGCTGCTGCTCCAGGTGACGCGGAAGAATGACGTGCGCGGTTATGAGCGGTTCCGCGACCTGTTTGAAGCCATCGTGGCATACAACGAATAGTGCGAGCGTATATGAGTTCCCACACTGCACAAACGGAATTGAAGTTTGCGGGCAAGCTGGTTCTGGAGGGCGACCTCAACTGCGAATCGGGCCTGCACATTGGGGCGGGCAAGGGCTCGCTCGAAATCGGCGGCGCGGACAACCCCGTGGTGAAGGACGCTTTCGGGCGGCCTTATGTGCCGGGCAGTTCGCTGCGCGGGCGGCTGCGGAGCCTGCTGGAGCAGGCCGGCGGCCTGAATCCCGCCGAGATGGTGTTCCTCTCCAAGCGGCGCGGCCAGGAAGTGCGCATTCATCAGAGCGACCGTCCCGATGACGAGATCTGCATCCTGTTTGGGCGCAATCCGGGACGGCTTGAGCGGATGAGTGGCGATGCTTCGGAGACGGCGACGGCGACTCCGGCGCGGCTCACCGTGTACGATGCTCCGCTCGATGTGGACAGCATTACGCCGCAAATGCGTGAGAACCTGGACGACGAACTGACGGAAGTGAAGAGCGAGAACGCTGTCGACCGCATCACGTCGCAGGCCAACCCGCGGACGCTCGAGCGCGTGCCTGCCGGCGCACGCTTCAAAGTCCGGATTGTGTTGGATATTCTCTGCGAAGAGGATAAGGCGCTGGCGGCGCGGCTGGCCGAAGGGCTGCGTATGATGGAAGACGATACGCTGGGCGGCGGCGGATCGCGCGGCAACGGGCGGATCCGGTTTTCCGGTTTGCGCGCGGCCTGGCGCGGGCGCGCCTACTACAGCGATGGCGCCGAGGAGAAGGAGTTGATCTCGGGGGCCGATTCGGCCGGCCTGCTGCGGCTGGTTCGCGGCGAAGAGTTCAGCGGATCGCTCGAGTAGTTCGACAATGGTTTCCGGCCTGCTGGTACAACTACGGCCCACTACGCCTTGGCGGATCGCTCCGGATTCCGGGGCGCGCGACCGCGTGGGCACGCTGTTTCACAGCGACAGCCTCTATTCGGCCCTGACCCATGCCATGGGGTACCTGGGACAGTTAGAGGATTGGCTGTCGGCGACGGCGGCGGCGCAGTCGCCTGCGGTGAGGTTCACTTCGTGTTTTCCGTTCGTCGAAGGGACGCTGCTGGTAACGCCTCCGCGAAATCTGTGGCCTCCTCCGCCTTCCCCGCGCGTGCGCTGGAAAGGGGCGCGGTACGTGCCGCTGTCCGTGGTGGAAAAACTGCTGAAGGAACCCGATGGGCGGTTGAAGGAAGACGAAGGCTGGGTAGTGGATTCGGCCAGTGAGTGCCTGCTGCCTCCGCCGCGGCGGGGCAAAGCCCAGGCGCCTTTCCGGGTCACTGTGCGCCGGTCGGCCGCCGTCGATCGTTTTACGGGGACTGCCGGTGAAGCGGTGGCTACGGCTTGCCTGGAGTTTTCCGAAGGGTCAGGGCTTTGGACGTGCGCGGCCTTCGCCAATGAAGAGAGCCGGGAACGGTGGATGGGTCCCGTGAAAGCGGCGTTTCGACTTTTGTCGGATAGCGGCTTCGGCGGACAGCGATCCCGCGGCTGGGGCCGTGCGGCTGCGCCTGAGTTTCGCCAAGGCGGGTTTCCCGATCTGCTGCTGGCAGGGCCCACGGAGATACAGCCAGTGGCGGCTCCGGCGGGCGAGGAAGGGGAACCGGTGGCAGAGACTGCTCCCGCGTATGAGACCGGATACTGGCTGCTGTCCATGTTCCGGCCTGCCGAGAGCGACGTAGTCGATTGGAACCGCGGGGCTTATTCCGTGGTAGAGCGGGCTGGCAGAGTGGATAGCCCGGCGGCCTCCGGGGCTGTGAAGAAAAGCGTGCGAATGGTTACGGAGGGATCTGTGGTGTTGGCGGCGGGCGCACCGCAGGGCTCTGTGGCGGACGTTGCACCCGATGGATTTGCGCATCCGGTATACCGGTCCGGGCATGTCCTTTCGATCCCGATTTCGTGGAGGGTGGTGGCATGAAATACCGCATCACCTGTCTGACCCCTACATTGGTCGGAGATGGACAGAAGCTCTCCCCGATCGATTACATGGTTTGGAAGGATCACGTGAACGTGCTCGACCAGAAGCGGATTTTCAAGCTTCTGGCGAAGGGACCACGGCTGGATGGCTATCTGGCCCAGGTCAAAAAGGCTGAGAAGCTGGATTTTGCCAGTTGGGGCGGGTTCGCCCAGAACTTCGCCGGCCGGCGGATCCCGTTTGAGAATGCTGCCCTGACGCCCCTGTGGAATAGGCAGCGGGCAGAGTTGTTGTTTATCCCGACGTTTGCCTCGGGACCGGCTGGCGCCTACTTGCCCGCCTCGGCGTTACGCGGAGCGCTGCACACTGCGCTGCTGTCGTCGCGGTGGACCGAGCATGTCTGGAAGCACGTTCAGGATCAATTCAACGGCGACCGCATTCCGCGGCGTCCGGCCGAACCGGCCGAGGATACGGCGATCGGCTTGGGCGGCCATAGCCGTATGAGGTCTTTTTCGGTGGGCGATTCGGCCACCGTATCGAACACTGTGATGAGGGTTTACCTGGTTCGCACGTCCACACTGGTGGCGCGCGGGCAGGGCAAGTTGGAGTTGGGCTGGAAGACGGTGGGGCGTGGCAGTGTCGAGCCGAAGCGGATCGAAGAGAGCGCTCCGATGTTTTGCGAAATGGCCGAACCCGGGTCGGTTTTCGAGGGCAATTGGACCGAGAGCGGATTCTTCAGCCAGGCGGAGACGCTGCGGGCGTTGCGGTGGAAGGATGCGGTGCATAGTTCCACATTGACCAAAGCGGCCAACGAATATGCCGCGCAGTTGTTAGGGGTCCACCGGCGCTATGCGGCGGCGGCGGGAATGGGCGCACTGGACGCCTCGTTGCAGAGCCTGGAAGGCTGGCTGGAGCGAGTCAAGGACCGCCAGGACGCCTGTTTGCTGCCGATGGGTTGGGGTACGGGGTTCCTGGCGAAGACCGCACAGCCCGATACGGAGCAGGAGAACTATCGGAAACTGCTGCGGGTTCTGCCGTATTACAGCCGGGCGATCCAAACGGGGTTGCCGTTTCCCAAGACGCGGCGAGTGGTGTTCCTGAACGAGAAGCCGGCGGCACTGCCGGGTTGGGTGCTGTTGGAAATCGCGCACTGAGGGGTGCAGCCGCGCGCCAAATCCGCCGAAAGAGTAGGTAGAGCCCCGGAGTGGCACAGGGGTTTCCTCTTAGCTTCCGTTTGGAGGCGATCGGGAATCGTGCTAGCATGACAGACAGTGAAAGCCCTGTTCAGCGGCTGCGCGTGTCGTGTAGTCTCTGGCGGCGAAGCTTTCGGAGGGACGCGACTGGCCTGGGAGCCGGCGCGATTTAGTCAGGCTCGCCTATGTATAAAGCTTTCTTCGGTTTCAAAGAAAACCCGTTCAATCTAAGTCCGGACCCAACGTTTCTCTATCGCAGTTCGATGCATGAGGAAGCGCTGGCCAACCTGATCTACGGTGTGCAAAGCCGCAAAGGGTTTATTGTCCTGACGGGCGAGGTCGGAACAGGGAAAACCACGCTGCTCGAGTGCCTTCGGGACTTTCTCGATGAACAAACGATCGAGTTCGCCTTCATCTTCAACAGCCGGATTACTCCCGATCAGTTCTTCGAAATGATCGCCTACGACCTGGACTTGCGCTGCAACCGTAACTCCAAGACGGAAGTCCTGTTTGCCCTCAACCACTTGCTGATTCAGCAGGCCAACGAGGGCAGAACGAGTGTCCTGATTGTGGATGAGGCGCACAATCTCGAATGGGAAGTTCTGGAAGAGATCCGCTTGCTGGGCAATCTGGAGAACCGGCGCGGGAAACTGATTCAGATCATTCTGGCCGGACAGCCGGAACTGGACCGGAAGCTGGATGCGCCGAATCTGCGGCAACTGAAGCAACGCATCGTGCTGCGGACATCCCTGCAACCGTTCCGGGAAGAAGATACGGTTGCTTACATCCATTCCCGAATGGAGCGGGCGGGCATGCCGGATCAAACGGTGTTTCCACCGGAACTGGTGGCGGAAGTCCACTTGCGCTCGAAGGGTATCCCTCGTGTGATTAACGCGATTTGCGATAATCTTTTACTGACCACTTTTGCGCTGGAGCAGCGAGTCTCCACCACAGAGATGTTGGATGAAGTCTGCCGGGACATGCGGTTGGAATGGTCCTCCAACCGGCTTGGGCGAGGGGAACGTGGTCGCTACACGCCAGACGCATACGACCAGCCCTCGTTCAGCCGTGGGGACTAGGCACCGCTCCCCCAGATATAGGCGAAACCCCTCAGCAATATACTAGGGACATATACCTAGTACTACGAACATTTCAGTAACAGAAAAGAGTTGAACTC
>JAEUQG010000401.1 GCA_016789755.1 Bryobacterales bacterium
CCTCACCGCCGGCGCCATGGAGTCCGACCGCCAGCGATGCCTCGACGCCGGCATGACCGGCTACCTCGCCAAACCCGTCCTGCTCGAATCGCTCCGCCAGGTCCTCGAAACCCTACCCGTGCCGCAGCCAACCTGACCCGCTCCTCTCACTGCTTCCACGTCTTCCCCGCCACCCCCTCATCCAGCACTTCGATCGCGTTCACCATCGCCCGGTTCGCCTGCGGCACAAACGACAACACCAGCCGCCCCTGGCTGTCCGGACGCAGCCCTCCGAAACTCTTCACCGTCGTGTGACTCGGCCCCGCCTCCGCCAGCACGTCGAAATGCTGCAACAACGGCCGGTAATTGCAGAACACGTCGAACACCCGATCCCCAGCCTTCCCGCTCCCCGACCCCGCCTTGCTCCACCAGAATTCCCAAAAATGCAGATTCACCCGGTAGCTCCCCTCCGCCACCGGAATCGCATACTGAAACGTCCCGTGCCGCTCCCCCAAATACAACCGCGGATCGGCCACGCCCCCTCCCGGAGGCACCGGACGCACTATCTGCCGCCCTCCCCGATAGTAAATGTCCGCTTCCCACACATTCCCCTTCGCATCCGCATATGGCTGCGGCCGCGCCACTATCCGAATCGGCAAGAGTTGGCCCGCCACCCCGGGACGCAGCACGATCCCGTTCACAAACGCCCGTTGCGACCCGCTCGTGAAACGAATCTCGAGCTTGCCATCCGGCCCCGGCTTCACGTCCTTGAACACCCGGAAGTGCGCCTGCTGATACTCCCCAACCTCGTCCCTCACATCGAAATTGCGCAGCACCGGCTTGCCGTTCAACGCCACCCCGAACTCCCGCGTCTCATCCGCCGGATTCACCACCGGACCCGCCGCAATCGGCGGCTCGGCGAAAATCAACGTCAATTCATAGGCGCCCTCATCCAATGGAATAGAGTATCGGAAACTCCCCTGCCGTAAACCGCCCAGCACATTCGCGTCGTATCCCTGCATACTCTCGATGTTTTCCAATATCAGCGGCTCACCCCCTTCGTAATACCGGTCCCCTTCCCACACATTTCCATAAGGATCGGTGTACCGCATCACCGGACGCCCGCACAGAATCCGCAACGCCCGCCCCGCCCGCAAACTCGGCCTCTCCGCCGTCTCCTGTTTCCGCGGCGCGGCCGCCGCCGTTTCCACCCTCGGTTCCCTGCGGTCCATCGTCGCCGCCGCGATCACCGCCATCAGAATTATCCCGATCCCCAGCGGTACTCCCCAACTCTTCCACCACGTGCCCGCCACCGCTGGCGTCTCTACCGCTTCCACTGCTACAGGCTCTTGCGGCGCCACCTCCGCCGGAAATCGAAAGTCCAACTGGTACGACTTCTCCGGAACCACAATCCGCACGCCATCCTTGCCCTGGTAATGCTCCCTCAGCCGCTTCCGCAGCCGGTGCATTTCCACCCGCACAATCGAATCGTCCTTCGGATCGAAGTGCGCCTGCCGCCCAAATACCTCCGTCGCAATCGTGAACTCCTTCAGTTCTTCCGACTGCCCCGAGAAATACTTCTCGCACAGATAAAGGAAAAGCCGCTCCTGCCCCTTCGACCGCTCGAAAACCCCACTCCCCAGCAGTGCCTGTACAGCATCGCTGCGGGCATCGGAAACCGGCAAGAAGTCGAGTACTGCCATTCGACGAAACACCATGTTACACGAATTTTTGTTCGCGCGTAACATGACTCAAAACAAATCACTTGTTATGATATTAGAAAACTGTAGCCTGGGAGTAGCTATCTCGTAACCCCAATCCCCTTCCGCTTCCTTCTCCTTCGGGATTACCATCCGAGACAGCATCCTTAGACCAGCGCCGTTCCTTCCAGGGGTGACGGCGCCAATCCAAATCAATCTTGTCCAAGACCAACGTGAGGTTAAGACCGCGTGATGAATAAACATTTCTGCTGGGCTATTCTGGCTGGGCTCCTTGCCGCCGGATCCGCACTCGCCCAAAACGGGTCCATCCAAGGCATCGTCGTCGATGCCCAATCCGCCGCCATCCCCAACGCCAAAGTCTCCGTCACCGACGAAAGCAAAGGCTTGGTTGTGCGCGAATCCACCACCGATATGGGCGGCAATTTCCGCCTCCTCCAACTCCTCCGCGGCACCTATAGCCTCAAAATCGAGGCCGCCGGTTTCAAAACTTCCGAAAAGAAGGGCCTCGTTCTCGATCCCAACCAGATCATGAACCTCGGCGTCATCACCGTCGACCTCGGCCAGACCACCGAGTCCGTCACCGTCGAAGCCACCGTCCCCCTCGTCGAAACAGCCACCGCCAACAAAAGCTTCGTCATCGACTCCCGCCAGGTCACTGAACTCAGCCTCAACGGACGCGACTTCCAGAGCCTCATGCGCACCCTGCCCGGCGTCGTCTCCAACAACTCCTCCGATTTCCGCCTCGCCTTCAATAACACCGATCAGTTCAACGTCAACGGCCTCCGCGGCTCCATGAACAACTTCTTCCTCGATGGCTCCATCAACACCGACGTCGGAGCCAACGACGGTCAATACACCCAGCTTTCCATGGACGCCGTCGGCGAATTCAAAGTCCAAACCTCCACATTTAACGCCGAACACGGCCGCAACCCCGGCATCCTCCTCAGCGCCACCACCAAATCCGGCGGCGCCGGCTTCCACGGCACCGTCTATCACTTCGTCCGCAACAACGCCTTCGATACGCGCCTCCCCTTCGACACTACCGGCCGCGTCGCCCCCCTCCGCTTCAACCAGTTCGGCGGCAACATCAGCGGCCCCGTCCTCCTTCCCGGAGTCTCCTCCAAGGAAAAGAAAAAACTGTTCTTCTTCTTTAACTACGAAGGCACCCGCGCTTCCCGCCCCCTCGGCGGCAACTTCGTCGACCTCCCGCATCCCGACCTCCTCAACGGCGACCTCAGCCGCCTCTACCGCGATGTCCCCATCGCCACCGCGCCCCAGTTCCGCACCGGCCAGGTCTTCCGCCCCGGCACCCTCCAGCGCAACGCCGCCGGCCAGGTCACCGGAGGCGATCCCTACCCCGGCAACATCGTTCCCCGCAGCGAATGGAGCCGCAACGCCCCCGCCTTCCTCAAGGTGGTCAACTTCCTGCCCGTCAGCGGCGGAGCCCCCCTTGCCACCAACCCCGAACTCGTCCGCGTCCCCTACCAGGACACCTACCGCTTCAACAAGAACCAGTACGTGGCCCGCGTCGATTACAGCATCAATGAGAAGATGAACGTCTTCTACCGCTGGGTCTGGGATCCGCAGCGCGAAACCCAACAGCGCGGCATCTTCACCACCCTCCCCAACCCCATCTTCCCGATGTACCGCGAAAAGCCCGGCCAAAGCCACAGCGTCAACGTCATCAACGTCATCAATCCGCGCCTCACCAACGAAGCCATCTTCACCGTCAACGACCTCAACCAGGTCGTCGATGTCGCCAGCGGCGTCGCCAAGGATCAGTACGACAAGGAAGCCCTCGGCTTTGCTTTCTCTGAACCCTTCCCCGGCGTCAACACCCGCAACCGCTTCCCCCGCTTCAACTGCGGCGTCGGCACCTGCGGCTTCGGCGGCTTCCAGGCCGGCTGGAAGAGCGAAGGCTCCACCGTTGCCTTCACCGACAACCTCACCTTTGTCACCGGCTCCCACCAGCTCAAGTTCGGTTTCCTCTGGAACACCAACCTCAACGCCCAGCAGCCCTCGGCCACCGACCAGTTGAACATCAACTTCGGCCCGAACCTCCAGAACACCCGCGACACCGGCAACACCTTCGCCAACATGCTGCTCGGCAACTACACCCAGATCAACATGAGCGACGGCGTCTACTACGGCACCTTCCGCTTCCACGGCGCCGAAGCCTACGCCCAGGATTCCTGGAAAGTGAGCCGCCGCCTCACCCTCGAATACGGCGCCCGCTGGGTCTACTACGGCCCCACTTACACCCTCGGCAAGTTCCTCCAGTATTACTTCGATCCGGCCCTGTTCGATCCCTCCAAGGCCGTGCGCCTCGAACTGACCCCGGGTCTCACCCAAGGCACCATCATCCCCAACTCCGGCGACCTCACCAACGGCTTGATTCAGGAAGGCTCTAACGGCTACGACCGTGGCTACACCCGCCGCCGCTGGAACCAGGTCTCCCCGCGCTTCGGCTTTGCCTACGATCCCTTCGGCGACGGCAAAACCTCCATCCGCGGCGGTGGCGGCGTCTTCTGTGAACGCATCCGCCAGAACAACCTCAACTTCGACGGCCTCGGCAATCCGCCCCTCGCCGGCAATCCCAGCGCCTACGTCGGCAACATGGATCAGGTCGGCGCCGCCACCTTCGCCGGCGGCCGCAAAGCTCCTCAGGCCGTGCGCGCCTGGGCCCGCGACGGCAAGACCCCGACCATCTATAGCTGGAGCCTCGGCATCCAACGCGAGTTGCCCTCCGGCTTCGCCATCGACGCCGCCTACGTCGGCAACATCACCCGCCACTTGATGGATTCCCGCGACATCAACACGCTCCCCCTTGGCGCCACGCTCGATCCCAATCTCCTGCGCAACGTCAACAACGTGTCCAATGCCATCCGCCCCTACGTCGGTTACTCCAACATCAACTTCACCGACTTCTCGGCCAACTCCAACTATAACGCCATGCAGTTGCGCGTCAGCCGCCGCTTCTCCAAGTCCCTCACCACCAACGTGAGCTACACCTGGTCGAAGGCCATGGGCCACGCCGAAGGCGACACCGACGGCATCCCCTATCCCTTCGACCGCCGCCGCGAATACGGCCCGCTCGACTTCGACCGCACCCAGATCCTCACCATCGACTACGTCTACGAACTGCCGAAGCTGGCCACCGATAACGGCTTTGCCAAAGCCATCGTCAACGGCTGGCAGTTGAGCGGCATCACCCGCTTCTGGTCCGGCACCCCGCTCACCGTGGGCTCCAACGGAAACCTCGGCACACTCGCCGGCAGCCCCCGCGCCGACTACCTCGGCGGCGACGTCTACGAAGGCGGCAAGACCCGCTTCCAGTGGTTCAATCCGCTTCTCTTCGCCCGCCCCATCGATGGCGCCCTCGGCAACACCGCCAACGGCCTCTTCCGCGGCCCCGGCATCAACAACTGGGATGCCTCCCTCTTCAAGAACACGAACCTCACGGAGCGTGTGCGCTTGCAGCTTCGCTTCGAGTTCTTCAACCTCTTCAACCACACCCAATTCGCCGGCGTGAACACGGGGATCTCCGTGCCCAACCCCGGCCAGGCGGTTACCCAGGTCACCCGCGGCCGCACCGGTGAAGTCACCTCCACCCGCGATCCGCGTACACTGCAATTTGGCGCCAAATTGTATTTCTAGTCTGACCAGAGTCTGTGTCCTGTACATAGCGCTCCTGCTGCCTGTCGCCCCCGTCGGCGCGCAGCAGGAGCGCGATTTGTTTGCCCAGGCCGAAGCCGCCCTCCGCTCCGGCGATCACCAAGCCGCCCGCACCGGCTTTGAACAAGTCCTCCGCCGCAACCCCAAACACCTCGCCGCCCTCGCTAACCTCGGTGTCGTCTACGCCCAGACTCGCGACTACGAACAGGCCGCCGCCACCTACCGCAAAGCCCTCGCCCTTAATCCCACTCACCCCCTGCTCCACCTCAATCTCGGCCTCGCCCTCTTCAAGCAGGAACTGTACGCCGAAGCCGCCAAAGAGTTCGAGCAAACCCTCGCCCGCCAGCCCTCCCATCTGCAGGCCCAGGAACTGCTTGCCTCCTGCCGCATCTACACCGGCCAGCCGGATCAAGCCGCCGCCACCCTCGAAGCCCTCCTCCAGGATCGCCCCACCGACCCCAGCCTGCTCTATCTCGCCGGACTCGCCTACCTCCGCGCCGGCAAGCCCGGCCAGGCCCAGCCCCTTTTCCAGCGCCTCACCGCCAACACCTCCCGAGCCCAGGCCCACTTCCTCGCCGGCAAAGCCCTCGCCGAAAACGAGCAGTTCGACGAAGCCGTCGCCGAACTCGAACAAGCCCGCTCCGCCGACCCCAAACTCGACGGCGTCCATCGCGAGCTCGGCAAAGTCTACATCAGTCTCCGCCGCGCCGGGCACGCCGAAACCAGTCTCCGCGCCGCCATCGCAGCCGACTCCGGCGACGTCGAAGCCCTCTACTTCCTCGCCGGCGCACTCGTCCTTCAGGACAAAAACACAGAGGCCATGCCCATCCTCGACACCGTCGCCCTCCGCCGCCCATCGTTCTGGGGCGTCCACTACTACCGCGGCCGCATCCACCTCCAGCAAGGCGACGCGGCCAAAGCCATCGCCGCCCTCGAACGCGCCGCCGCTCTCCAGCCCGCCGAATCCAGCATCTTCTATCAGCTCTCCCGAGCCTACAAACAAGCCAACCGCCCCGCCGACGCCGCCGCCGCTTTGAAGAAATTCAACGCCCTGAAGAAATAGGCTTCCACTCCAATTCTGCACCTTGGGCCGCCCGAGAATAGGGGACGGCTTCCCCCCCAAAGCACTTCACAGCACGGGCCGACGCTCTACCACGCCCTAATCTTAAACAAGCGTCCCTGGTCTCCTCTGACGTTCCAATGAAGTGATGTCGACACGCAAGGTCATCATCTCGTCGGAGACCTGCTTGTACTTGTTGAAGACGTCGGGACACGTGGAAGTTGGCGTTTCCTGGTGAGTTGAACCAATTCTCCGCGAAC
>JAEUQG010000519.1 GCA_016789755.1 Bryobacterales bacterium
CCCCGCCTCCTTGCACTGCTGCTCCCCGCACTGCTGCACGCCGGATTCCGCCCCGTCGATTCTTGGGCCCACGAAGGCCCGCGCGCTACCTTCACCGTCTCCCAAACCGGAATCTCCACCGGCGGACGCGCTCACATTCCCAACTGGCTGCGCTCCGCCGCCGAATACGAAGACTTCCGCCTCCGCTTTGAATACAACCTCGCGCAATGGGCCGAAGCTGCCGTCTTCCTCCGCGCCCCCCGCACCGAACGCCCCGCCAACGCAGGCCTCGCCATCATCCTCGCCCACGACTTCCACAATCAATCCACCCCCTTCGTCACCGGAGCCATCGCCGGCGTGCAACCGCCCTTGAAACTCCTCCCGCCTTCCTTCGCCCAGTGGCATAAGGCCGAAATTGCCTGCATCGGCGACTCCCTCACCCTCCACATCGATGGCGTCCTCCTCCAAGAGCAGAACCTCGCCGCCCATCCCGCCCTCCGCCACCGCCTCCGCCGCGGCTACATCGGCTTCCCCGATATGGGCCACGCCTACCGCGTCCGCTCCATCGAAATCGAAGACCTCGGCCGCAAACATTCCATCGTCGAACTGTTTGAAACAGGAATCGCCTCCGCCGTGCGCCGTGGAGACAGCGGCCACTGGCAATGGGATCGCGGCACGCTCACCGGCGCCGATGGCCACAGCATCCTCTACGCTCCCCCCGCCTTCCAGGATTTCGAATTCACCGCCGCCGTCCGCACTCACGGCCGCGTCAACAGCGGTGTGTTCCTCCGCGGATCCCCGCACCCCCAGCGCTCCCGCGGCTTCGAAATCCAAATCTACAGCCCGCCTGACGCTGTCTATCCCACCGGCAGCATCTACGGCCAGGCCCGCTCCAAACTCCATGCCGATCTCGAAGGCCGCTGGTTCCTTCTTCAGATCCTCGTCCAAGCCTCGCAATGCCGCGTCTCCATCGACGGCCTCGAAACCGCTTCCGCTCCTCTGCCCGCCTCCGCCCTCGCCCAAGGCCAAATCGGATTCCAGATCCACCTCGAGGACAGCTCCGTCGAATTCCGCGACATCCGTGTCCGCCCGCTCGCCCCCTAAGCCCCCGTAATCTGCACGAATACCCTTGCCAGATCCTTCTTCCCCTCCGCACTCAACAGATCGGCCAGCGTCAGCTTGTCCAACTCCCTGAGAAACGCCTCCAGCGCCGCATCCAGATGCTTCGTCAGCCCGCACACCGAAGCGATCGGGCATGTATTCGTCGGCATGTCGAAGCACTCCACCAGCCGCATGTTCGGCTCCGCCTCGCGCACCACTTGCCCCAGCCGGATTTCCTTCGGATCCCGCCGCAACCGCACGCCGCCCGACCGGCCCGGCAGCACATCGATGTGCCCGTGCTCCCCCAGCGTGTGCATCACTCGCACCAGATGGTTCTTTGAGATCCCGTAAGCCCGGCTGATCTCCGCCGTCGTCACCACTTTACCCTCGTAGGTCCCAAGGTAAATCAGCGTCCGCAACGAATAGTCCGCATGTAAACTGAGTTGCACGTCCTCATCTCAGCACGCGCCCACCGCGCAGTTCAAGCCGCCGGCGGCAGAAACGCATCCGCGTGAATATCCCGCATCGCCATTCCCGACAGAAACAGCTTCTTCTTCAGCTTCTGCACCAGCGGCGGATCCCCGCACACATACCCCCGCCAACCCTTCAGATCCGGAATGCGCCGCAGGATCACCCCATCCATCTCGCCCACTTCCACATCCGGCCCCTCCCCCGCCAGCACCGCCGCCACATACTCGAAGTTCTCGTGCAGCGCCGCCAGCCTCCGCAGTTCCTCGCGCAAATACAAACCCTCCACCCGCAATGCGCCATGAAACAACCGCACCGGCCCCCGATGCCCGCTCCGCAACGCATCCCGTACGATCCCGTACAACGGAGCCAGCCCCGTCCCCGTTCCCGCCAGCAACAACGGCTGTTCCACATCGCCCGGCAGATAAAAGCAATCCCCCGCCGGACCCTGCACCGCTACCCCGTCGCCCGCCCGCGCCTCGCTCCGCAGCCACTCGCTCATCCGACCACCCGCCAGCAGCCTCACATGCAATTCCACCACCCCGTCCTCCGGCAGGCTCGCAATCGAATAACTCCGCGCCACGCCCGCCGCCGTGCGCAACGTCAGATACTGCCCGGCCCGAAAATCGAACTCCCCCTCGCACCGCAGACGTACCCGCATCACGTCCCCCGATACCAATTCCAAATCCACCACCCGCGCCGGCGTCTGCGTATCCGCCTCCGCCGTAGCCACCGCCAAATCCCCATCAGGCGTGCAGGCGCACGAGAGAAAATACCCGCGCGCCTTCCACGTGTCTTTCAATCCGGCCTGCGCCTTCTCCGGCACCGCGCCGCCCGTCGCACGCATCATGCAGGCCCCGCAACTTCCCGCCTTGCAGGAATGCGATACCTCGACGCCGCAACGTAACAGCGCGTCTAAAACGGATTCCCCGTCCCGCCGCTCATAGCGCCGGCCTTCAAAATCGACAAACCCCATCTATCGCCCCAGTACGTCGTTCCGCGTCGATTCCGCGATCGCCGCCACTTGGCCGATCAGGTCTTCCGATACTCCTAACTCCCGCAGCGTCGCGCCCAACAACTCGATGATCGCGTCCACATGCGAATCGTTCAGCCCCCGTGCCACCAGGTGCGCATGCCCCACGCGCATGTCCTTGCCCGTGTAGTTGTGCGGCCCGCCGAAGGCCATCGTCAGAAACGCCTTCTGTTTGTCCCGCTGGCGATCCATGTCCACTCCATCGAAGAAGTGCGATACACGATCATCCACCAGCACTTTGCGGTAAAAGCTATCTACCGCGGCTTCTACGGCGGCAGCGCCGCCAAGTTGTTCAAAAAGGGTGCTCATAACTTGCATTTACAATACATCTTTTATCGGCAGCCCGTCAACGAACTTGTGAAAAAAGATGCCTCACCCTCTTCTAGGGCAAATCATCCAGCGATTCGCTCACACCCGGTAATAGTCCCCTTTCCACGCCTTCACCGCCTTCTTAATCTCCACCGGAGCCATCCCCTCCTTCGCCGCACGCTCCGCCAACCCCACAAACTCCCCGTCCGAAGCAAATCGCAGCGCCACGATCTGTTTCACCGTCAACCGCCCATCCAGCAGCTTCCCCGTCAGCACGTAGTGCCGCAGATTCTCCTCCGCCCGGATCGCCCTGTCCTGCGCCTTTAACGCAAATATCCTCGAATAAAAAAATAGTCCCACCGACACGCACACCAGCACCAGGATCAGCGCCGCGTTGTACAGCCGCGAATGATCCTCCAAGGACCGGTACAGATTCACTCCCGATCCAATCAGCGTGAGCAAGATCACCGGAAACAGGACCTTGTGAAACCCAGTCACCAACTGGGCGTGATTATCGAAATTCTGTTGTTCCGCCATAGCTCTTCATCGTATGCCACCGCCCTCACCCCTGTCACAGCCGCTTTGTATACTTGACTCAAAGCCCCTGCCCATGTCCCAACCGCACCACTACCTGGCCCCGGAACTGGGCTCCTCCACTCCCAGCCCCGCAACCCAATCTCCCACCGCCGGACTCCCCCAAGATCTCCTCACCCAAGCCTCCCACCGCCTCGGCATCATCTCCCTCATCGGAGCCGTCCTCTGGACCCTCGGCCTCATCATCTATCACCTCATCTTCCGCCTCCCCGGAGCCCCCGCCTTCCCCTCGCCCGGCGATTGGATCAGCCTCTCCGCCATCCTCTGCTCCCTCGCTCTCTACGCCTTCAGCCGCCGCAATAGCGCCCATCCCGAGCTCCTCCTCAACCTCGGCCTCGTCTACATGGTGGTCACCTGCGCCGATATCGCCGTCGCCTTCTTCCTCGATCCCATCTGGCGATCCATGGCCATCATCCCCAGCGTCACCTGGAACGGCGCCATCGTCCTCCTCTGCGCCGCCATCGTCCCCGCCACTCCCCGCCGCATGGCATTCGCCGCCGCGCTCGCCGCCGCCATGCATCCACTCGCCTTCCTCTACGGCCATTTCTCCGGACTCTGGGACGGACCCCTCATCGCCATCGCCACCCGCTTCTACCCCGACGTCCTCCTCGCCGGCACCGCCGTCATGATCTCGCACGTCGTCACCGCCCTCGGCCGCCAGGTCTCCAAAGCCCGCGAAATGGGCAGCTACCGCATGGTCTCCCTCCTCGGCAAAGGAGGCATGGGCGAGGTCTGGCGCGCCTCCCACCGTATGCTCGCCCGCGATGCCGCCATCAAACTCATCCATCCCTACATGCTCCAGCGCGAAGGTCCGTCCCGCGCCGAAACCCTCCGCCTCCGCTTCGAACAGGAAGCCAAAGCCACCGCCTCCCTCCGCTCCCCGCACACCGTCGAACTCTACGATTTCGGCGTCACCGCCGCCGGCGTCTTCTACTACGCCATGGAATTCCTCGACGGCATCGACCTCCAAACCCTCGTCCGCCGCTTCGGCCCCCAACCTCCCGCCCGCGTCAACCGCATCCTCCGCCAAGTCTGCCGCTCCCTCGCCGAAGCCCACCGCCGCGGCATGATTCACCGCGACATCAAACCCACCAACATCTTCCTCTGCCGCATGGGCGAAGAACTCGACTTCGTCAAAGTCCTCGATTTCGGCCTCGTCAAAATCGTCGGCCACGACATCCACCTCACCCGTGACGACTCCACCCTCGGCACCCCCGCCTACATGGCCCCTGAAGCCGCTCTCGGCAAAGAGGACACCGACGCCCGCGCCGATCTCTACTCCCTCGGCTGCGTCGCCTACTGGCTCCTCACCGGCCACCTCGTCTTCGATGAAAAAGGTCCTACCCCCACCATGATGGCCCACATCAACAAGCCGCCTCTGCCCCCTTCCCAACGCACCGAACTCCCCATCCCCGCGCACTTTGAAAACGTCATTCTCTCCTGCCTCGAAAAGGATCCCGGCCGGCGCCCCGCCACCGCCGCCGAACTCCATCACGCTCTCGAAGAATGCGCCCCGCTCCCCGCCTGGACGCGCCTCGACGCCCAAGCCTGGTGGCATACCCATCTGCCCGCCGGCGCTCCGCCGCCCTCCTCGCCCGACTCCGGTTCCACCGTCTCCGCCACCGCCGTCGGCTAATCCCCGCCTACTCCGTCTTCACCCCCGGCGGCGTGACCGCATTCCAATCCGGCGGCTTCACTCCCAGCAAATGCTCCACGAAAAAATCCGCCCGCTTGCGATCCCAGTAATCCCCCCACCCCCCATGGCCCGCGCCTGGCAGAAACAGCAGATCGAACGTCTTCCCCGCACGGATCAACGCATTCACCACCTGCATCGTCGATGCCGGATCGACGTTCGTGTCCAATTCGCCCACCGCCAGCAGCAGTTTCCCCTTCAACTTGTCCGCCATCTCCACATTCGAACTCGCCGCATACTCCGCGCCCACCGGCCATCCCATCCACTGCTCGTTCCACGAAATCTTGTCCATCCGATTGTCGTGGCACCCCGCCGACGACGCCGCCGCTTTATAAAAATCCCCGTGCCGCAATAACGCCCCCAGCGAATTCTGCCCACCCGCCGAATGCCCGTAGATCCCCAGCCGCTCCGCATCGTACCAGGCGTACTTCGCCGCCGCCGCCTTGTGCCACAGAATGCGATCCGCAAACCCCGCGTCCCCGATGTTCTTCCAGCACACATCGTGAAACGCCTTCGACCGGTTCGATGTCCCCATCCCATCCATCTGCACCACAATGAATCCCAGCTCCGCCACCGCCTGCATCGGATGCGCCGCCGCAAACGTTTTCGGTACGAACGAATCGTGCGGACCCGCGTAGATGTACTCCAGCACCGGATACTTCTTTCCCGCCTCGAACTGCGACGGCCGGTACAGCACTCCCCAAATATCCGTCTTCCCGTCCCGCCCCTTCGCCGTCAGCACTTCCGGACCACGCCACCCCGCGCTCCGCAACGCCCCTTCGTCCACCTTCTCCAGCGTCTTCACCACGGACCCATCCCGCGTTCGCCGCAACTCCAGCACCGGAGCCATGTCCACCCGCGACCGTTCCGCCGTGAAATACTCGAAATCCGGCGACAACGATACATTGTGGTCCGCATCGCCCTCCGTCAAACGCCGAAGCCCGCCGCCATCGAACCCCACCCGGAACAAATGCCGGAAATAGGGATCTTTTCCCGCGTCCATGCCGCTTGCCGTGAAGTAAATCTGCCGCCGCTTTTCGTCCACTCCCAACACCGTCCGCACCACCCACTCCCCTTGTGTGATGCGATTCTTCACCTTGCCCGGCGCGCCGTCGTACAGGTACAGATGATTCCATCCGTCCCGCTCGCTCATCCAGATCCACTCCCGCCCGTCGTCTACATCCTTCGCGTACAGCTTGGAGTAGTAACAGAAGAACGTGCCCGAACGTTCCTCCACCACCGCCCGCGCCTGTCCCGTCGCCGCATCCACTTCCACCACCCGGTACACCTGATGCCCGCGCTGATTGTACTCGAAGGTGAACGCCCGCGAATCCTTATACCACCGTATCCGCGACATCGCATAGGGATTGGCGAACAGCGTCGCCTCCACCTCCACCTGCCTGCCCGCTACAACATCGAACAGCACCGGCCGTGGAATATCCAGCGCATCCCCCGGCTTCACATACGCCGTCTCTCTCGTTCGTGGCTGCACCTGGTCCGCCGGCGACGATTCGATATACAAAATCCGCCGCCGCTGCCCAGGCCTCACCCGGTACACCGCCATCTTCTTCCCATCCGGAGACCACACCGCCCCGCCCAGCGTGTAATAATTCCCCTCCGATCCATCGCTCGAAAGCGCCCATTCTTTCTTCGATGCCTTCTCCCGCAACCACACGTTGTAATTCCGCACGAACGCTTCCCGCCCGCCGTCGGGCGACTCCACCGGACCTGTCCCCTCCGCCACGCGCGGCCCCGTGATCGCTCCGAACCGTGCTTCCCTCTGCCACAGCCGCTTCACCGTGTACGTGCCCAAATCCGCCTTCCAGCGCACGCCCTCGCCCAACGTGAACTCCACACTGTTTTCCCGCGCTGAAAATTCCACCTCGGTCAGCGCCAGCCTCGCCGCTTTCAGGCTTCTGCCCGAGGCCTCGCCCAGTGCCTTCGCCAGCCGCTCATGATCGAACGCCGCCCGCGTCTCCCCCGTCGTATCCCCCACCACAAACTCGTGCCCGTCACTTGTGTTGCGCTGATACCAGAAGCGCCCCGTCTCCCCAATCCATCGCACTGCCCCCGTCATTCCCGCCGTGTACGGCCGCCACTTCTCCGCCAATCGCACAGACCGTTCGTAGTCGGCCAGCGTCCCTTGCGCCGCGCCCACCGCGGCCAGCAGCAATCCACACAGCCCGCTTCGCAGCTTTGCCATGCGGCACAGTATAGCTTGTACCGCCGCGGTTCACGAAGGCTTCTTCCTACCACTCCCCGGCTTTGATCAGCTTCTTGATCTTCCGCCGGATCAGATCCCGCTTCAACGGACTCAGATGCGTCAAAAACAAAACCCCGTTCAAATGATCGATCTCATGCTGCATCGCCCGCGCCAGCAATTCCTCGCCCGTCACCTCGATTGCATTCCCGTGCCGGTCCTGCGCCTTCACCGTGGCCTTCATCGCCCGCGCCACATCCTCGCGAAATCCCGGAATGCTCAGGCAGCCTTCTTCGCCCACCTGCGTGCCTTCCTTCGCCACAATCTCCGGATTCACTAGCACCAGCCGCTCCGCTTCGTTCTCCCCCGCGGAGCAGTCGATCACCGTCAGCCGTTGCGACACGCCTACCTGCGGCGCCGCCAGACCTACGCCCTTCGCCGCCCACATCGTCTCGAACATGCCGTCAACCAAATCCTGAAACTCAGGCCCGAAGTCCGTCACCGGCGCGCACGGCTTCTCCAATATCGGGTCGCCGTACTTCACAATCTTGAATGTCATCGTATCTGTCCATTTTAGCAAGCCCGCGCCTCACTCACCGGTCATATATAATGGGCGGCACGTCGAATCTGAAAAGGGGTCTCCATGCTGCAGATCGTTCTCTACCTGTTCTTTGCCGCCACACTCAGCGCGCAGGTCGCCACCCTCACCGGACGCGTCACCGACTCCACCGGCGCCGTCATCCCCCAAGCTAAGATCACCGCTACCGCCACCAACACCGGCGTCGCCTCCTCCACCGAAACTACCTCCGAAGGCTATTACACGCTGCCTTCCCTCGCCCCCGGATCCTACGAAGTCACCATCGCCAAACAGGGCTTCTCCACCGTCAGGCAATCCGGCATCGAACTCGCCGTCCAGCAGACCGCCCGCGTCGACGTCATCCTCCAGGTCGGCGCTCTCGCCGAAACCGTCGAGGTCCGCGGCCAGGCCACTCTCCTCGAA
>JAEUQG010000521.1 GCA_016789755.1 Bryobacterales bacterium
ATATCCAATCCGTCCATCCTCCAGATGAAACTGCGCCCGGTTGCGGTACCCCCATTCCGGCCCCGCAATCACCGCAATCTCTTCCGGCGCCGCAATCTTCCCCACGCGGCTCAGCGCCTCACGCAGTACTGCCTCTTTTTCCTTCAACTGCTGGGCATAGCCCATGTGCTGATAGTGGCACCCGCCGCACATTCCGAAGTGCGCACAAGGCGCGGCCACACGCTGCGGCGATTCCGTCACCAGGCGTTCCACGCGCCCTCGCAGCAGTTGGGATTGCTTCCCGGCGATGGTAATCTCCAACGTTTCCCCAGGCAGCACGAACGGAGTCAGAATTACGTGCCCGTGATCGCGGGCCAGCCCGTCGCCTCCATACACCAGTTTCTCGATTGTTACGGTGCGCTCCCGCGCGTTTGTTTGTGTAGTGTCCATCAAGGTACGATGAGAAATTATCCCGCATTCACCAACCAGCATGAAACCACGTGTCCTCTCCGGTGTGCAGCCCTCGGGCAACCTCCACATCGGCAACTACCTCGGTGCTCTCAAAAACTGGGTCAAAATCCAGTACGACTACGAGAGCATCTTCTGCATCGTCGATCTCCATGCCATTACCGTCTACCAGAAGCCGGAGGATCTGCGCGCCAAGATCCGCGAACTTACGGGGTTATTCCTCGCCGCCGGCATAGACCCAAAGCACTCGGCCATCGTTGCGCAATCCACCGTGCATGGCCACGCTGAACTTGCCTGGCTCCTTACTTGCGTCACACCTCTCGGCTGGCTCTACCGCATGACTCAGTTCAAGGCCAAGGCGGAGGCGCAGGAAACCACCGGCGACGGCATCCTGCAATACCCGGTCCTCATGGCTGCCGACATCCTCATCTACCAGGCCAGCGTGGTCCCCGTCGGCGACGATCAGAAACAGCACCTCGAACTCACCCGCGACATCGCGCAGCGTTTCAACTCCCTCTACGGAGAGACTTTCGTTATGCCCGAAACTCGCCTGCCCGCCGTCGGTGCGCGCGTCATGGGCCTCGACGATCCAGAAAAAAAGATGAGCAAGTCTGAAACAGGGGCGGGCCACGCTATCGCACTCCTCGATCCTCCCAACGTCATCCGCAAGAAAATCATGCGCGCCACCACTGACTCCAATCCCGCTGTCGACTTCGCCACCATGGGCGCCGGCGTCCGCAATCTCCTCTCCATCTTCCAGGCCTTCAGCGAATGGCCCGATTCGCGGATCCAACTGCATTTTCAAGACATGCGATACGGCGACTTGAAAAAGCACGTGGCCGAAATGGTCATCGGCTCGCTCGAACCGCTCCAGCAGCGTTACCGCGAAATCACCGCCGACCCAGGCTACGTCGACGGAATCCTCGCCGAAGGCCGCGAACGTGTCAGCCCCATCGCTGATTCCACTGTCGATCTGGTGAAACAGCGTATGGGTCTCTACACCCGAGCCTAGCTGCACAAATGGAGTCGCAAGGCCGCATCTCCTTTCCCGAATACTACCGGCTCATCCGTTCTAACGCCAACTTCCGCCGCCTGTGGATCGCCCAGATGATCAGCGAAACCGGCGACTGGATGTACATGATCGCCATCTACGATCAGTTGCTCAAACTCACCGGCGGTGCGGCCAAATCCATCGGCTTCGCCTTCGTGCTGCAAGTGCTCCCTCAGATGCTGGTGTCGCCGATGGTCGGCGTGCTCAATGACCGCCTCAGCCGCCGCAAACTGATGATCGTTGCCGATTTCGTTCGCACTGCCGTCGTTGGCCTCATGTTGCTGGCCGCGGCCCTCGAACTCGTCTGGCTCATCTACGTGTTGCTCTTCCTTGAAACAGTGTTCTGGGCGTTATTCGAGCCCGGCCGCAGCGCTGTCATCCCCAACATCACCCAAGGCAAGGACACGCTTGCCGCCAACAGTCTGTCTTCGATGACGTGGTCGTTCAATTTCGCAGCCGGCTCCGCCATCGGTGGGCTCATCGCCGCGGCAGTCGGCAGCGAAGCGGTGTACGTTATCAACTCCCTGTCGTTCCTTGTATCCGCCTATTTCATCTCGCGCATGCATTTCAGGGAGCCGCACCTGGATCATCTCCCGCCGATGCGCTTCGCCGATCTCTTCGACTTCTCGCCCATAGCCGAAGGAGTGCGATACGTGGCGCAGGACCGGCGCTTGCTTGCCACCATCTTCGTCAAATGCGGCCTTGGATTCATGGCCGCCAACTGGGTTCTGGTCACCATCCTCGGCGATCGCAAGTTTCCTACCGTGCTACCCGGACTCGATCCCAAGACAGCAGGCATCGTCGGCATGAGTCTGCTGATGGGCGCACGCGGTCTAGGCGCACTCATCGGTCCATCCGTAGGCACTCATATCGCAGGCCCCAATCAAACCCGCATGCGCGCCGGTATCGCTCTAGGATTCTTCATCTCCTCGCTTGGATACATCGCCCTCGGCTACGCGCCCACCATGCCCCTGGCCTGTCTTAGTCTCATCTTCGCCCACGCCGGCGGCTCCATGATCTGGGTCTTTTCTTCAACCATGCTGCAGATGAACACCGAAGACAAATTCCGAGGCCGGGTCTTCTCCTCGGAGTTCGCGTTTATGACCATCTCCATGTCGATTTCCAGTTCCCTCGCCGGCGCCTTCATTGACCGAGGCGTCTCACCCGACACCGTTGCTACCAGCGCCGGATGCATCATGCTCTTCCCCGCCATGTTGTGGCTGCTCGCTCAGCGCTTATGGCGCAAACAAGGAAGCACCCCCAATCCCGTCTGAGTTATTCTACAGACGGTAAACATTCTGCCGGCCCATTCTCTGCGTGAAATCTATGCCGTGTTCGATGTCCGGCACGTGCTCCAAGCCGATGAGTAGCGCACGTTCTACCGTCCATTGAGTGCAGGTCGTGGTTACGATCCGATCGGCAGAATGCGGCCACGGCTTGAGGCGGCCCACTAAGGACGCTATTTCCGGGCTGTTCTAATTCGAGACCTTGCGCATTCGCATTGGCGCGGAGATCGACCCCATTCACTTCGACCCCTATGCCGTCGTTCTCATCATGCTTCTCGAAGTGCTGGAGCGCACTGCTGCACCTTTGCCAAGCGGTGGCGCAGGCTCTGTTCTGGGGAGCAGTGCCTGCGCGAAGTCTTGCAATGGCTTGGGACAGAGACACCAGCCGAGGGGCCGCCACCGCGAAGGAGGCCGGCGCGTCGGCCGAAGCAGGGACAAGAAAGAACCCTCTGATTCCAAACACGCCACCAATATCCTCGCCATCCGTTCCACTGCGCAACACCGTGAAGCCTCTCCCACAACCTTTCTATCGGACGCAAGCGAGGAAGTTGTCGAGAGTGGGATAGAATCGATGGTCGCCTGTCCGGCCTCAAAGCCACGGCAGTTGACTTGTTCGGTGTAAGGAGGCTATTCCTAACGCTTGTGCAGAATGCAGCGGTTCATTTTCAAGGCGTGACAATGCGCTTTCCCGGTTACACGGCGGTCGAGGGAATCGATCTCTCCGTTGCGCCGGGTACGTTTCTGTCCGTGGTGGGTCCCTCAGGCTGCGGGAAGTCGACGCTATTGAACATGGCCGCGGGATTGATGAGCCCTTCGGCGGGGCGGATCGAGATTTTCGGGCAGCCACTGGAAGGCGTGAACCGCAAGGCGGGCTACATGTTTCAACAGGACGCGTTGCTGCCTTGGAAGACGGTCTTGGGAAATATTCTGCTCGGGCCGGTGTTTGCCGGTGTCGCGGGCGGTAAGGCCGAAGCAGAAGCGCGAGAGTGGATTCGCCGTGTTGGGTTGGAGAGATTTTCCCACCATTATCCGCACCAGTTGAGCGGCGGCATGCGGAAGCGTGTGGCCATGGCGCAGACATGGATCAACGACCCCGAAATCATCTTCATGGATGAGCCTTTCGGCGCCTTGGACTTGCACACACGGATGCGAATGGAGGGAGAGATTCTCAAGCTGTGGGCGGAGACAAAGAAGACCGTCGTTTTTGTGACCCACGATCTGGAAGAGGCGATCGCACTGTCCGACGAGGTGGTGGTCCTCACGGCGGGACCGGCAAGCCGCATCTGCGGACGCTATCCGGTGAATCTCAAACGGCCGCGTAATCCCATGGACATCAAGACTGAACCGGAGTTTTCAGCGGTCTACCGCTCCATTTGGCGCGACCTTCGCGGCGAGGTGCTGAAAAGCTATGAGCGCGAATAGGGCAGCGCGCGTTCCGATGGTGGTTTGGCAATTGCTCCTGGGTGCGTCGTTGCTGGCGGCCTGGCAGGCTGGCGCCAGCGCTGGTGTGCTGGATAAGTTCTTCTTCAGCCGTCCTTCGGATATCGCGCTGCGGGTGTGGCAGATGTGCCTCACGGGTGCAGTGTGGGGACATCTGGGGACGACGCTGCTGGAGGCGGCGCTGTCGTTTGCCATCGGCGTTGCGCTGGGTGTCGCGTGCGGCTTTGCCCTCGCCCGCAACCGGTTTCTGGCGGCTCTGTTCGATCCCTATCTTCGCGTCGCGAATTCGTTACCGCGGGTGGTGCTGGCTCCCATTTTCCTGTTATGGTTCGGGCTCGGTATCTGGTCGAAGGTGGCGCTGGGCGTTACGGTGGTGTTTTTCATCGTTTTTTTTAACACCTTGCAAGGGGTTCGGGAAGTGGATCCGGTGGTTGTCCATAATGCCCGGATGCTCGGCGCATCGGAGCGGCAGCTCATCCGGCATGTGCTGATTCCGAGCGCGCTGAGTTGGATCTTCTCGAGCCTGCACATCTCCATCGGGTTCGCCATCATCGCCGTGGTGGTGGGGGAATATCTGGGTGCGGCGAAAGGTATCGGGTATATGATCGCCCAGGCGGAAGGGGTCTTCGACACGACGGGTGTGTTCGCGGGAATGGCGATTCTTGCGGGAGTCGTTCTCGCGGTGGGAGCGGGTGTGGACCGGTTGGAGCGGCGGCTGCTGCGGTGGAAGGCGCGGGATTCGCAGGCGGGTGGCGAAAGCGTTTCGTGAAAAATGCGATAACACGGCCTCTGCATTTTTTTATTTCAAGCGTTTTGTGTGATTTGCAGAGAAAATGTGCCTCCCTGCCGACGGCCGCGGAAGAGGGGCTTTTGTATTGTGGAGTTGTGAGTGAGGCCGGCCGCCGGGCGCGGCGGGCGCGCTCAGAAAGGAATCAACTCCATGAAATTCTTCGCCATTCCCGATCCGCGCGCGGGCGCGGTGTCGCGGGAAGCGCTGGCCGCCCTGCAGCAGTGCAACGTTATTCCCCATCAAATCGGCGCGTTCGCCTCGGAACAACACTGGATCCAAGCGGTTGGAGTCATGCCTCCGGCCGAAGGGAGCGGGGCCAAGTACTGGCGCGACAACAGCACAATCTGGAATCCGTCCAAGGACACCTTCGAGTATGTGGCTCTGGACCGGAATCCGGACGGAAGCATCGTCAAAATGCCGCTGAATTTCAGCGACTCCTCGTTTGAAATCTATTCCCACGGTACAGCGAATTTCTACCGGACGTACGCCCAGTTGTTCCCCGCCATCCCGCGGTTGGTGATGAAGCAGATGAACCGGTTCGACGCGGGACGGCTGAATTTCGGGGCCGGCCCGGCGGAGGACTACCCGCTAGGCACGGCCACCGGCGACGCCTACGTGAAGACGTCCTTCCCATCGAACATGGCGCTGCGGTTCAATCCGCAGAATGGCCAGGTGGAGGCTTTCTATTGGGAAGATTTCGTCAAGGAAGTGCCGATCGACTGGACGCCGAAAATCGTCACCCGAAAGTGGAGCGACGAGGAACTGGTGGGCGCCGTAACGGGACTGCTCGGCGCTCCCCTGGGAGTGAAGGAAAAGGCAGCAGCCATCCGTCAAATGGCTGGCCAGTAGCGATCCAAACGACCTTGCCGCCGTAAGCGCATGGGGCGACGGCGGCATCGCGCGCGGTACTCCGGCAGGCGGGCCGGACCTCCGGGCGTGTTGCGCGCGGGACTGCGCGGTGATGAGCGAAAGCTCCCCGGTCCCGCGTTGCAGTTTTCATCTGGGTTTGCAGGCGACGGCTAAGGAGCCGAGTTGTTGGCGATAGGGAGCCCGGCAAGTGGAGAGCGGCCGGGCTTCTTCTTGTTTGGCGCGGAATCTGTCCGTGGTCGTTGGTGAATCTCCTTTCCTTGGGATTCCGCGCCTCTTTTTCTAAGGTTCATCCCAGAGTTTCATTGCTTTCATACAAGCTTCGTGGACGCGGCAGCCCAATCCCCGCGGATCACGGACGCCCGGGAGGCGGCTGGCGCGGCCCTTCCCGGCGTGAGGAGCGGCGAGGCCGATTTCATCCTACCTTTATTCCTTCACGGCCCCGCCACTCCCAGATTCAGAGCTCATTTCAGTTTGCGGACGGAGAATTCGAGGGCTCCTGTCTGCAATGGCCTTGTTCTGCCTCTTGGCGGGCGGCGGAGCAAGGCTTCGGAGCAGGGACTGCGCGGTTGAGCGGCGACGCTCCCCGGTCCCTCGCATCCGCCATCCGGTTCTCAGCCGATGCGGTGGTATTTGCTGTTGAAGTACAGAAGAGGATCACCGCCGCCAGCGTGAACGGCTACCGCCTCCCCAAGAAGAATCGTATGATCGCCCGCGTCGATCACCTGGCGCGTGACGCATTCGATCGACGCTAGCGCCCCGTCCAGAATTGGCGCGCCCGTCTGTCCGGGTTTCCAGGATACTTCGCAGAAGCGATCCTCCACGCGGTACGCGAACCGATTGGAAATCTCCTGTTGCGAATCGCGCAGAATATTCACCGCAAACTGCGAGGCTCGCAGGAATACCTGCAGCACTTGCGCGCGATAGTCGATGCAGATCAGCACCAGCGGCGGGGCGAGCGAAACCGATGTGAACGAGTTGATCGTGAGGCCGTGCGGCTCCCCGGCCGGACCGCATGCGGTCGCCACCGCGACACCCGTGGCGAATTGGCCGCAGGCCTGGCGGAAGGTAGCTTCGGAAAAAGGCGTTTGGACCATGCTTGACAAGACTATAACCTCAATCCTATCATGAGGTTTGCCGCCGAATGTGTTCTCTTTCGGGCGCCCGGCACGGAATGGAGCGGTGGCGCTAGCATGCGGCGGAGGAGGTTCCCATTGATCAAGCTCGACATCATCAATGAAGTAGTGAACAAGACGGGCATCACCAAGACCAAAGCGGAAATGGCTGTGGAGACGGTGTTTGAATGCATGAAGCGCGCGCTCGGCAACGGCGAGCGTATCGAACTGCGCGGTTTCGGAATCTTTAATGTGCGCCCGCGCAAAACAGGAATCGGTCGCAATCCGCGCACCGGCGCGGAGGTGGCCATCCCCCCAGGCAAAGCGGTCCGCTTCAAGCCCGGTAAGGAATTGCAGACTCTGCAGTAGTAACCAGACCAATTGCACTCCACTTCCAGGACTTGGGTACCGATCGCAACCCGGCGGCGCTTGTGGCTGCACGCCCTGCTCTTCCTGCTGACGATCTTCAGTACGACCTTCGTCGGCACGCGAATTGCCGAAAACTTCGAAGGGAATCGGCCGGCCTTTGAGTTGGAGTCGGATCTGGACGGCTATGTCGAGATCTGGCGCAACCCATCGCGTATGGCGTCCGGCCTGCTGTTTTCCATCCCTTTGCTGGCGATCCTGTTGGCCCACGAATTCGGACACTTCCTGGCCTGCGTGCACTACCGGCTCGACGCCAGCCTTCCCTATTTCCTGCCCGCGCCCACATTCATCGGCACCTTGGGTGCCTTCATCCGCATCCGTTCCCCCATTTTCACCCGCAAGGAACTGTTCGATGTCGGCGTAGCCGGCCCAATCGCCGGGTTCGTTTTCCTGATTCCGGCGTTGGGTATCGGGCTCGCCTTTTCCAAAGTGATTCCGGGTATCGCCGATCAGGGCGACCTGGTGTTCGGCGTGCCCCTCCTGATTCGTGGGCTGGAATCGCTGGTCTTTCCAGGCGTCCCCTCTGCCGATATCTATCTTCATCCCGTTGCCCGCGCCGCTTGGGTGGGCATTTTTGCTACGGCGCTCAATCTGCTTCCATTCGGGCAACTGGATGGAGGCCACATTCTGTATGCCTTCGCAGGTGCGCGATTCCGGCTGCTGACACGGGTATTCTGGGTGATGCTGTTAGCGCTCGGATATTTTTACTGGCCCTGGCTGATCTGGGCCGCCATCCTGTTCTTCTTCGGACTGAAGCATCCGCCGATCTACGATCCGGAGCAACTCGGCCGGGGCAGGGCGCAAGTGGCGGTGCTGAGCGTGGGGATCTTCCTCATCTCCTTCATGCCCGTGCCGATCGCCACAGCGGCGTTGTAGCCTATGCAGATTTCCGCCACCATCATCGCGCGCGACGAGGAGCGAAACATCGCCCGGGCCATCGAGAGCCTCCGCTGCTGCGATGAGATTGTGGTGGTCGACTCCGGGTCGATCGACCGTACCATCGAGATCGCCAACAAACTCGGAGCCCGCGTGGTGGAAACCGTCTGGCGGGGCTACGCAGGCCAGAAGAACTATGCGGCGGAGTGCGCCAAGTACGATTGGATCCTGTCCATCGACGCCGACGAGGCTTTGAGCGAATCGCTCGAGGCCGACATCTGGCTCCTGAAAAAGAACGGTCCGAAGTTCGACGCCTACACAATGCCACGCCTGGCGCAGTATTTGGGAAAGTGGATCCTCCATTCGGGCTGGTATCCTGACCGGAAAGTGCGCCTCTACCGGCGCGACAAGGCGAAGTGGGTCGGGGAATACGTGCACGAGAGCGTGTCCGTGCACGGCACGGTCGGGCACATCGATTCGAATCTGCTGCACTACACCTGCCAATCGTTCACTGAGCATTTGAAAACCATGGACCGCTATACGACTCTGGCGGCCGAAGAGATGGTAGCCCGCGGCAAGCGCGTGACGTTCCGGCATCTGCTGGGGGATCCGGCATGGACGTTTTTTCGGACCTATTTCCTCCAGCGTGGATTCCTCGATGGTGTGGAGGGGCTTGCCATCGCCTATATGGCCGCGCTCTATGCGTTTCTGAAATACGCGAAGGCGCGCAATATGAGCCCCGGGAGGCAATAAGCGATGCGCGTACTACACCTGGACAGCGGCAGAGAAATGCGCGGCGGCCAATGGCAGGCGCTGTATTTGATGGTCGGACAGAAGACCATCGGATGGGAGCCGCTGCTGCTCGCGCCGGTCGATAGTCCCTTGTTCGCTGAGGCCCGAAAGCGCGGCGTATCCACCGGTGCCCTGACCTTGTGGGGCGTCGCGAAGCACTCGAAGATGGTGGATATCACCCATGCGCACGACGCGCGGTCGCACACGGTCGCCGCGCTCACGGCGAAAGGCAGATTTGTCGTCTCGCGCCGCGTGGCTTTTCCCCTCCGCACCGGCTGGCTGTCGAAGTGGAAATACTCGAAGCCACGGCGCTTTCTGGCAATCTCCGCATTCGTCGCCAGGCAGTTGCGCGATTACGGCATCGCCGAAGAACGCATCGGAATTGTCTATGACGGCGTCCCGGTGGAACCGGCAGCAGCGTCGCACGGCGACCGGTTGATTGCTCCGGCATGGAGCGATCCGCGAAAGTGCGCGGCCTTAGGCGCTGAGGCGGCGCGGCTGGCTGGCGTGCCGCTGGTTATCTCGGCGAATCTGGAGCAAGACTTGCCCTCGGCCAGAGCGCTACTCTACTTGAGCGAGATGGAAGGTCTGGGATCGGCCGCCCTGCTGGCGATGTCTCGCGGCGTGCCGGTGATCGCCAGCAAAGTGGGCGGACTGCCCGAGATCGTGCTGCCGGAACAAACCGGACTGCTGGTCAACAACGAGGTGAACGAAGTGGCGCGGGCGATCGGACGTTTAATGAACGATACGGAGTTGGCGCGGCGATTGGGTAACTCGGCTCGGGATAAGGTTCGTAGCGGGTTTACACTGGCCGATATGGCTTTGCGCACCGTGCGGGAATACAAGCAGGCGCTGGCATGATGGAAGCGCTCTTTGCCGGGTTGCTCGGCTTGCTCATCGGCAGCTTCCTGAATGTGTGCATTTACCGGCTGCCGCGCGACCTTTCCGTGGTGCATCCGCGGTCCCATTGCCCACACTGCGAGAAACTCGTGGCCTGGTACGACAACGTGCCTGTCCTTAGTTGGATGTTGTTAGGGGCGAAGTGCCGCCACTGCAAGACGCCGATTCTCTGGCAGTATCCCTTGGTGGAATTAAGCACTGGCGTTCTCTTCTTCTGGAGCGTCTACACGGCCGGTTGGACCATGTTGGGGCTGAAGTATTGTCTGTTCAGCGCGATTATGGTGGACCTGGTGGCAACCGATTGGAACGACCGCATTCTGCCCGATGAGTTCACGCTGGGTGGATTCGTCGCCGGGTTGATTGTGGCCGGCTTCACGCCGGCGCCATCGAGCCTCATGACGCTGTTTCTTCCGATTGGTTTGCCGCCGTGGATCCCGTCCGTGGCCGAAGCGGCGTTCGGCGGCTTAGTCTGTGCCGGCCTGCTCTATCTGACAGGCAAGATCTACGAGAAGTTGCGCCACCGCGAAGGACTCGGCTTCGGCGATGTGAAAATGCTCCTTGTGGTGGGAGCGTTTCTCGGACTGCCCGGAGCGCTGATGACAATTTTTCTCGGTTCCATTCTCGGCGCGGTGTTGGGCAGTCTGTACATCTGGAAGTCGGGCCAAGACATGACATACGAACTCCCCTACGGCAGCTTCCTGGGCGTCGCGGCGCTGTTCGTAGGATTATTCGGCGAGCAACTGGCGGCTTGGTATTGGAAGCTGTTCACTTAGGCATCGGCTGTATCTTGCCGTCGCGGAACTCGTACTTCTCCTCTTTGCTGTTCTTCGGCTTGTAGATCCAGCGCTCCAGCAGTTGCGCCGGCCAGGAGAGGATCTCATCCGGCGGTCCGGCGAGGATGTACATCTTGCCGCGATCGGTTTTCCAGCCGGGCGTGAGAGTAGCCTTGAAACGTTCATTGGCGTAGGCGATACGCCGGTAATGCTCTTCTTTCGCTTCGTTCTCCATTGTGGCTGGCGTGGGGTCGCGGCGAGTCCAGAATTGACCGATGAAATGTTCCCGCTCCTCATCGGAGCGGAGCCCGAGGAATGCCTTTCTCTCTTCAGGTTGAATGATGTAAAGAACGTCTTCGGTGAGCCACTTGCCATAAGGACCGGCAGGGATGTCCTGGAAGGCGATGGAGTGCGCGGCGGCGGCGAGGCAAACGACAGCCGTGAGCACGTGGTTCGACACGCGGGGTGCGCGATGCACACCCATAAGCCGCTCCATCCGTGCGCGCAGGTCACCCCCATTCGCCGCGGGAGCAGGCATCGTCGCGCGCTGTTCTTCCATGGCAAGCAGAGCGTGCGCCAGCGCGTTACGGCTGCCGGTTGCTTCCGCCGCCATGCGATCGCAACAGCACTCACGTTCCTGGCGGATCTGGCGGGCGATCCACCATGCGGCGGGATGGTGAAAAAGAAGCGTTTCCGCGGCCGTTTGCAGCAGATTCCACAAATAGTCGTGACGCACGATGTGGGCCAGTTCATGGGCAAGAATCGCTTCCAGTTGCTGCGGCGTCAGCTTGGCAACCGCTGCCGCCGGAATGAGGATCACCGGCTTCAACACACCGTAGACCGCGGGCGAGCCGAGCCAATCGGCGCGGAGAACCGAAACTCCTCGCAGGTTGTGAAACTTGCACCGAACACTGAAGAGACTGTTCAGCCACACGGCCAGGGCAGGTGCCGTCGAGTGCCGCACGCGATGCCGCAACAGCAGCCAGCCCGCCGTTCGGCGGCAGGCGATGGAGGCGACGCCGGCCAACCACAGCCATGCGGGCCAGGTTGCGGCAGGCGCGGCGATCACGTCGCCCGCGTCACGCTGGCCGCCGGCATCGAGCAGCGCGAACAGGAATCCGCAGAGCATCGCCGCCAGCGCCGCGCAGGCGGCCAGGTATCGGGTTTGCGGCCTGTTGTGAGGGACGAGGCGCAATAGAAAGAAGAGCGATGCGGCAATCGCCGCCCCTTGCCAGGCGGACTGAAACAACGCAGCGGCTATCGCGGTCATGGTTTTCTCTTCTCCTCCCGTTCAATGAGTTCGCGTAGAGCTCGCAGTTCTTCCTTGGATACGGCCGCTCCCGAAACCGCCTGCTGGAGCAGGCCGAGCATCGATCCGCCGAAGGCGCGCTCCGCAAGGTCCTTCACCAGCCGCAACTGCATGTGCTGCCGCGGTAGAAACGCACGGTAAACATGGGCTCGCGACTCCTCTTCGCGCTTCACCAACCTCTTGTCGGCCATGATCTGCATCAACTTCAGAACAGTGGTGTACGACGCGGCGCGGCCCAACTCCTCGGCGACTTCGCGGACCGTGGAAGGGCCGCGCGCCCAGAGAACTTGCAGAATCTCGAGTTCAGCCGGAGTGGGCTTGAGTGGGGCTCGTGGCGGCATGAGGGCAGAATATACGAAATTCTTCGTAGATGTCAACGAAAATCTTCGTAGATCGGTAACGGCGCATAGTACAATCGAGGCCATGCAGCAAGGCTATGCAACACGGGAAGGCACGGAGCGCTATGCGGCGCGTTTTCCGCGGCACAACGGCTTCTACCGCAAGATCCAGTCGCTCCGGCTTTCGACGCTGGGCATCGGCACCTACCTTGGGGCGGTGGATGAGCCGACGGATGCCTCCTACGCGAAGGCAGTGGCCGCCGCGGTGGAAGGCGGAATCAACTTCATCGACACATCCCTGAACTACCGTAACCAGCATTCGGAACTGGCGGTCGGCGCGGCTCTGGAGGCGCTCTTCCGTACCGGCAAGGCGCAGCGCGATGAGTTGATGGTGTGTACGAAGGCGGGGTATCTGGTTCCCGGCGCCGTCCCCAGCGGCGTGCTCGATCCATCCGATGTGGTGGGCAACATGCATTGCATGGCGCCGGTGTTTCTCGAAGACCAACTGGAGCGCAGCCGGCGCAACCTCGGGCTGGAAACCATCGATGTGTTCTACCTGCACAATCCGGAAACGCAACTGCGGTTCATGGGCGAAGAGGAGTTTCTGCAGCGCACCGGCGCCGCCTTCGAGGTCTGTGAACGGTTTGTCCGCGAAGGACGCATCCGCTACTACGGCACGGCCACCTGGGACGGCTACCGCAAGGCCGATCAGTTGTCCTTGGCAAACATGGAACAGGCGGCGCGCGAAGCAGGCGGAGCCGAGCACCGCTTCCGCTTCATCCAACTCCCGTTCAATCTGGCAATGCTGGAGGCGGTGACGGCCGGCGTTGCTCCCTATGCGCATCAACTCGGTATCTCGGTCATCGGCAGCGCATCGTTACTGCAGGCCAGACTGACTTCGGGGCTTCCGGAGCAACTGGCACAGGCGCTGGCCGGACCGGCGACAGATACGGCGCGGGCGATACAATTCGCACGATCCGCGCCGCATATCGACGTTGCGCTCATCGGGATGAGCAAGCCCGAGCATGTGGAAGAGAACCTGGGCGCGGCGGCTTATCCTCCGCTGCCCGAACCGCAATTCCTGAAGCTGTTCGGAAAGTAGCGTGATACAAATCAACTTCGATGAATCAACCGTGGATGAGCGCATCGCGGAATGCCCCGACAGGGCCGCGGTATTTCTCATCTGGCCGCGCGAAGGCAAACCGTATCTGGGGAAGACTTCTCTGTTGCGGCGGCGGCTGAAGCGGCTGGTGGGCCCCCGCGCGCACGCATCGCGGTTTCTCCATCTTCGGTCCGTTGCCGAACGCATCGATTACTGGCTCTACGGTTCGCGCCTGGAGGCGAATCTGCGGATGTATGGTTTGGCTCGGCGGTATTTCCCCGATGACTACGCGCGGATCTTGAAGCTGCGCCAGCCCGCCTATGTGAAACTCGTGTTGACCAACCAGTACCCTCGCACGCATGTTTCGACGCGGCTCAGCGGAGCGGGCTCGCTGCACTTCGGGCCGTTCGCCACGCGCGCCGCGGCGGAGCAGTTTGAGAGCGGCTTTCTCGACTTCTTTCAATTGCGGCGCTGCCAGGAAGATCTTGCGCCTTCGCCGGAGCATCCCGGATGCGTCTACGGAGAGATGAATAAGTGCATGCGTCCTTGCCAGCAGGTGGTCAGCGCGCCAGAGTATGCCAGCGAAGCGCAACGCGTAAGCGCATTTCTTTCGACAGGCGGAGCTTCGCTGATGGAATCGCTGGAGGCGGCAAGAGACCGGCTGAGCGCCGAGTTGGAATTTGAGGAGGCGGCGCGAACGCATAAGCGCCTGGAGCGGGTGCAGGCGCTAGTGCAGAACAAGGGCGATCTGGCCACGGAAGTGCACAAGCTTTGCGGCATGGCGGTGGTGCCGTCGGCCGAGCCGGAGTGCGTGGGCTTGTGGCCCTTCATGAATGGCCTGTGGCGCGCCGGATGCGACTTCGCATTGCGTGAGGAAGAGGGTTCGCCAAGACCGATGGACAGGCGGCTGAGGGAAATGTTGGAGGCTTTGCCCGCCGCCCCGCGGGTGACCGTCGGCGAGCGGCAGGATCATGCGGCGATTCTCACCGGTTGGTATTTCTCCAGTTGGCGCGATGGCGAGTGGGTCTCGTTCCCGGAGCCCGCGAGCCCCCCGTTTCGAAAGCTGGTGAACGCGATCCATCGCGTGGCAAAGGCAGCCGCGCCGCGCGCCTGAGGCGTAGCTTCGTTATGCTGTGGGTGTGAACCCCAGCGATGTTCCTCCCGAGCGGGTGCGGGAACAACTGGAACGAATCCTCGCCTCGCGGCTGCTCAACGCGCGTTCGCGCCCAGGGCAATTCCTTTCCTACATCGTCGAAGAGGCTCTTGCCGGGCGGAGCGATTCGCTCAAAGAGACCGCTCTGGCGATGAACGTCTTTCGCCGTAAGGCAAGCTTCGATCCACGGATCGACTCCATCGTTCGGGTGGAGGCGCACCACCTGCGCAAGCGCCTCCGGGAATACTACTCGACCGATGGCGCGCAGGACGAAGTCTCGATCGATGTGCCGGTGGGATCCTATGTCCCCGTGTTTCACCTGCGGGCGACGACACCCGTGGAGACAATCGGTCCGGCTGTCGTGACGGTCGAGCGCGGCGCGCACCGGTGGATTCCGGCCGCGGTTGGACTGGCATTGCTGGTGGCGCTCACGGCCGGCGTGCGATGGGCGCGCATGGCGCCTGCGGAACTTTCGATCGCTGTCCTCGCGTTTCACAATGTCGGCGACTCGGCGGACGAAGCTTTGCCCGCGGGACTGAGCGAGGACCTCGCCACTCAATTGGCCCGGCTGCCCGAGTTGCGGGTCACGTCAAGATCGTCAGCGGCCCAAGCGCAGGCGCAATCGAAGGATGTCCGGGCTATTGGGAAAGCTCTCAGCGTGGGCACAGTGCTCGAAGGCAGCGTATGGCGGGAAGGTGACCGCATCCGCATCACGGCTCAATTGGTGGACGCGAAATCGGGCTACCAGCGCTGGTCGGAGACCTACGACCGCGACGGCAGCGATCCGCTGGCAGTCGAGGCAGAGGTTGCGGAAGCGATTGTGGCGGCGGTTTCCCGCGCTTTCGGGCTGGCCACCCGGCCGGCCGCCGCATACACGTTCGTGCCCGCCGCCGAGTCCCGTCGATTGTATTGGGAGTCGCGGTTGCTGCGGCGTGCGGGGACCGCCGAGGCTCGCGCCAAAGCTGCCGCCATCTTAGAGCGCGTAGTGCGCAAGGATGCCGCATATGTAGAGGCATGGGCAGCGCTCGCCAATGTCAACCTCACTCGAACCTTTCATCAAGAAGGCGAATTCACAGCGTTGGCGCAAAGAACACGAGAGGCGGCGGACCGGGCCGTGGCGTTGGATCCGGGCAACACCGAAGGGCTGGTGGCCCGAGCCGAATTGGAGTGGCTGCAGAATCGTAACTGGCCGGCCGCCGAGCAGGGGCTTCGATATGCCCTGCAATTGAATCCGAGCTCCCCATCGGCACGAGCATGGCTCGCTACCGGGTTGGTGACACGCGGCCGCTTCGACGACGCGCTGCAGGAACTCGACCGCGCTGCCGCCATCAGCCCCATTTCCTACGTTGTCAGTAACGATATCGCCACAGCCCTATATTGCGCGCGGCGTTGGGAGGCGGCGATCCGGCAGGCGCGCCGCACTCTGGAGGTGAATCCCAAGTTCTTCTACGCGCGCATCGTAATTGGCCTCTGCCGGGCGGGGCAGGGTCAAACCTTGGAAGCAATCCGCGAACTGGAAGATGTCGCGCGGCTGGGTGGAAGAGGCGCGGTGCTGGGCCGTTTGGGACACGTGCTGGCGCGAGGCGCAAGGGCAAAGGAGGCCCGCGCGATTCTGGACGAATTGAAAAACTTCGTGCAATCGGGCGAACGCGTGGGTGTCCAAGCGGCCTTCGTACAAACCGGACTGGGAGACCTGCAAGGCGCGATGGACAGCCTGGAAGCGGCATTCGCACGGCATGAAACCGATCTCAACTACATCGCCGTCGACGCCATGTTCGATGCACTGCGCGGACAGAAGCGCTTTGAGGAATTGCAGAAAAAACTCGGCCTGACGGGGGAGTCCACCTCCTGACTTCTCTGTACCCAAGCCCGTGATTACCGCGCCTGCCTCGCATCGGCATAGAGCCTCTCTCCCAGCCAGGCGCAAATCGGAAGTAGCGGCAACCGCGCCAGCCAGACTGCCGCCGTGGGGCCATCGGAGACGAAAAACATCGCCATGAAGAGAAACATAAAGAGGAAGCCGGTAAAGCCCGTGCTTTCGGGTTTGTGGAGAGGCTTGGCAACATGCGTGGCAGCGGCGCCGGCAACCGCGGCGGCAATGAGATCGAAACCAAAGTGAAGGGCAAGAAGTTCGATGGACCCCTCGTCGAACTCCGCAACCAGCGATGCCGCCAGCCGCAATACATAGCCGATGGCAAACAATGAAAAGAAGCCCGCCGAAACGCTGACGGCAGTCTTCACAACGTGCGCACTCCGTTGCGGAATACGTGCAGAATCCCCTCGGGCTGCCGCCGCGGATTTTCATAGGTCGCATTGGCCCGGATGCGGACTGCGTCGAAGACGACAACATCGGCGAACGAGCCGGGCGCCAGGCTCCCGCGCCCTGCCATGCCGAATCGTGCCGCGGGCTTGCCGGTGATGCGGTAAACAGCTTCTTCCAACGGCATCCACTGCTTTTCCCGCACCATCTCTCCCAGCAGGTGCGGGAATGTTCCGTAAAGCCGCGGGTGGGGGCGGCCCTTCACGTAGAACCCATCGCTGATCACCGTGCAGAGTGGGTTTTGGATCAACTGCCGCAGGTTGTCTTCGCTCTGATTGAAGCTCAGCATATTGACCTCAGCGTTCTCTTCCTCCAGCAGCCGGAAGACGCATTCCACAGGGTCCAGTTTTCGATCTTCGGAGATTTGGGCGAAGTTCTTGCCCACCCAGTGCTGGCCTTCCTGCGAACCCACCGAAGCTACGTAGACATCCTCCCAACGCTGTGCCATACAGGCGATGGTCTCTTGAGCGATGCGTGCTCGGTCTTCTCTCAGGCGGCGCAGTAGAGTCTCCGTACCCCCATCCAGCGCCCACTGCGGAAGAAGCTGCGTCAATACGGTGCTGCCGGCAAGATAGGGATAAATGTCGAACTCCACATCGATGCCCTTGTCGCGCGCCTCCTGGATCATATCGAGCGCCTTGCGCTGCTTGTCCCAATTGGCGCGGCCAACCGCCTGCAAGTGCGAAAGCTGCAGCTTTACGCCGGTCTCGCGGGCCAGCAGAAGTTGCTCCTCAATAGACTCCAGCAGTTGAAACGAATAGCTGCGCATGTGCGTCGCGTAGATCTTGCCGTGGCGGGCCACCACTTTGAGCAGACGCACGACTTCCTCGCGCGGCGCGCTGGAGCCCGGTGCGTACATGAAGCCGGTGGAAAAACCGCAAGCGCCGGCCGCCAGTGCATCGTCGAGATCGTGCTCCATCGCATCGACCTGTTTTGTATCCAGCGGCCCTTGGCGCGGGCCGGCGTGGGCCGTGCGAAGCGATCCATGTCCCACCAGAGACCAGATAGATGCAAGCTTGGCGCGGCGGTTCACTTCTTCCAGGTATTCCTTGGCGTTGGGCCAGCCCCATTGTTCCGGCCCGTACAGGATGCCGCGGCTGTATTCGGAGACAGCATGCGGAATAGACCCGAGCGGATAAGGGCTGAATCCGCAATTACCCACAACCTCTCCCGTGACGCCTTGGTCGGCCTTGGCCCGATCGTTCTCCAGCACCATGACATCCGAGTGCGAGTGGATGTCGATGAATCCCGGCGCAATGGTCAGGCCGGTGCAATCGACGGTTTCATCCGTTCCCTGTCCTTGCGCCGGCCCCGCGGAAACGCGGTCCCCATCGAGCCACACATCCCCACTCCGGGCGGACCCGCCCGTACCATCCAGGATGGTTCCATTCTTGAGCAGAATCACTTGAGAAAGACCCTTTCCAATTCTTCGATAACGGCATCGGGCATTGCGGCGAGCGCTCCCAGCGGCCGTGAATTAATCAGTGCTTCAGCAGTGGACTCGAGCACTTCGAGCTTGTCGAATGCGTCCAGAACGTCGCGCCCGGCGACGAGGACGCCATCGTTTTCCAGCAGGGCAACGGGGCGATCGGCAGTGAAGCCGGCGGCGATCTCTTCGACATCCTGGAATTGCAGCCCATAGCGAAGGCGGTTCACCGTGCGAAGTACGATGTAGCTTTCGGGGATCGTGCGCGAATCCAGTTCCGCGCCTGTAACGCTGAACGCCGTCGCGTTGACAGGGTACGCGTTGATGATGGCGCCGGCGTGCGCTTGACGGCGGTAGATGGCCTGATGCATCGAGGCCGCCCGGCTGGCTTGCTTGCCTGGCTCGGCCGCGCCGTCGCGCACCAGTACGAGATCGGACGCCTCGATCATGCCCCGGTCCACGCGGTAGGGCGTGATGAGAAAGCCCTCATCGAGCCGCGCGGAAAAACTGCCTTGCGTGCTGATGAACAATCGCTGGCGGTAGGCGCGCTGGATGAACTCGCAGAGCTTGCGGCGCAGTTCCAGTTCTTCACTGTGCGGGAGGTGCGGTGTGTCGAAGCTATTCGTGGCTTCGCGTTGTCCGGCAAGTGCGATGTCTTCCTCGGATAGATAATGGATGGGGCCGAGGTGGCTGGCTTTGATAATGGTCTTCGCGGTGAACTCAAGCGTCTCGAAGCGGTGGAAGGCTTCGGGCAGGTTGCGGCCCACGGTAACGACGCCATGGTTCTCCAGAATGACGCAATCGAATCCACGGTGAAATGTTTGAGCGACATTGCGGCCGAGAGCGAGTGAGCCGGGAAGTTGATAAGGCGCGAAGCCGGCCTCTCCGCAGACCTGCCGGGCCTGATGGAACAGATGCGTGTCGGGAGTCTTGCCCACCACGCTGAACGCAACCAGGGCGACCGGGTGGGCATGCACGATGCCGCGCACATCGGGGCGTTGAGCGTAGATCTCGCGGTGAAAAGGAAGTTCGGAGGACGGCGGATGATGGCCCTGCACCGCACCGCCAGCACGCACCAGCACGATATCGTCGCGGCGCAGACTGCCTTTGTCGATGCGGGCCGGAGTAATCCAGATGTCCCCGTTCTCTTCGCGAATGGAGAGATTACCGCCAGACGTAGTGGTCATGCGGTTGCGGTAGATGCGCTCAATGGTAGCCAGAATCTCGTCGCGCGGATGCGTATACATTTCCAGTAGACAGTATAGAACCGTGATACAAGGGATCATGTACTGCTGGATTGCCGGGCTGCTATTCGTCTCTCTGGGAACCGCCGCGGATTGGAGGCAATTCCGTGGTCCGAACGCGGGCGGAGTGACGGAGGAAACCGCCATCCCGCTGGAGTTCGGCGCTGCGAAAAACGTAGTGTGGAAGACTGCGGTCCCGCCAGGGCACTCATCGCCGGTGGTGACCGTGGACCGTATCTTTCTCACCGGCGCGGAGGGCGACAAACTGTACACCCTTTCGCTCGACCGCGGCACGGGACGCATTCTCTGGCGGCGGGAAGCGCCGCGTCCGCGGAAGCAGGAAATTGAGCGCCCGGCGAATGGGCCGGCGTCGGCCTCTCCGGTCACCGATGGAAAAAACGTCTACTCTTTCTTTCAGGATTTCGGGCTTCTGGCCTACGGACCCGATGGCAATGAGCTGTGGCGCATGCCGTTGGGACCGTTCAATAACCCCTTCGGCCATGGATCGTCGCCGGTTCTCTCAGGTAGCACTCTGCTGATGGCATGCGACCAGGATACTGGCTCGTTCCTGCTCGCCGTCGACAAGGACACCGGGAAGGTGCTGTGGCGCAAGGAACGCCCGCATGCTCAGCGCGGCTACGCGACGCCCGTGCTGTATCAGCCGCCCGGCGGCGCAACGCAAGTCGTGTTGGCCGGTTCCTACCGTCTCTCGGGCTACGATCTGCGCACGGGGTCGGAGATCTGGTGGATCCGCAGGCTTCCCTGGCAGGTGAAGCCCACTCCCGTCATTGCGGCAGACGTCGTGTACTTCGTAACCATGTCCGCCGAGTCGAATCCCGGCGAGCAGGAGATTGTTCCACCCTTCGCCGATGCTCTGCGCGATCTGGACAAGAACAAGGACGGCAAGCTCTCGAAGGATGAGATTGTGGACCAGCGCGTGAAGGCCCGCTTTGAGGAGTATCTGGATCTGGATAATAGCGGCTTTCTGGAGGAGCGCGACTGGCAGCAGTTGCAGGAACGGCGGCAGGGCGAAAGCGCGTTGCGCGCTTACAAATTGGGAGGGAAGGGAGACATCACGGATTCGGGGTTCCTATGGAAGAACGCGAAGTCGCTGCCGAACGTGCCGTCGCCGCTCATCTATCGCGATGTGCTCTACACCCTTAAGGAAGGTGGAGTGTTCAAGTCCTATGACAGCAAGAGCGGAGAGATTGGGAAGCAGGGACGGTTGCAGGGCGCGCTGGGGGCCTACTACATGTCGCCGTTAGCGGCGCGAGGACGGATTCTGGCCATCAGCGAAGATGGCAAAGCGGCGGTGTTGCGCGCCGGCGCGCAATGGGAAGTGCTGCAAGTGAACGATCTCGGCGATGGCTGCAAAGCCACCCCCGCTTTGGTGGACGGCAGAATGTACGTGCGCACGACGAACTTCCTGTTCTGTTTTCGAGCATCCGAATGAAATCTTTTTGATCGATGTCAGGTTGTCTCCCCGCATGAGTGTACTGGAGGAGATACGATGGCCTGCAAACTCAGATTCAACCAGCCCAACCAGGGGCTGAACTTCATCTACAACGTATCGGCGCACGTCGGAGATGCCCGTACTTGCCCGAACCTGTCCGACGATGTGCAATTGGTGCAATTCTTCATCAAAGAATTGATTCCCAAGTTCGACCCGGGCGGCGGAAGAAAAATCAAGGAACTGCCCCGCGTCAACGGGCAGTTCGACGCTGTCACCGGATTCTGGATCTACAACGTGCAATCGTCGAATGAGGATGTGGTGCAAGTCGACGGGATTGTCAGCCCCGCCAAAGGCGTGATGTACGGAGTGAAGGCATGGACGATAGCGGGACTGAACTACAAGTACAAACAGTTCTTCCCTGAGAAATTCGACAAGCTGCACCTGAATCCGGAGTTAAGCCCGGCGCTGCGCGCCGCGATCGCTGCTTGAGCTGTGCGATGCTAGCTTCATCGCCATGAAGCAAGCCGAACTCGGGCACCTGGAATCGAAAATCATGGAGGTTCTCTGGCAGCGCGGAGAACTCAGCGTCAAAGCCCTGGCACTGCTGCTGGACCGCCCGCTGGCCTATACGACGGTCATGACCACGCTCGACCGGCTCTACAAAAAAGGGCTCTTGGAACGGCGAAAGTGCGACCGCGCTTTTCACTATTCGCCCAAGTTCAGCTTCCGCGAGTGGATCCGCCACCGCGCCGCGGAGTTAGTGAAATCGCTGCGGGTGGGTGCTTCCGAAGAGATGGTGGCATCGAGCCTGGTGGATGCGATCGGCAAGCATGACCGCACGCTGCTCGATGAGTTGGAGCGGCAAATCCGCGAGAAGCGCCGGCAGCAAAGGGGGCAGCCATGATCGCCGGATACACGCTACGCCTGATTCTATTGTGTCTGGCCGGTTTCTGTGTGGCGCACTTCTTGGTGGGTGGCCTGTTGCGAGGTCTGGCCCCCCTGATTGTCCGCCGTGCGCGAGAAATGGAAGCACGTCGCGCAAGCGACCTGTTGCTGGCGGTGCGCCTCATGCCCGGCGTCACCGCTGGGCTGTTCGCCGTCGCCGTATGCCTGCCCGCCTATCTGCGGTTCGAACCCGTGATGGGAGAGGAGCGCACTGGAGTGTTTTTGTGGTTCCTGGCGACGCTCAGCGTCCTGGTGTGCGGCCAGGCAGTTGCGAGGCTCGCAGCGGCGATGGCTTCATCCAAGCAGCGTGACCCCGATGCTCCGGTGCTGCGGTTGACTGGAATCCTCTCGCCGCGGGTCGTGGTTTCCCCGCAAGTGCGCGCCGCGCTCACCGATGAGCAATGGCACACCGTGATGCGGCACGAACAAGCGCATCTTGTCTCGAAGGACAATCTGAAGCGTGCCATCCTGCTGCTTGCTCCTGGGTTGTGGCCCTTCGACCGAGGCTTCGGCGCAGTGGAGAAGGCCTGGGTGGAAGCGACGGAACGTGCTGCCGACGCAGCCGCGGTCGATGGCGACGAGGATCGGGCTGTGCTGCTGGCGGAGGCGCTGGTGCGTGTTGCGCGGCTTGGTCTGGATCGCCATGCGAGCCTGTTGGCGAGTTCGTTTGCCACCGATGCGGATCATCTCCGCGAACGCGTCGGCGCCTTGCTCTCAGGCCCGCCGCCAACGGCGCACGGTTCCCCTATTGTGCCGGGTTTGGCGCTCTCGCTCATGGCATGCGTTGCCCTCCTCCAACCATGGCTGGGCGCGATTCACGAATTGCTGGAGCGTTTAGTCGATTAGGCGGCGACCGGCGTTTGCAGTTCGATGGCGACGTGCGGAGTGTGCAGCAGTGTGTTGTGGACAATGCAGGCTTTGACGGCGCGCAGCACGCCTTCGCGGTGGCGCTCTTCGATCTCCGGTGTATGAACCACGATCCTGAACTCGCCAAGGCGCGCCGGTCCGGATGCCTTCTCCGCATCGACGGTTACTTCCAACCCTTCGGTGGGCAGGTTCCGCGTCCTCAGATATTCCACCGCGTAATAGCCTGCACAGGTGGCCAGGGAAACAAGCAGGAATTCAGGCGGTGTCATGCCCGCGTTCTCGCCCTTGTTCGATTCAGGCTGATCGCACACCACTTGATGGCCGCGGGCTTCGGCGCGGAAACGGACTTTCTCTTCGTAGGTGACTTTGACGTTCACTGCTGGTCTCCATTCGATTGGATGCAGCGTTTCCCGGCAAGGTGACAGAAGATTGCGCTCAGTGCTTGCGCCACTGGACGGCGGCGCGAAGGTCGGCGACACCGGCCAGATCCTTGACTCCGGCAACCGTGAAGGATAGCGCGTCGTCCAGCCAATCCTGGCTTTGCCCGCTCGCGTGCTGCAGGGCGACCGTGATCGTGTACTCCTGGCGCACCAGCCAGCAATCGAAGCGGAAGTCCAGTTCCAGCAGGTCGCCCGCTTGAAACGAACCAAGCGAGAGGCCCTCGGCACGGGTGTTGGTGCCGTAGACATCGATGCCCAGCCGGTTGCGGATGAGGAGCCCCGCGATAGGTTCGCTGGACGGTTGTTGAAAACGGGCGCGGATGCGCACGGTGGCGGATTGGCCGTGTTCCAGGATGGCGGCCGGGGTGGCATTGGCGTCGAGAAGTTCCACGCTTTCGATCTGGGACGTTCGGTCGCCGTGCCGGAAACTGCAGTTGAGTGCTTTCTGCCGGCCGGTGGGAAATGCGGCGCGCTGGCGCTCGTGCACCAGACCGACGTAACGGTTGACGACATCGTTAGGCGCGCCGTGCGCTTCCACCTTGCCGTTGAGCAGGAAGACGGCCCGATTGGAGAGCCGCTTCACCAGGCCAAGATCGTGCGATACAAACAGCGTTGTCACGCCCCGCGTTTTTAGTTCCTCGAATTTCTGAATGCAGCGGGCCGAGAAGATCGCGTCCCCCACGGAAAGCGCTTCATCCACGATAAGGATCTCCGGGTCGGCGTGGATTGCTGTCGAGAAGGCGAGGCGCACGTACATGCCGCTCGAGTACTCCTTTACGGGGCGCTGGATGTAGGGGCCGATTTCGGCGAATGCCTCGATTTGCGGAAATGCGCGCTCTATTTCTTTCCGCGTGAGTCCCATGATTTCGCCGGAGAGAAAGACATTTTCACGCCCAGTGAACTCGGGATTGAAGCCCGCGCCGAGTTCCAGCAGCGCCGCGATGCGCCCTTTGCGCAGGACGCGGCCGCGCGTCGGCTGAAGAATGCCCGCGACGATCTGCAGCAACGTCGATTTGCCGGATCCGTTTGGGCCCACCACGCTGACAATCTCGCCCTTGGCAATGGAAAACGACACGTCGTCGAGAGCCCAGTAATCCTCGTGGCGAGGTGCGGAGGAGAGAGGCAAGGCTTCGATCAGCCGGTCGAGCGGCCGGCGATAGAGACGATAGAGCTTCGAGACGTGCTGGATTTCAACCACGTAGAATCGAGTCTACCAATACACTGCGGCGCATGTTTTCGTGGTACACTCATTATTTCTGGTAGAGGCGCGGCAACCAAGAGTAGCCTGCTGCGGCAGTTCCGGGGCGTTCCGGAACGGCAGGCCAAAGGGGTTGGGTTTCACCACACAGGTTCCTTTCGGATCTGTGCCGCCGAGATGGCCGATGCACAGCGACCGGCACGGCTGTTGGGGGTTCGGGCTAAATCCCGGCCACTGTCACTCGGGAATCCGGGTGGAGCGCTATCGGGAAGCAGAACCTCGCCTCGCACGCAGTCTCTTCCTGTTACCGCCCTCCTTCCGATTTTCCCTGAAACGAGTATTGTTATCCATGAAAGTCTTTGCACTCACGCATCGCTTGATTAATATCGAGTCCATTACCGGCAATGAGCTGGCAGTGGGAAAAGAACTGGCGGAGATCCTGCAGGGTCTTTGCACGCGCTTCAACGGCAAGCTGGAGATCATGGAAGTGGAGCCGAACCGGAACAACGTTCTGGCCACTTTCGGCAATCCGGTGGTGACTTTCTCCACGCACATGGACACGGTCCCGCCCTACTTCGGCTCGCGCGAGGATGACGAGTTCATCTGGGGGCGCGGTGCATGCGATACGAAAGGCATCATCGCATCGATGATTACGGCGGTCGAAGCGCTGCTCGAATCAGGCGTGCGCGGAATCGCTCTCCTCTTCGTCGTCGGCGAAGAGCGCAACAGCGCGGGCGCGTATTTCGCCGCCAAGCACCCGCGCGGGTCCAAGTATCTGATCAATGGCGAGCCGACCGAAAACCAACTCGCGCTTGGCTCAAAGGGCGCAATGCGCCTCGAGATTGAAGCCTCGGGCCGCATGTCGCATTCCGCGTATCCGGAACTGGGCGACTCGGCGATCGACAAGCTGCTCGATGTGTTGCAGGATATTCGCGCACTGCAATTTCCCGTCGATCCCGTGCTCGGCGACAGTACGGTGAACATCGGGACTATCTCCGGCGGGCGGGCGCCGAATGTTGTGCCCGATTACGCCAAAGCAGAACTGCTGATTCGTCTAATCGACGATGGCGAGAGTCTCCGCCAAACCATTGACCGCTGTGTCGGCGGGCGCGCCACCGTGCGCGAGTTGCTTCGCATCCCCGCGCTCCGCTTGAAGAGCTTCGAGGGTTTTCGTACGGCAGTGATGAAGTACACCACGGACATTCCGGCCTTCAACGGTGCCTGGGGCGAGCCCCTGTTGATCGGGCCGGGCACGATTCACGTGGCGCATACCAGCGAAGAGCGTGTGCCGAAGCGCGAGCTGGTGGAGGCCGTAGAGATTTATCAGAAGCTGGCGCGGCTGCTGCTGGCCTGAAGGAAATAGGAAAGGATTATGCAACCACAGATCGAAGTTGGAGTCTTAGGCGCCACCGGAATGGTGGGGCAGCACTTTGTTAAGTTCTTGCAGGGGCACCCTTGGTTCAAACTGACTTGGGTCGGCGCCAGCGACCGCTCGGCCGGTAAGAAATATCGGGAAGCCACTGCCTGGCGGCTGGCCGGCCAAATGCCGGCAGAAGTGGCGGAACTCACCGTTTCCGATTGCAAGCCTGGAAACGCCCCCAAGCTGGTGTTCTCCGCCACCGATGCATCGGTGGCGACCGAGATCGAGCAGGCCTTTGCGAATGCGGGTCACACAGTTGTCTCCAACTCGCGCAATCACCGTATGGATGCGGATGTCCCGCTCCTCGTGCCGGAACTGAACGCGGATCACTTGGGAATTCTGCCGGCGCAGCGCGCCAAGCGCGGTTGGAGCGGAGCCATTGTCACCAACCCGAACTGTTCGACCATTGTCCTCACCATGGCGCTAGGGCCGCTGAAGCAATTCGGCATCCAGCGTGTGCTGGTGACGACGATGCAGGCCATTTCGGGCGCCGGATATCCCGGCGTGCCTTCGATGGACATCACGGCGAACGTGGTCCCCTACATCGGCGGCGAAGAAGAGAAAATGCAGATCGAAACGCAAAAGATCCTGGGAGATTTCACTGGCGGCGAGTTGCGCGCTCTCGAAGCCAAAGTGAGTGCGCACTGCAATCGCGTGCCGGTCGTGGATGGCCACCTGGCGGCTACTTCGGTGGAGTTTTCATCCAAGGTGAAGGCGGAAGATCTCATTGCCGCCTTCGATACCTTCACGGCCATGCCGCAGCAGTTGAATTTGCCCAGCGCCCCGAAACGGCCGGTGATTTACATGCCGGCCGCCGATCGCCCGCAGCCTCGCCGCGATGCCGAACGCGAAAACGGCATGGCGTGCTTCGTCGGACGTGTGCGCGAATGCCCTGTGTTCGATTTCAAGTTCATCGCACTGGGACACAACACTGTGCGCGGCGCGGCCGGCGCGGCCGTGCTCAACGCGGAGTTGATGCAGGCTCAGGGACTGCTATAGGCCGTTAGAGGAGATACGCGAAATGATCGTCATGAAGTTTGGCGGCAGCTCCGTGGAGTCCGCCACAGCGATCGCGCGCGTTGCCACAATTGTCCAGGCTCGCGTAGACCGCCGCCCCGTGGTGGTGGTCTCCGCGATGGGCAAGACCACCAATCGCCTGCTGGCGATGGCGCGCTCTGCCGCCGACGGGCAGCAGAGTGAGGCAATGCGCCAACTGGAGGAGTTGAAGGAATACCACCGCCTGGAGGCGAGTCAAATCGTCCGGGATGAGGACAAGGCTGAACTCGCCGCGCTGCTCGACGGGCATTTCGATGAGCTGGCGCAAATGGTGGCGGAGATCGCCGAAGTGGAAGAGTTCTCCCCGCGCATGGTGGATGCCGTGTCCAGCATGGGCGAACGTCTTTCCTCGCGCATCGTCACACTCGGTTTTCGCCATGCCGGAATGGACGCGGCGCATGTCGATTCGCGCTCTGTGCTGATCACCGACACTCGCCACACGCAAGCTTCGCCGTTGTTTCCGCGAACCTATGCACGGATGCGGGACGTCGTCGCGCCGCTTGCGGCGAAGCAGGTTGTGGTCATGGGCGGCTTCATCGGATCGATGCAGGATGGCGCCACTACGACGCTGGGCCGCGGCGGGTCCGATTACTCGGCATCGATCGTAGGCGCCGGCATCGGCGCTGAAGAAATCCAGATCTGGACGGATGTGGATGGCATGCTCACCTGCGATCCGCGCATTGTGCCGGGCGGGTACCGCATCAAGACGATCTCCTTTGCCGAAGCGGCCGAACTGGCGTATTTCGGAGCCAAGGTCCTTCATCCCGCCACCGTGTTGCCGGCCGTCGAAAAGAACATTCCCGTGCTCGTGTTGAACTCGCGCAATCCGGAAGTGAGTGGGACCCGCATCGTGAAAGAGACCGTGCCGTGCCGCAACGTGATCAAGTCGATCGCCTGCAAAACCGGCATCACAGTAGTCAAGGTGCAGTCGCTGCGGATGTTGATGGCGCATGGCTTCCTCCATCGGATCTTCGAAGTCTTCGACCGCTTCCAGACTCCGGTGGACATGGTGACCACCTCCGAGGTGAGTGTGTCGCTGACCATCGACAACGATCGCAATCTGGATGAGATTCGCGAAGAACTGACCAGAATTGCCGAAGTGGAGGTGGAGCGCGATCGGGCGATTGTCTCCGTAGTCGGAGACAATGTGCGCGGGACACCGGGGATTGGAGCCCGTATCTTCCGGTCGCTGGCCGGCATCAATGTCTTGATGGTGTCGCAAGGCGCTTCTCAGTTGAACTTCAGTTTCGTCATCGATGGCACCGAAGTGCGGCCGGCAATGCAGTCGCTGCATGCGGAGTTCTTTTCCACGCTCGATCCGGAGGTGTTTGCGTAATGGCCAAACTCGCGCTGGTTGGCTACGGGAAGATGGGCAAGATGATCGACTCGCTCTCGGCGGAGTATGGTTTCGAGACCGTGCTGCGTCTGGATGAATTCAATAACGCCGGCGGCGCTGCAATGACCGCGGAGCATTTCGCGGGCGTGGACGTGGCGATTGAGTTTACGACGCCGCACACAGCCGTGGAGAATATCGGGCGGCTTGCGGGCTTGGGCGTATCCACCGTCGTAGGGACAACTGGCTGGACGGCGCAGTTGGATCATGTTCGCGATGTCGTGTCGAAGGCCGGCATCGGGCTCGTGTGGAGCCCCAATTTTTCCATCGGCGTCAACGTCTTCAATCGCGTCGTTGCTGAGGCGGCCCGGTTGTTGGCGAATGAACCTTCCTATGGCGCCTGGGCTTGGGAGATTCATCACAACACGAAAAAAGACGCCCCTTCGGGAACGCTGCTGCAACTGGTGGACCGGATGAAGTCGGCGGGTTACACCCGGCCCATCGATGCGTCCTCCAATCGCGCCGGCGCGCACCCCGGAACGCACGAAATCGGATTCGACTCAGCGGCCGATACCATTACTCTTCGCCATGCGGCACGCAGCAGAGAGGGCTTCGCGCGCGGCAGCTTGAAGGCGGCGCAGTGGCTGGTGGAAACGCGAAAAAAGGGCTGCTTCGATTTCACCGAAGTCCTCTTCGGCTGAGCCTCTCGGTATCATGTAGGAATGCAAGAAGCCGTCATTATCGACTGCCTGCGCACGGCGGTCGGCAAGTCCGGACGTGGAACATTACGCAACACACGGCCCGATGACATGGGCGCCGCCGTGGTCCGGGCGCTATTGGAAAAATTTCCGCAAGTTCCCAAAGATGAAATCGACGATGTGATCGTCGGCTGCGCCATGCCCGAAGGCGAGTCTGGGATGAACATGGCCCGCGCCATTGCCTTACGCGCAGGGCTGCCCGATTCGGTTCCGGCGATGACCATCAATCGCTTTTGCTCCTCAGGCCTGCAGTCGATCGCGATGGCGGCTGACCGCATTCGTTCCGGCGCGGCCGAGATCATTGTCGCGGGCGGCGCCGAATCGATGAGCATGATCCCCATGACCGGCGTGAAGTTCGCTCCGAATCCCTGGTTTGTCGATCACCGGCCGGAGTTGTATATGGGCATGGGGCTCACCGCCGAGCAGCTCTACCAGAAGTACGGTGTGCGCCGCGAGGATCAGGATGCGTTCGCTTATCGAAGCCATCGGAATGCCCTGCGGGCGCAGGCCGAAGGCAGGTTCGATGGCGAGATTGTGCCTCTCGAAGTGAGCGCGACAACGCTGGGCGCCAATGGCAAGCCGGCCACCAGGACGTCGGTGTTTGCAAAGGACGAAGGACCGCGGGCGGACACATCGATGGAGGCGCTGGCAAAGCTCCGCGCCGTCTTTGCGGCCGATGGAACGGTCACCGCGGGCAATTCGTCCCAAACCAGCGACGGCGCGGCGGCCGCCATTGTCATGTCGGAGCGCAAGGCCCGCGAGTTGGGGTTGAAACCGGCAGCTCGATTTGCAGGGTTTGCCGTAGGCGGAGTGCCTCCCCAAATCATGGGCATCGGCCCCGTGGTGGCCATTCCGAAGGTGCTGCGCCAGACGGGCCTGAAATTGGCCGACATCGAATTGACGGAGCTAAACGAGGCTTTCGCCGTTCAGGCACTGGCTGTGATTCGTGAATCCGGATTGGACCCGGAAACCGTAAATGTCAATGGCGGCGCGATTGCCCTGGGCCATCCGCTGGGTTGCACCGGAGCGAAACTGACGGCGACTCTGCTCGGCGAAATGCGGCGGCGCCAGGCGAAGTACGGCATGGTAACGATGTGCGTCGGCGGCGGTCAGGGCGCGGCCGGAATTTTCGAGCGGCTCAATTAGGAAGGACAATATGGCAACCACGTCGATGGCGCTTCCCAAGACGAAGGGCGGTGCGTTCCTGCTGGAATCGCGCCTGCCCGAGGAGATCTACACTCCCGAAGACTTCACCGATGAGCATCTGGCCATCGCTCGCACGGCCGATGAATTCTGGGCCAAAGAGATTCTTCCGAATGTCGAGAAGATCCAGCATCAGGAGCCTGGCGTGGCCCAGGCGGTCTTGCGCAAGTCCGCCGAACTCGGGTTGACCGCGGTCGTTCTTCCCGAACAGTACGGCGGGATGGAATTGGATCTGACTTCGATGATGATTGTCGCCGAGCGGCTCTCGCGCGATGGATCGTACTCCGCCTGGCACGGCGCCCATACGGGAATCGGTACGCTGCCCTTGTTGTTCTACGGAACGGACGAACAGAAAAAACGCTATCTGCCCCGGCTTGCCAGCGCGGAATTGATTGCAGCCTATTGCTTGAGTGAGCCGCAGGCTGGCTCGGATGCCCTGGCCATGAAAACTCGCGCCGACCTGAGCGCGGACGGGACGCACTACGTCCTCAACGGGCAGAAAATGTGGATCACCAACGGCGGGCATGCCGATCTCTACACGATCTTCGCCAAGGTCGGTGGGGAGAAAGTGACAGCCTTTCTCGTGGAGCGTGCATGGGCAGGCGTCAAGCCCGGCGCCGAAGAGAAGAAGATGGGCATCAAGGGCTCATCGACCACTCCCATCTATCTGGACAACGTCAAAGTGCCGGTGGAGAACGTGCTGGGCGAGGTCGGCAAAGGACATCACATCGCCTTCAACATCCTTAACATGGGCCGTTTCAAGCTGGGCCCGTTTGCGACCGGCGGCGCCAAGAGCGTCCTCCAGGCCTGTTTGAAGTATGCCAAGGAGCGCAAGGCATTCGGCAAGCCCATCGGCGACTTCGGAATGATCCAGCACAAACTCGCCGAGATGGCCATCCGCATCTACGCCGTCGAGACGATGAGCTATCGCGTCGTGGGCATGATTCAGGCCGCGCTCGGCGAATTCTCCTGGTCTGAGCCCGATGCCTCCCAGCGCCTGCTGAAGGCCGTCGAGGAGTTCGCCATGGAATGCTCCTACATGAAGGTCTCCGGGTCGGAGATGTTGGATTACGTCGTGGATGAAGGCGTGCAAATCCACGGAGGCTACGGGTATCACCAGGATTATATGGTGGAGCGGGCCTACCGCGATTCGCGCATCAATCGCATCTTCGAAGGCACCAGTGAAATCAACCGCATGTTGGCCACTGGCATGCTCTTGAAGCGCGCGCAGAAGGGCCTGCTGCCGCTGGTGGAGGCCGTGAAGAAGGTGCAAGCCGAAGTGTTAGCCGGGCCTGCCTTGGGCGCCACGCTCGACGATGCCACGCTGGTGAGCAACGCCAAGAAGGTGGCGTTGCTTTGTTTGGGCGTCGCCTATCAGACCTACTTGAAGGAACTGGATCAGCAGCAGGAGATTCTTGCCGGCATCACGGACATCGGAATGAGCGCCTTCGCAATGGAGTCGGTCTATCTGCGGACGAAGAAGTTGCAGGCCATGGGAAAGGGCGAACTGGCCGCCGGGATGAAGGCGGTGTTTCTCCCATCGGCGATCGAGACGATCGAGAAAGCAGCGCGGTATGTGTTGAGTGCCTCGTCGTCCGGCGATGCGCTCCGCACCAATCTGGCGGTGTTGCGCCGCTTCACGAAGGTGGAACTGGTGAACTCCGTGGCATTGCGGCGCAAAATAGCGGCGCGATTGCTGGAGGCGGAGCGCTTTCTCGTGTGACCCGCCAGAAAGTGATCTTGCTTGTGGGGTTGCCGGGGTCCGGAAAATCAACCTATGCGGCACGGCACGGCTGGCCTGTGCTCGAGTCCGATGAGATGCGCCGCCTGTTGTTGGACGATGCACGGGACCAGGGGGCGAACCGGACTGTCTTCGCCCTGCTGCGCCGTCTGTTGAGGATGCGCTTGGAGTTGGGGAGGCCCGTGACCTGCGTGGATGCGACGAATCTGACCGCGATTGAACGCCGCCCCTACGTGATGACCGCGCACATGTACGGTGCGGAGATCGAGGCGGTGTTTTTCGATGTGCCCGTACATCTGTGCATGAAACGCAACTTGACCAGGGCTCGAGTGGTCCCCGCGGAGGTCGTCGAAAGGATGGCCGCGCGCCTCGTGCCGCCTGGAATAGCCGAGGGCTTTTCCGCGGTTCACCTCGTGCGTGACTGACTTTCCGCCCCGTTCGAGACCTCACACAAACCAAAGGCGCCGCCAACCGGAACCGGCCGCGGCGCCCATAACCCAACCTTCAGTCTTCCAACCCCCTAGCTACACCCGCTAGTCCCCCCGCAGTTCTCGCACTTGTAGCAAGACCCATTCCGCGTCATCAATCCCCCGCATTCCGAACACAGCGGAGCATCCTCCACCACCGGTCCGAACGGCAGCGATTGCTGCGGCTGATTCTCCGTCGGCCGCAACCTCGACGATTCCCCCGCCTCATTTACCGCGTCCTGCGCTTCCTCCGGCGGCAGATACTTCGCCGCCATCCACCGGAAGATATAATCCATGATCGACTTCGCATACGGCACCTGCGGATTCCCCGTCCACCCGCTCGGCTCAAACCGCACGTGGCTGAACTTGTCCACAAAAAATTTCAGCGGCACTCCATACTGCAATCCGTAACTCACTGCCGTCGCAAAGCTATCCATCAATCCGCTGATCGTCGAGCCTTCCTTCGCCATCGTGATGAAGATCTCACCCGGAGTCCCATCCTCGAAAACGCCCACCGTGATGTAGCCTTCGTGCCCGCCGATCGAGAACTTGTGCGTGATCGACTGCCGCTCGTCCGGCAACTTCCGCCGCACCGGCCGGTACACAATCCGCTCCGTGATTTGCGGCTCCACCTTCGCCACGGCCCCACTGGCCGCCGACTTCGCGCCCTTGCCGGTCCCCGAACTCAGCGGCTGCACGCGCTTCGAATTGTCGCGGTAAATCGCCACCGCCTTCAACCCCAGCCGCCAGCTTTCCACATAGGCGTCCATGATGTCTTCCACCGTGGACTCCTCCGGCATGTTGATCGTCTTCGAGATCGCCCCTGAAATGAACGGTTGCACCGCCGCCATCATCTTCACATGTCCCATGTGATGGATGAACCGCGTCCCGTTCTGCGGACGGAAGCTGCAATCGAACACCGGCAGATGCTCCGGCTTCAGATCCGGCGCCCCTTCAATCGTCCCCGTCGAATCGATGTGGCTGACAATCCGCTCCACCTGCTCCGGCCGGTAGCCCAACTTGATCAGCGCCTGCGGCACCGTGTTGTTTACGATCTTGATCACGCCGCCGCCCACCAGTTTCTTGTACTTCACCAGAGCCAAGTCCGGCTCAATGCCCGTCGTGTCGCAATCCATCATGAACCCGATGGTTCCTGTCGGCGCGATCACCGTCGTCTGGCTGTTGCGGAACCCCGATTCCTTGCCCTTCTCATACGCCTGCTGCCAGCACACCTTCGCATTCTCGAACATCGCCGCCGGCACGCGCCGGTTGTCGATCCGGCTCACCGACTCGCGATGCATCCGCACCACTTCCAAAAAGCTCTCTTCGTTCACGCCATATCCGGGACACGGACCCGTCGCCTCGGCGATGCGCGCGCTCGTCAGGTACGCCTGCCCGCACATCACCGCCGTGATAGCTCCCGCCCAATCGCGCCCCTGATCGCTGTCATAGGGAATCCCCATGCTCATCAGCAATGCGCCCAGATTCGCAAAACCCAGTCCCAGAGGGCGGAAATCGTGCGAGTTCTTCGCAATGCTTTCCGTCGGATAGCTCGCGCTGTCCACCAGAATCTCCTGCGCCAGAATCGTCGTATCCACCGCGTGGCGGAACGCTTCCACATCGAATTCGCCGCCCGGCGATACGAACCGCATCAGATTCAACGACGCCAGGTTGCAGGCCGAATCGTCCAGGAACATGTATTCCGAACACGGATTCGATGCGTTGATCCGCGCCGTCGCCTTCGACGTGTGCCAGCGGTTGATCGTCGTGTCGTACTGCAGCCCAGGGTCTCCGCACTGATGCGTCGCCTCGGCAATCTGCCGCATCAATTCCCGGGCCCGGAACCGCTTCCGCGGCTGCCCGTCGATGCGCGATTTCGTCCACCAGTCGCGGTCTTCCACCACCGCATGCATGAAATCGTCCGTCACCCGCACGCTGTTGTTCGCGTTCTGGAAAAAGATCGATCCGTAGGCCTCGCCGTCCAGCGAACTATCATAGCCCGCATCGATCAGCGTGTGCGCCTTCTTCTCTTCCTTCGCCTTGCACCACACGAACTTCTCCACATCCGGATGATCGACGTTCAGTATGACCATCTTCGCCGCGCGCCGCGTCTTGCCGCCGCTCTTGATCACGCCCGCAAACGCATCGAACCCTTTCATGAAGCTCAGCGGCCCCGACGCGCGCCCGCCGCCCGACAGAATCGCGTCTTCTTCGCGCAGGTGCGACAGGTTCGTCCCCGTCCCTGAGCCCCACTTGAACAGCATCCCTTCCGTCTTCGCCAGGTCCAGAATAGACTCCAGCGAATCGCTTACCGAATTGATGAAACACGCCGAACACTGCGGCCGCGTCTCTTCCTTCGACATCTTCTTGATGGCATCGGCGGCTTCATCGTAATACCAGCCGTAGCCGCGCTGCTCCTTCACTCCTACGTTGAACCACACCGGCGAATTGAAACAGGCCTTCTGGGTCAGCATCAGGTGGGCCAGTTCGTCGCGGAAATTATCCGCATCCTGCGCCGTCTTGAAATAGCGCCCCGTCTTCCCCCACTCCGCAATCGTGTCCACCACACGGTGCACCAACTGCCGTACACTCCGCTCGCGCTCCGGCGAACCCATCCGTCCATGGAAGTATTTGCTCGCCACGATATTCGTCGCCGTCTGCGACCAGTCCGCGGGTACTTCCACATCCCGCTGCTCGAAAATTACCGAACCCTTGTCGTTGCCAATGGTCGCGTTCCGCAGTTCCCATTGCACCTCATCGTAAGGGGTTCTTCCGGCATCCATCCGGGCCGTGAAATACCGGGGAAAAGCAACTCCGGTACGCTGGCTGACTGGGAGCGAGCGCCTCAACTCTCGCATCCGGACACTGATATCGACACTAAGCTGACCCATCTTGGCAGTCCTTCTTTGGCTAAGTTGTTGTGAAATAACGATGGCGAATTGAGCCTTGGGGTCAAACACAACCGTTTGACGTGCTCGTTCATCATCCCCCAATATATTGGGGCCAGTCAAGAAGTTTATCTATATACGGTACATAAGGTTACGAAGACGTGAATCTCGGGCCTTCCCCTTATAACCCTCTTTACGCACCGTTACTGCCCTTCCAACTGCCTGATTCTATTATGGTTTCAGGTGCCGCTCCAGCCACCCGTGAACCTCCCCGTAAAAAAACCTGCTGTCCTCCGCTTTCAGTATCCAGTGGTTCGCCCCAGGGAACACAATCAGCTTCGATGGCACCCGCAACCTCTGCAAAACACTCCAGTTCTCCAACGTCTGGTTCAGCGGCACGCGAAAATCATTCTCCCCTACCGTGACCAAAATCGGAGTGCGAAAATTTTTTGCGTACCGGATCGGATTCTGTTCCCGCCACACCGTACCCTGTTCCCACACCGGTCCCCCAGCCATCACTTCCCGATGATAAATCGTATCGCTCGTCCCCCATTGCGATTCCATATTAATCAGACCCGCATGGCTGATTAAGCACCGGTAGCGAGTGGTGGTTGCCTGCAGCCAGTTCGCCAGATGCCCTCCGTAGCTCGCCCCGCCCGCGCACTGCCTTCCGCCATCGATGTAGCCAAACCGCTTCACCGCCTCATCGGCCGCCTCGTTCAACTCCTCCCCCGGCCCACGCAGCGGATCGCCATGCATCGTCTGCGCAAACCTCTCCCCGAATCCCGTCGATCCCGTGTAGTTCGTCAACAACACCACATAACCCGGCGCCGCCAGCAAATGATAGTTCCACCGCAGCGTGATTTCATCGCGCCACATCGTGTGCGGACCCCCATGGATCAACACCAGCAGAGGATATTTCTTCGCCGCATCGAACGCCGGCGGACGCACCACCATGTTGTGGATCCGCCGCCCGTTCTTTGCCGTGAACCAGAAATGCTCCACCGGCTGCCAGTCGATCTCCGCCGCTTTCGCGTTGTTGAAATCGGTGAGAAATCGTTGCGATTTCCCCGCTACATCGATTCGCACAATCTCCGCCGGATTCACCGCGCTCGACCACGTCCCTATCAGAAACGGTTGCGCCGATGTTTGCAGGCTGCCGTAAACCCCGCTCGTGGCCACCGCCGCCACGCTTGGCTTGCCTCCCTCGGCCGGCAGCACGAATAGCTTCTCCTGCCCATGCTGCTCCGCGGAAATATACACCGTCTTGTTGTCCGCCGATACGGCGAACGTGTTCACCGACGAATCCAACTCCCCGCTCACCACCCGTGCCGCGCCCCCATCGGGCCACGCCATCCTCACCAGCCGCGAGCAGTTGTAGATCTTCCCGTTGTTTGCCTCCATCACCGCATACAGCGATCGCCCATCCGCCGCGAACTTCGCCGAACCGTACGAATCCTTCCCCCCCGTCAAAGCCTTCGGCTCTCCTCCGCTCACCGGCGCTTGGTACAGATGCGTCGCCACATCGGAATATGCCGCCGCATTGCGGTTCACCGTCGCCGTGAACACCACCGATTGCGAATCCGGGCTCCACACCGGCTGCAGCGAATCGCCTCCTGAAGTCGTGGCCCCGCCGAACCCCGCTTGCGCCGCCAGTTTCGTCCCAGCCAGCAAGTCCTTCGCCGCGCCTCCTCCAAATTCCTGCACAAAAACATGAGTCTGCAAATCGTCCAGCCAGCGGTCCCAATTTCGAATCGGAAACGATTCATACACCCGTGCGTTATACTTGCGAGCCTTCCGCTCCGCCGCTATCTTCTTGTTTTCGGCGTCATCTTTCGCCCCCGCATAAACACGGCTCACGAACAACAACCGCTTCCCGTCGCGGCTCACTGCCGGATCGCTCGCACCGGTCGACACAGACGTGATGCGCTGCGCCTCGCCCCCACTCAAATCCAACTCGTAAATCTGCCCAACCTCATCGCCATCGCGTTTGGCTGCAAACAGAATCCGGCGGCTATCCGGAGTCCATGCCGCTCCGCTCTCTCCGCCCTTGGTTGCTGTCAACCGCCGCGCCGCCGCGCTGCCATCGGTGGGAACCAGCCACAAATCCGTGGCTTGTTCGGCCTCGTTGTAGGAAGGCTCCGTCAGCGTGAACACCACCCATTTCCCATCCGGCGATACCACCGGCGCGCTCACCCGCTTCATCATCCACAACGTCTCATGAGTAATCGCCGATTTGCCAAATACCGAAACGGCGCACAGCACAGCCATCGCAACCAGCCGCATATCCCGAGTATAGCTGTGTCCCGGGCGCAGGGCTCCAGTCATAAGCCCCGGCGAATTTTTCACCATATTCTGAGCGAATCATTTGCCATTTCTCCCTCTACTGGTCATGGGAGCATCCGGCCAAACGAAAACCCGCGCGGCCGGAGCATCCCGCGGGCATTCACGCCCGCACCAATTCAGGAGGAATCTCTACAATGCGAATTTCCAGTGGCATTCTTGCCGGAGCCGCCGTGCTCCTCTCTGTGCAAGCCGAAGCTGCCTACCGGGTTATCAGTGAGAATCGGACCAACATCCCACTGCCCATCGGCGAACTCCAACTCACCGAAACTGTCGTCCAGGACGGACCGCTCTCCATCAACCGCTTCCGCATGCACCGCCTGCGAAGAACCAACTTCAATTCCCAGGGCGCCCTCCTCCTCCTCCCACCGCTCGGGAACAATTTCAATAGCTACCTGTGGGATGAGCAAGGCAACCTCGCCAACTCCTTCGCCGCCTTCTTTGCACGCGCCGGCTACGAAGTCTGGGGCCTCTCCCCGCGCGAAACCGGCATCCCCGCCGGAGCCTGCGGCACTACTCTCGATTGCTCCCCTGCCCTCAATTGGAGCATTCAAACCGTAATCGACGACGCCACCTACATCCGCTCCAGAATCAAGTCCATCTTCCCTGCCAAAGACCCCGTTATCGGTGGATTCTCCCTCGGAGCAATCAACGCCATCGCCGTGGTCAATCAGTACCCCAAAGACTACGCCGGTCTCCTTGCTTGGGAAGGCTCGCCCGTCACCGCTGACCCGGCGGTAATCGCCCACAATACTGGCTTCTGCAATCAGTACCGGGCCCTTGTCTCAGCCGGCGTCGCCGTGGACGACCAGAACCTTCCCTTCGTCAAACTGCTGGCCACCCTGGCCCGCACTGCCCCCAACGCGCCATTCCTCATCCCCGTTCCGGACTTCCCTCCCGGACTCACCAATCTTCAGGCGTTCGTCCTCGTCATGTCCGTGCCGAACCCCGTCGCTCCTTCCCCCCGCCCCGGTTTTATTACGGCGGCCGGTGACTTCCTCAGTGGCCAGCTATTCTATTCGGAAAAACGGCGGCTGTTCGAGGCCATCTCCAAGTTCAACGATGCCACCGCCAACCGCGTCGCCCGTGACTACTACTGCAGCCTCGCCGGCGTGGAGACTTCCTACACCTCGAAGCTCAGCCGCTTCCGCGCTCCCGTCATGATCATCAAAGCGGGGCAAGGCTTTGGTTCCATCATGGATGAATTGCCGGCCAGCGTTGGCTCCACGTCCATCACCTCCATCGGCATCAACGCCTATGCCCACATCGACCACCTTGGCAGTGTCCTCCACACGCTTCAGTTGGAGTCGCCGATCCTCTTTTGGCTCAACACTGTACTCTGATCCCAGGGTGCTCTCTCCTTTCCGGCGCGGATCATGAACGGTCCGCGCCCTCTCCCCGCCACGCTACACTAGCCTCATCACCCCCTGTAGCCATGACTCCGGAGCGCTGGGCTAAGATCACCGAAACCTTCGACGCCGCTCTCGCACTCCCGCTCTCCCAGCGTGGCGATTACCTCGCCCAGGTCTGCGCCGGCGACGACGACCTCCGCTCCCAGGTCGATTCCCTCCTCGCCTCCCACGAGATCGCCGAAGCCACCGATAGCGGACGCTGGAGCGTCGGCCCCCTCCTCGCTCTCCAGCATGAACAGCAGCAACAGGAAGCCGCTGAACGCATCGGCCCCTACGAAGTCCTCGGCAAGATCGGAGCCGGCGGCATGGCAGAGGTCTACCGCGTCCGCGACAAACGCCTCGGCCGCGAAGTCGCCCTCAAAATGCTCCTCCCCGAATTCGCCGGCGACAAGGAGTACGTAGAGCGCTTCCACCGCGAGGCCCGCGCCGCCTCCGTCCTCGAACACCCCAACATCTGCCGCCTCTACGACATCGGCGTCTGGAACGGCCGCCCCTACCTCACCATGGAGTTGCTCGAGGGCCAGACCCTTCGCCAGCGCATGAACGCCGGCCCCATCCCCATCGACGAGATCCTCCGCATCGGTGCCGACTTCGCCGATGCCCTCGCCGCCGCCCACGCCCGCGGCTTCGTCCACCGCGACATCAAACCCGGCAATATCTTTCTTACTGCCGCCGGTGAAATCAAGATCCTCGACTTCGGCCTCGCCAAACGCATGCGCACCAAGGCCGGCAATCACCCCGACGAAATCACGCTCACCAATCCCCACACCACCCCAGGCACCCCCTACTACATGGCGCCTGAACAGATCCTCGGCGAGAACGCCGACGCCCGCACCGATACCTTCGCCGCCGGCATCGTCCTCTATGAGATGTCCGCCGGCCGCCCGCCATTCACCGGCGAAAGCGCCCAGGCCGTCTTCCGCCAAGTCCTTAGCGCCGATCCCCAACCTCCCATCCGCCTCCGCGACGGTGTCCCCCCCGAACTCAATCGCATCATCCTCCGGGCTCTCGAAAAGAACCGCGACTACCGCTACCAGTCCGCCCTCGATTTCCGCGCCGAATTGAAGCGCCTCACCAAGGAGATCGAAGCCTGCTGCGTCGACGAGGCCGCCTGCGATCCTCCCGCCCCCACCGGCCGCCGTTGGTGGATCGCCGGAGCAGCCATCGCCATCGGCTCCGCCGCCGTCACCTCGCTCCTGCTGCCCGCCATGCGCCGCAAGTCCGCTCCTCCCAAAATCCTCCCCATCGACAGTTCCCCCGGCTTCAAAGAGGGCCCCGTCTTCTCTCCCGATGGCGCCCGCGTCGCCTATTCCTTCATCCCCGAAGGCTCCCTCCACAGCGCTATCCTCGTGCGCCAGGTCGGCCTCGGCACCAGCGTCCGCCTCAGCCGGGCCGCCGCTTCGGACTCATGGCCGGTTTGGTCCCCCGATGGCTCCTTCCTCGCCTTCCGCCGCGATGGCCGCGACTCCGGCTTCTACACCATCCCCTCGCTCGGCGGCGGCGAAACCAAGTTCGCCGACCCCGGCCCGCGCCCCACGCTCATGGGCGGCACCAACCTCGCTTGGGCGCCCGATGGTTCCTGGCTCGCCTACGCGGACAACCCCGGCGGCATCTTCGCCGTCTCCCATCCCTCGCGCGAGCGAAGACAACTCGTCGCCGACGCGCCCTTCCTCGCCCTTCCTGCTATCTCCCCGGACGGCAAACGCATCGCCTACCTCCGCGGCACCAGCTATCAGTCCCACGATCTCTATGTACAGTCCGTCGGCGGAGGCGCGCCGCTTCGCGTCACTGCCGATAACCGCTGGATCGCCGGCCTCACCTGGACCCCCGATAGCCGCTATATCATATATTCTTCCGACCGCGG
>JAEUQG010000540.1 GCA_016789755.1 Bryobacterales bacterium
CTCAGTGGAGATATGATTTTGTTAAAGTCTCCGACGTCGAACTAAAGAAACGGTACTTCGTGAAACCACACTTGACGAGTGAAGACCGGCCCTTCCCAGAAACCGATGATGACGACGTTCCGTTCTGAAGACAAGGCTCCACTTCCCTCTAAGCCGTCTCCATCGCCACCACCGTATCCATGCCATCGCGTCCCGACGCGGGCAGCGTTAACAGCCACCCTCCGTCCACCGGTTTCACGGGCACCGATGTCCCGCCCACCAGCATCCTGGCGCTCTTGAGGCTCTTTCCAAAGGAAGGAATCACCAACAGGGGATCCGGCCAATCGAGCACATGCGCATAGACGGTCTTCCCTTTCTGCGTCGTTACACCCCAAGGCCGCGGCGTAATCGGCCCGCCGCGAGTGCCATAGACGGATTCTCCGTTCTTCGCCAACCAGCCACCGATCTCTTTCAACCGGGAGGCAAACTCCTCCTGAATCGTGCCATCGGGCCGCGGCCCCACATTGAGCAGGAAATTTGCATTCATCCCGGCCGCTTTCACCAGGTAATGCACCAATTGCTTCGCCGATTTGAACTTCTTGTCCGTCGAGTTGTAGCCCCAAGCCACATTGATCGTCTCGCAAGTCTCCAGCGGCAATGCCCCGATCTTCGATTCCTCATTGAACCCAGCCGTGTTCTGGCCGGGCAGATCCTTTTCGAACATCTGGAAATCCTCACCCTCGAACGGCGCCAGGTGATGATTGTTCCCCACCAAGGCATGAGGCTGTAGACGGTGGATCATGTCATAGGTTTTGCGCAGACGCCAGTCCGCCCCTTTGCGGTCCCAGATCCCGTCGAACCAGATACCGCCCAACTCCCCATAGCCTGTGAGCAGTTCTTCCAATTGCGCATCCATGAAATCCAAATAGCGGTTGAAATCCCCCGACTCCGGCCGGCCCGAATGCAGCCCTGTCCGTCCGCGCGGGAAATAGTCCGTATGGCGCCAATCGAGATGCGAATGATAAAAGAACAGCTTTAGCCCCTGCCGCCGGCACTCCTCCGCCAGTGGCTTCAGCACATCCCTTTTATAGGGAGTGGCATCCACGATATTCCACTTGTTCTTCTTCGTGCCCCACATCGCAAAGCCATCGTGATGCTTGCTGGTGATGGTGATGTACTTCTGGCCCGCCGCCTTCGCCAGCGCTACCCACGCGGCCGCGTCATACTTCACCGGGTTGAACTGGGGCGGCAATTTTTCATACGCCGCGCTCGACATTTTGTCGTTGTTCATTACCCATTCGCCCTTCCCCAACACGGAGTAGACACCCCAGTGAATGAACAGCCCGAACCGCGCATCCTGAAACCACTGGCGGGCTTTCAGGTTGGACGGGGACGGCTGGTAAGGAGCGGCGCGAAGCGCTTGGGAAGCCGCTGCGGAGGCGGCAATCTGCATTGCGGTACGGCGGGTCATGGTGGTTTCTCGTACTCAGCATACAGAAAAGCTCACCGCGCCGTGTTTGCTATATTGGTCGGTCTTGGCCGGGCTTCGAACAATCGGCCACCACAGGGAGAAAAGAATGAAGTATGGCTTGAACATCCGCCCGGATGGCGACCTTGATTTTCTGTCGCTGGGCGCGCTGATCCACCGCCTGGATCCGGGCACCATTCCGTTCCGCAAGGCCACCGAATGCGCCATCCATGTCAGCGGAGGCGAATTCAACGTCGCAGCGAATCTCGCCGATTGTTTCCGGCTGAAGACCGGCGTCGCCACAGCGATGGTCGATTACCCCATCGGCGATTTGATTGCGGAACGCGTCCGCGCGATGGGCGTGAAACCCTACTATAAGCGCTTCAAACACGATGGCGTGCAGGGTCCCAACATGGCGACCGTGTATAGCGATCAGGGACTCGGCGTACGCGCTCCCGTTGTTTTCTACAACCGCTCGAATGAAGCGGCGGGCCGCCTCAAAGCCGGCGACTTCGACTGGAAAGCCATTTTCGCGGGAGGGGTGCGCTGGTTCCACAGCGGAGGCATCTTCGCCGCGCTCTCGCCAACTACTTCGGAGGTCATCATCGAAGGCATGCGGGCGGCGAAAGAGGCCGGCGCCATCGTATCGTTCGATCTGAATTATCGTCAGAAGTTGTGGGATTTCTCCGGCGGGGCAGCCCGCGCGGTCGAGGTCATCGATGAGATCGTGCATCATGTCGATGTGCTGGTGGGCAATGAAGAAGACCTGCAGAAAGGCCTCGGCATCCCCGGCCCTGAAGTGGCCGCGAAATCGAAGCTTGACCCCAGCGCGTTCTTCGGCATGATCGACAACGTTGTGAAGAAGCACCCGCAAATCAAGGTGGTCGCCACCACGCTGCGCGAAGTGCATTCGACCAATCGCCACTCGTGGAGCGCAGTCACGTGGCTCGACGGTCAAACGTATGTCGCGCCCCAATGCGAACTCGATGTGTATGACCGCGTGGGCGGCGGGGACGGCTTCGCGGCTGGATTTTTCTACGGCATGCTGAACGGCGAAGAACCGATGGAGGCCCTGAAACTCGGCTGGGCGCATGGCGCATTGCTCACCACGTTCCCGGGCGACACAACCATGGCGTCGGTGGAAGACGTGCGAGCCTTCGCCAAAGGCGGCTCGGCGCGCATCCAACGCTAATGCTCCCGCTTCTGCTGCTCGCCTCGTGGCTTAGCGCCGCCGATGTGATTTACCGCAACGGCAAGGTGCTCACGATGGATCGAACGGGGCGAGTGGTGGAAGCCGTCGCTGTTGAAAACGGCCGGATTGCGCGCACGGGTACGAACGCTGAGATCGGCGTCGACGCGGCGCGAGTCATCGATCTCAAGGGCCGCACTCTCCTGCCCGGCTTCTACGCTGCCCACGATCATTTCCCCTCCTCCGCCCTCACCGCGCTTTATCAGGTTGACCTCAACTCGCCACCGATGGGCGGAATTCGCAATCTCGCCGAGCTTACGGAGGCCCTCCGGCGGAAGGCGCAGACCACACCGAGCGGCGAGTGGATCATCGGACGCGGTTACGACGACACGCTTCTCGCCGAGCGCCGCCATCCCACGCGCGCGGACCTGGATCACGTTTCCACGCAGCACCCCGTCTATATTGTTCACACCTCCGGCCACCTCGGCGTTGCCAACTCCAAGGCACTTGCCATCGCCGGCATCACACGCGATACCCCACAGCCCAAGGGGGGACGCATCCGCATCGACCCTAAGACCGGCGAGCCCAACGGAGTGATCGAAGAATCGCTGGGCCTCGTTTCCAAGCACCTGCCGCAGGTCACGCTGGAACAAACGATGCAGGCCATGCGCCACGACGACAAGGCCTACGCCGCGAAAGGTGTCACGACCACGGTGATCGCCGGCGCCTCCCGCCAGCGGATGCTCGAATTCAAAACCGCCATTGCCCGAGGGTTCGTTCGCATCCGCATCAACGCGCTCCTGTCCGCAGCCGCTGCGCCACCCACTGTAGAGGAAGCTAAGGGATTTCAGACGCCGAACGGCCAACTCAAAGTTACCGGCGTGAAGTTGTTTCAAGATGGTTCCATTCAAGGTTTCACCGGCTATCTCGCCGCGCCGTACCACCAGCAACCCGAAGGCAAGCAGGACTACAACGGCTACCCTCTCCGCACTCGCGCTGAACTTATCAATCAGGTGAAGCGCCTCCATGAGGGCGGCCACCGAATCGCTATTCACGGCAATGGCGACGCTGCCATCGACGACATCCTGGCGGCCTACCAAGAAGCGCAACGCGACATCCCGCGGCCAGACGCGCGCCATCGCATCGAGCACTGCCAAACCCCGCGCGAAGACCAACTCGACCGGATGCGCCAACTCGGCGTCACTCCGTCCTTTTTTGAGGCACACGTCTACTATTGGGGGGATCGCCACCGCGACATCTTCCTTGGCCCCACCCGCGCCGCGCGCATCAGTCCTCTTGCCTCTGCGCTGCGGAAGGGAATCCGTTTCACGCTGCACAATGACACGCCTGTTACGCCAGTCGATCCACTCCTGCTCGTTTGGGCCGCCGTCAATCGCGGCACAACATCGGGCACGGTGCTCGGTCCCGATCAACGCATCTCCACACTCGAAGCGTTGCGGGCAGTCACTAGCGACGCGGCATGGCAGAACTTCCAGGAAGATGAGCGCGGGTCGATCGAGCCCGGCCATGTGGCTGACTTTGTCATCCTCGACCGGAATCCGCTGGCGATTGCACCAGCCGGGATCCGCGACATCCAGATCGTGGAAACCATACTCGGCGGGAAATCAATTTATCGACGCGACGGATCGAAATAAACAATGGACCCACTTTTCGTACAAGTAGACCCGCGCGACAATGTCGCGATCATCGTCAACCCCGAAGGACTCCCCACCGGCGCCCGATTCGCGAACGGCCTCACGCTGCAGGAGCCCATCCCCCAATCGCACAAAGTCACGCTCCGGGATCTCAGTGAAGGCGCGCCCATCGTTCGCTACGGCCAGATCATCGGCCACCTCAGTCGCGCGCTGCCAGCGGGCGCGTGGGTACGCGAAGACGTGATGGACCTGCCGCAAGCGCCTGCCCTGGACGAATTGCCGCTGGCCACGGCTCCGCCCGCGCCACTGCCGCGGCTTGAAGGGTACACGTTCGAGGGCTACCGCAACTCCGATGGTTCGGTGGGTACAAAGAACATTCTCGGCATCGCCACTACTGTGCAATGCGTGGCGCCGACCGTCGATTACGCCGTGCGCCGCATCCGCCAGGAGATCTTGCCGCGCTTCCCCAACGTCGACGATGCGGTTGCCATCACGCACACCTACGGCTGCGGAGTGGCCATCGACGCCCCGGGAGCCGCCGTACCCATCCGCACACTGGGCCACTTGAGCCGCCATGCCAACTTCGGCAGCGCACCGCTGGTTGTGAGCTTGGGGTGCGAAAAGCTGCAGCCCGCGCGCATGCTTCCCGGCGCATCGTTGCAAGCATCGAAAGGCGGTGAGTTCCCCATCCTCGAAGGCAACCCCTACGTCATCCGTCTGCAGGACGAGCGCGGTTTCGGCGCCACCGTCAGCGCCATCCTCCACTACGCCGAAAAGCGCCTTGAAGAGTTGAATCGCCGCAAGCGAGTCCCCTGCCCCGCCTCGGATCTGATCGTCGGCATGCAGTGCGGCGGAAGCGATGCGTTCTCGGGAGTCACCTGCAACCCCGCCGTCGGCTACGCCGCCGATCTCATCGTGCGCGCGGGGGGCACTGTGATGTTCAGCGAGGTGACGGAGGTGCGCGATGCCGTACACCTTCTGACGCCGCGATGCATTAACGAAGACGTCGCAAGAGCGCTGATTGGCGAAATGCGCTGGTATGACGAATACCTCGCCCGCAGCGGCGCGGACCGCAGCGCCAACCCAACACCGGGCAACAAACGTGGAGGGCTGGCCAATGTGGTGGAAAAGGCCTTGGGAAGCGTTGCCAAGGCAGGCACCTCGGCTCTCCATGCCGTTGCCTCGCACGGCGAGAAGGTCTCGACAAAAGGACTGATCTTCGCCGCAACCCCGGCGAGCGACTTCATTTGCGGCACGCAGCAACTGGCATCGATGAATATGCATGTGTTCACTACGGGTGAGGGGTCGCCGTATGGACTCGCCTTGTGCCCTGTGGTGAAGGTTTCCTCGCGTACGGCGCTGGCTGAGAAATGGCACGATCTCATCGACATTGACGCCGGCACCATCGCTACCGGCCAAGCCACCATCGCCGATGTGGGATGGGAACTCTTCCGTTTCATTCTCGATGTTGCCAGCGGGCGCAGAAAAACGTGGGCCGACACCTGGGGTCTCCATAACGCGCTCGCTCCCTTTAACCCCGGCCCGGTGACGTAAGTAGAGCCGGTTCGGCGGCCATCGAACGCGCGATGGTGTGGTTCGGCGCCGATGAATGGAATGAACGCCGATGCTGAGGGGTGGTGACTGCGGGTTGGGGGACCTGCATATCCTTCAACCCTTGCCAGCTACGTAGGGAATATTTCCAAGCGGGCAAAGACCTAGAGATTTCCAGTAGAGTTCTTGAAAAACCAGAGCCAGAAGTATTGCGTGCCGGCGCCGGTACTGTAGCGGAAGTCGAATCCGCAACGCTGTGCCATGCTGCGCGCCTGCGCTTCGGAGAACGAGGCGCCGTGCCAGGTATCGTCGCGGCGGCGCCGCCCGGCAGCGCCTTGCACCTGGAACTTGAACAATGCTCCCGGGCGCAGCAGACGATGGACCTCGCGCACGTAGGTCTCAATCACGGCATGGCTGGGGATGTGTTGAAAGACGATGTTCGAGTAAGCGAAATCGAATTCGAGCTGGGGGAGCACGGCGAGATCGCAGCCGTTGTTCTGGTAGACGTGCGTATTGGCATAGCCGGCGAGCGCCTGGCGAGCTCTGGCAATCATCTCGCCGCTGACATCGACGGCATGAACCTCGCCGAACTGCCGCGCCAAGGCGCGTGTCAGGCGGCCGGCTCCGCAGCCGATCTCGAGCACCCGCATGGCGTTCGGGGTTTTGCCCTGACAGACGTTGTGGAGATCGGTGAGGATGTCCTGGGCAATTGTTTGGTCACCCGATGCGTAGAATTCCTCGTCGGACCAATCGGTGCGGCCGGTGGCGATGAAGTATTTGGCGTTTTGCCGCGCCCGCTCGTCCCAATCGCGCTGCATCTTGCGCAGGAGACGGGCATGACCGCGCTCTTTCCAGAGGTTCGCCAAGCCGCGCAGCGAAAGAGTCACGTACTCATCATAAGCCAGTGGTTACTCCACCTGGATTCTGCTCAGGTCCTCTTCTTTGCGCGCATAAACGCTGCGCTCGTGCTCTTCGAGGATAACCGCCTTCAGCCGCCGCCAGCGCTCGAGGATCATCCGCTCGCCGCCGCCTTTGACTTCCGGCCACAGCACCTCGTCGAAGCGCCGCAGCGCGCCATCCAGATCTCCGCACCCGGCCAATACCAGGATGGACAGTTCGAGGGCTTCGCGATCCCCGATGCCGGCCAGCTTGCTGAGGATGCCTTCCTGGGTGGCGTGTTGCTCGATCCAGGGAATTCCTTCGTTTTGGAGGAACGCGAGCGTTTTGTCGATCGCCACCGCAAGCGAGTCCTCGTCGTGGATCTCCAGTGTCAGCGCTTCTTCGCATTCGAGAATGCTGCGCAAGGCGAGCGTCCCGGGGTGCAAATCGTCCGGCATCCACAGGTAGTACAGGCGGCTGAACGGGACCGAGGAAATCCCCAGCGTCAGCGTCACGGTGACGTCCATTTCGGCCGAGGTTTCGATGAAGAATTCCACAACGCCGACGATATTGCCTTCCATCTTCCAGGCTCTCTGCGCGATCTTCTCGCCCATGTGCCAGTCCGAAGACCAATGCTCGCGAAACAATCCGCCATTTCGTTCGGCTAGAAGGGATAAAAACCGTTCCGCCAGTTCCAGCCGCTGTGTGTAGTACATACCAATGCCTCAGGATCTCGTTTCAAACCAGATTCGGCCTGTCTGGCGGACGGTTTCTCCCGGTCCGCAATCGGGCAGTACTGGATCGGAATGCATGCACGGACAACGCGGGTTGCCCCAGATGCGGCCCGCCCCAGTCCACTCCGTGTGGATGAGCCGTCTGCCATCGCTCGACCGAACGCTGGCGCGGCCTGCGCCGAAGACCTTGTTTTCGGCGGTCTGCGCTGTGAAGCCGGGGGCGCCTTTCAACATGACGCATACTTGCGTGCGTAATCCCGTCAACGGATCGCCGGTTCCGTTGGTGAGCCAAAGCTCCATCTCCGCAGCGCCGGAAGCGGTGGAAATCTTCGCGCCGAATTGGACTTTATTGGGGAGCGTCCATAGGGAACGCAACCCGCCAGTGTCGTCGCGAATCCAATCCTGATTCGGGATCACAATATTCTGATCGTCCCAAATCGTCGGAATATGGGTGTGGGCCAAAAAAATCAGTTTTCTATCGACAAAGATCGCCTCGGGCACATCGACCACCACATATCCTCCCCCCTCCCAGGGCAGGAATACCGATGCCTTCGTACCTCTCATCGGCGCGATTTCACCCTCGAGAAAGCCAATGCGCGGATGCCGCCCGCCAGGATAGGGCCGGACCCTTAGGCCTGCCCCGCTCCCGGCGGGCGCCTTGGTCTCTATGCGTCCCGTTACCAGGCTTGCTTCTTCGGTCCGATAGGCATGCTCTCCCATCACACCGCGCCAGAAGGGCTCTTCCTTGCGGGTCTGCTCAACCTCGATGGGAAGCGCGAGCCGGCCATCCTTGGGCGGGCGGTAGCGAGTCGCGGACAGTGCGTCGGACGGGGGCCGGTCGAGATTGTAGAACGCATTCAGGTCGCGCAGCGCCAGGGTGGTGAATCCCTCTTTCTTCAGGTGCTCCATATAGCGCCGGAACATGTCGGGCGGTGTGTGCACCCACGGGTGGGCCACATCCGGCACTCCATGAAACTGGAGAACGGCAATACGCCCTTCGCGCGCTTGTCCCACCACGTTCCGGAAATGCTCGAAGGTGCCGTCCGGGTAGCCGTCTCCGGTCGTGGGAATGAGCAGT
>JAEUQG010000562.1 GCA_016789755.1 Bryobacterales bacterium
GATGTGGGGGTTGAAGTAGGGGGAGCCGAGGGAGACGTTGAGGAGTTGAAGGCCGGCGTCGCGGAAGGAGGCGATGGCCTGTTTGACTTCGGTGAGGTCCTCTTTCATGGGATCGTTGGGATCGTTACCGAAGCCGTGCTGGTAAGGGGTTGTGTAGGGGAGGGGGACTCCGATGCCGGTATTGGGGTCGCGTTGGAAGGGGACGCCTTCAAAGCAGCCGAGGCGCATGGTGAGCATCATTTGCGAGCCGAGTTCGGCTTTGATTTTGCCTAGAACATTTCGGATGAATCTTGTTCTATTTTCGATCGGGCCGCCGTACTTGCCGGGACGGAGCTTGGCGCCGAGGAGTTCGAAGAGGAGGTAGCCGTGGGTGGCTTTAACGTCGACGGCTTTGAAGCCGGCGCGGGCGGCGAGTTTGGCGGCGGCAACGTAGTCGTCTTCGAGGCGCTCGAGTTCGTCGTCGGAGATGATGGGGTAATCGGGGGGCATGCCGAACTTGGCATTGACCACGGGATTGGAGCTGGCGATGATGCGTTTGGGGACGCTGTAGCGGCCGGAGTGGGTGAGTTGGAGGGGGGCAAGGACATCGTCGGCGGAACCGAACTCGCGTTTATGGGCCTGGAGGGTTTCGTCGAGGAGGCGGGCGAGTTCCTTCAGGGTGGTTTCGCCGATGGCGAGCTGACGGGTGTTGGCGCGGCCTTCGTTGCGGACGGCAGTGGCTTCAAACCAGATGAGCTTGGCGCCGCCCTGGCCGAAGCGGGTGTAGCGGCGGAAGGTAAGCTCGCCGGGGTTGCCCTGGAGATCGCCGTCGCAGCCTTCCATGGGGTGGATGGCGAGAGAGTTGCCGACGACGAATCCGCCGACGTTGACGGGGCGCGCGAGGGCAGCCTTGAGCGCGTCAGTGTCTTCGAGGAAGTGAACGTGTTGCGTGCCGAGCCGGGCCGCGTCATCTCTCAACTCGGCGAGCGAGCGGTAAGTAAAATGTCTCATCCCTGAATATCCGGTATTTCTTAGCTTCCCATAGAGCGTGAGGGCAAGGTGATATGGCAGATGTCAGGGGCGGACGACGGCGCCTTCGAGCGTGCGGTCGGTGCCGTAGGCTCCGCCGTTGCGGATCTCGCCGAGGGGATACTTAGCGGCGACGGCTTCATCGATGTCGATGCCGAGGCCAGGTTTTCCACTTCCGTAGAGATAACCTTTGCGGATTTCGGCGCAGCCGGGCATCATTTCATGAACGGAGGGCGGGAAGGCGTTTTCTTCCTGGATGCCGAAGGCGGTGGAGGAGATATCGACGTGATAGGCGGCGAGCTGATTGATGGGGTCGTTCTCTCCACCTTCCTGGAAGGCGGTCTTGCAGCCGAAGGGTTCGCAGAGGACGGCGAGTTTCTTGGCGGGAGTGATGCCTCCGATGGCGGAGACGCGGCAGCGGGCGAAGTCGATGACGCGATCGACGATCAAGGGCACGTATTCATAGGGGTGGGAGAAGACTTCGCCGACGGCTTGGGGCGTGGTGCAGACCTGGCGGATTTGTTTGTACCAGTGAATCTGTTCGGGTGCGAGGACATCTTCGAGGAAGAGCATTTGATAGGGCTGGAGGCGGCGCGAGAGCTCGATGGCGTTGATGCCGCTTAAGTGGGAATGCGCGTCGTGGCAGAGTTTGGGCTCCATGCCGACTTTGGAACGGACGTATTCGAAGACTTTGGGGATGGTGTTGACGTAAGTTTCTTCATCGAAGGCGGGGCCCTGGTAGCCGTCCTCGGGGCGATTGCCTTGCTTGGCGGGGATGAAGCCTCCGCCGCCGTAGCCGCCGGCTCCGTACTGCACACGGATGTGGCGGAAGCCTTTGGCCATGGAGGCTTGGACGCTGGCGACTGCCGCATCCATGTCGCGGCCGCCGGCGTGGTCGTAGCAGGGGACAGCGTCGCGGGCTTTGCCGCCGAGGAGTTCGTAGACGGGCATGTTGGCGCGTTTACCTTTGATGTCCCAGAGGGCCATGTCGAGGGCGCTGAGGACGTTGTTGTTGACGGGGCCGTTGCGCCAGTAGGTGCGGTAGTGGGCGCTTTGCCAGAGGTCTTCGATGCGGCCGGCCTCTTTGCCGATGAGCCAGGGGCCGAGGTGTTTTTCGAGGGCGGCGATGACGGCGTGAGTTTGATAGTGATTGCTGGCGGTGCCGAGTCCGTAGAGGCCGGGTTCGCTGGTGAGGAGCTTCAGGAAGATCCAGCGGTAGCCGCGGCCTCCGTTGGTGGCGATGACTTTGAAGCCGGTGATTTTGAGGGGCGGCAATCCATTGGTGGCGCGCGCGGCCTGTTGCTGAGCGGCGGCGGGCATGGCGGCAGCGCCGAGGAACATCTTCCACATGTCTCTTCTGGTCATTGGGTTTTTCCTTCCTGAATATCGCGGCCGAACAGCTTGCCGGTGATCAATCCGCTTTTCGATGAGCCGCCTTTCCAGAGGTCGTACTTGGGGTCGGCGAAGCGCGCGAAGAAAGCGGTGAGCTTGGCGCGCAGTTGGGCGGCGGTTGGGGCGTGTTGCGGGTGGTGGATGAGATTGAGGCGTTCGCCGGGATCGTTGGCGAGGTGGTAGAGCTCGTTGGGACCTTCGTGGATGCGCTCAATGTATTTCCATTCGGCGGTACGAATGGCGCGGACGTTTTCGAACTCGAAGTAGACGGTGTCGTCCCAGTTGTCGAGGGGCTTGGCGTGGAGGGCGGGTGTGAAATCGCGGCCGGGGGAGTTGGGTGGTTTGGGGAGATTGAGGTAGGAGAGGAGGGAGGGGGCGATGTCGTAAGTGCTGACGAGGTTTTTGGAGCGTATGCCGGCGGCGGTGCGATTGCGATGGGAAACGATGAGTGGGATGGACATGGTCCAATCGAAGGCGGTGAGCGGGCGGGTATGATCGCCCATGCCCCAGAAGCCGCTGTGTCCTCCGGCAAGGCCCTGGTCGCCGGCGAAGACGACGATGGTGTTGTCGCGGAGCGAGTGTTTTTCGAGGGTTTCGAGGACTTTTCCGACTCCGTCGTCGATGGCGCTGATTTCGGCGGCGTACTTACGGCGGACGGCGGGGTCTTGCATCCAAGCGGCGTAGTTGTGGTTCCAGGGGTGGGCGGCGTCACGGGGCATGGAGGGGAGTTCTTTGTCCGCGTAGTAGGCGGCGTGGCGGTTGCGGGATGGCTCCTTCATGGCCGTGCCGAGTCCGTAGGGGCCGTTATAGGTGAGGAGGAGAAAAAACGGTTTGGCCTTGTTTTGTTCTATGAAGCGGACGGCGTGATTGGTCCAGAGATCGGTGAGGTAGGTGGGTTCGGTGCGGATTTTGCCGTGTTCGATGACCTGCTGGTTGTAGAAGCCCTGGGTGTGGCCGTGGGGCATGGTGATCCAGTGGGTGAAGCCGGGTTGCGGATGGAGATTGCCGCCGAGGTGCCATTTGCCGGTGAGTCCGGCGGTGTAGCCGGCTTGGGTGAGGGTGCTGGGGAGGGTTTGGAATTCGGCGAGGGTGTAGTAGGAGCGGGGGCCGATTTGGGCGCCGTTCGCGCCGAGGTAGCGGTGGACTCCGTGTTGGGAAGGCATGAGCCCGGTGAGGAGGCTGGCGCGGGTGGGAGAGCAGACGGCGTTGTTGGAGAATGCCCGTTCGAAGAGGACGCCTTCGCGGGCGAGGCGATCGATGTGGGGGGTGCGGATATCGGGGTTGCCGTAGCAGCCGAGGGTCCAGGGGCCGTGGTTGTCGGTGAGGATCAGAACAATATTGGGTTTGGATGTTTGGGCGGCGATGGGGAGAACGGCGAGGGTTCCGAGGAATGTCCGGCGATGCATCAAGAGGGATTATTTCGTATTGACGGATTTGACGCAACGGAAGCCGATGTTGGGGCTGCGTTCGGCGGGGCGGGCCCAACTGCGATAAGCGCAGGTGAGGTATTTGGGGACATCGGCCCAACTGCCGCCTCTGAGGACGCGGTAACGGCCGGTTGGCGGGCCTTGGGGGTTGGTGTTGGGAGATACGGCGTAGTAGTCGCGATCGTACCAGTCCTGGGTCCATTCCCAAACGTTGCCGGCGATGTCGTGGAGTCCGAAGTCGTTGGCGGGGCAGCGGGCAGAGTCCTGGGGGCCGGTGACAGTGCCGAAGCGGGCGAGTTTGGGTGTGGGTTTCGATTCTCCCCAGGAGTAGGTGGCGCCTTCGCGGAGACCGCGGCAGGCGCGCTCCCATTCGGCTTCGGTGGGGAGACGTTTGCCGGCCCATTTTGCGTAGGCTGCGGCGTCGTCCCAACTGACGTTGGCTACCGGGTGGTGGAGTTTGTCCGGTGGTGGTTGGCCATTCGGCCAGTGGTAGGGCGGGCGATGTTTGGTGGCGGCGATGAAGCGGGCGTAGCCGGCATTGGTGACTTCGGTGCGGTCCATGTAGAAGGGAGCGACGTGGATTTTTTTGACGGGACGGTCGTCCTTCATGACTTCCGGGTACCATTGGAGGCCGTCGTCAGGGAGGGCGTGGGAACGGCCGCGGAGGAATTCACCGCGAGGGATGAACACCATGGTGGGGTCGGCGGCTTGCAGGGAGGTTGCAAGCAAGAAGCTAAGTATACAGATCGGCGATTTCATCGGTGGGGATGTAGCCGTGGGGGCCGAGGGGGTCGACGTAGGGATAGGCGCGGCCGGAAGGAGTGTTCTTGATTTCTTTGGTCCAATCGATGCCGAGGGCGGAGAACATGGTGGCGACGACGTTTTCGATGCGCGGGGAGACTTTGCGATGCCATCCGGTGTCGAGGGTCTTTTCGCCTTCGCGGTCGGTTTTGCCGAGGATTTTGCCGGGTTTGACGCCTGCTCCGGCGAAGAGGGCGGGGAAGCAAGGGTTGTAATGATCGCGGCCGGCCATGTTGTTGAGGGCTCCGGGAGTGCGGCCGAATTCGCTCATGACGACGACGAGGGTCTCATCGAGCAAGGTCTTCGAGGGGTCGTGTTTGCTGGGCGTGGTGCTGAGGTCTTCGATCAGCGAGGAGAGCGCGGGATCGAGTTCGGAGCAGAGTTTGTAGTGATTGGAGGATGCGCTGCGATCCCAGATCTGGACGTGATGATCCCAGCCGGGGTGACAGAGATGGATGTAGTGGGCGCCGGCGTCGGCGGCGAGCACGTTGCGCGCGAGGATGGCGGAAATGCCGACGGGGTTGTTGCCGTAGCGTTTGCGGTCTTCGTCTTGAATCTGGAAGGCTTCGGGCCAGCGGGAGTCTGTGAGGAGGCGGTGGGCGGTGTCGTAGAAATCGCCGTAGCCGGCCATTTCCTTGCCGTAGGCGGCGACTGATTTCTTATTTGTGTCGCGGAGTTTGGTGAGCAGACGCCAGCGCTCTTCCATCAGTTCGACGGCCTTTGCGTCGAGCTTGTTGCCTTTGACGGCGGATTCGGGATTGATATCGACGACGGAGAAACGTGGCGGGAGGAAGCCGGTGGAGAGCGCTCCGGCGGCGCCTTTTTCCAAGAAGAAGGACAGGTAGCTGGGGAAGGTGTCGGCGGGGCGGCGGCGCTGTTCGAGTTCCATGGCCATGACGCTGCCGATGGCGGGGATTTCCTTAGCGAAGGCGAGGTTCAACTGGCGTCCGGTCTGGACGTAGTACTGGCCGCGGAAGTGCACTTCTTCGTGGCTTTGGAGCGTGCGGAGGATAGCGAACTTGCCGATGTGTTTTTGGAGGCGGGGGAAGAGGAGGTTGGAGATGTAGAGATCGTCGCGCAGTTTGCGCATGTCGAGATCTTTGGGGGTGCCTTTGTTCTCTTTGAAGTCCCAGGATTCGACGTGGCTGATGGCGCCGGAGATTTCGTAGTAGAGGATGTTGCGGGCGTTGGCGCGGGGCGTGGCTTTGGGGGCGGTGGCGGCGCGAATGTCGAGGGGCCAGATGCCTTGGGCGGCGGCTCCGGCGATGCCGAGGCCGCCGAACTTGAGGAGTTCGCGGCGGGTGGGGAAGATATCGGCGATGCGCATGGTGGCTCCCTGTTAGTGATTGAAGAAGAACTCGACGTGGTTGAGCAGCGCCCATTGGAGATTTTGCGCTCCATCGGTGCGGCTCTTTTTCATGGTGTCGAGGGCGATTTGTTTTTCCTCTGCGGTGGCCGGGCGCGCGAGTGCGCCTAGGAAGAGCTCGTCGATGACGCGGGCATCGTCAGTTTTGTAGGTGTCGAGGAGTTGCTGGACGCGGCTGTCGTTCTTGGCGAGGACGCGGTCGATGACGACGCTCGATTGCATCAGGAGCATGGCTTGGAGGGGGGAGCCGACGGGGTTTTTCGGCGGATTGCTGCGATTGGATTGGCCGAAGGTCTGCATGAAGTACTTGACGTCGCCGCCGCCGGTGGGGCCGCTTGGCTGCATGGCCCAACCCATCTTTTCGCCGCCGTAGTTGAAACTGCCGGGGCGGGCGGTGGCCATGGCGATGGCGTCGTGGACCTCTTCGGCTGCAAGCTGACGGACGAATTTGCGGGCGTGGTACTTGGTGTAGCTATCCTTCCATTCGCCGTCGTAGCGGGCGGAGAGCCGGTAGGCGTTCGACTTGGCGATTGTGGCGAACAAACGTTTGAGGCTGAAATTGTTTTTGCGGAAATCGGCGGCGAGGGCATCGAGGAGTTCGGGGTGGAAGATCTGGGAATCCCAGCCTGTGGGAAGCCGGCTGGGGTTCATGCGGGCGAGGTCGAATTCGTCGTAAGGTTCGACGAGGCCGACGCCCATGAGGCGTGCCCAGAAGAGATTGGCGGTGGCGCGGGCGAACTGCGGATGCGCGGTGAGCATGCGGCCGAGAGCGACGCGGGGCTCTTCGTTGGGGCGCGGCTTTTCGCCGGTGAGGATGAAGGCAGGGTCGCTGGATCCGCCGAAGCGGGGGACGCGAATCATGCTCTTGCCCTTGGTGTCGTAGCCGGGGTTGGCGTCGTCGATCATGAACTCGCCGGATTGGGGCTTGCCGTCTTCCCAATACATGAGGTAGCGCGAATTGGCGAGGAAGCCGGCCATTTGGTAGAACTCATGGCGCTTGCGAGTGGAGAGCCAGACGTTGACTTTTTCGAGGTGGCCGCGGCCGTCGTGGCAGGAGATGCAACTGAAATTGATGCCGAGGAAGGTCTTGCCGTAGAGGACGGCGAGTTCGTCATGGGTGTCGAGTTGCTGCACCATGCCGAAGTCTTTTCCGTCGTCGGGTTGTGCTTTGCCTTGGACGTGTTCGCGGGCGATGAGGTTGGAGGCGGCGACGACGTGATTGCTTTTGGCGGAGGCAGCGATGATGTCGCGGACGGTGTCGTCATAAGGGCGGTCGACGCGGAGGTTTTCCTTCATCCAGTAGTGGAAGAGGTTCTGGCCGCGGCCCATTTTGCCGTTGGCGCGGAAGAGGTCCATGAAGAAGTAGGCCCATTTGTCGACGAAGGCTTCGGAGTTGAGGAGTTCGTCGACGAGAAGGTCGCGCTTGGCGGGGTTGGTGGAAGCGACGAAATCGCGGACTTGTTGCGAGGTGGGGATGCGGCCGGTGAGATCGAGGCAGAGGCGGCGGACGTATTCGTAATCGGTGGAGAGCGGCGCGGGTGGGACGCCGTCTTTCTCCATGCGGGCGAAGAGATGCCGGTCGACGAAGTTGCGGTGAGGGATGCGGAGGGCGGCTTTGCCGGTGCGAGTGGAACCGGCGACGGTTTCGGTAACGAGGCCGGCCTCGACGGGTTTTTGCGGTTGGAGGATGGGCGCGTGGATTTCGGTGAAGCGCTCCGTGGAGATGGTTTCCGGCTTGGCTTGCGGCGGCTTCGCGCCGGAGTTGGAATCGCCGGCAAGAAGGACACCACCGGCCAAGGCAGTGAGAAGCAGGCTAGAACGGCACATCCAAGGTACCCTCCCAGATTTTCAAGTTGTGTACAGTATATTAAATCGGATTGTCGAATGCAGACCCGCCGTGAGTTTTTCGCTTCTTCGCTTTGCGCGACGTTGGCCCAGGGGCAAACGCGCCGGCCGAATTTTGTATTTGTGCTGGTGGACGATTTGCGGTGGGATGAGTTGGGTTGCACGGGGCATCCTTTTGCGCAGACGCCGCATGTGGACCGGCTGGCGAAGGAGGGGGCGAATTTTCGCAATGCATTCGCCGTGACTCCGTTGTGTTCGCCGAGCAGGGCGACGTTTCTGACGGGGTTGTATCCGCGGGCGCACGGGATTGTGGACAACACGAACCGTTCGGCGGCGAGTCACAAGCTGGTGACGTGGCCCAGGATGTTGCATGAGGCGGGGTATGAGACGGCGTTCGTGGGCAAGTGGCACATGGGGAACGACGATTCGCCGCGGCCGGGGTTCACGCATTGGGTGAGCTTTCCAGGGCAGGGCGAATGCAACGATCCGGTAATCAATGTGAATGGGAAGGCGGCGCGGACGCCAGGGTACATCACGGACATTTTGACGGAGCATGCAGTGCGGTTCCTTGAAAAGAAGCGGGAGGCTCCGTTCTGTTTGTATCTGGCGCACAAGGCGATTCATCCGAATGTGCAGCAGCGGGACGACGGCAGTGTGGTGGGCGGGGCGCTGGATGCGGCGGAGGATTTCATTGCGGCGGAACGGCACCGGAGGTTGTATACAGGGGCTCGGCTGCCGCGGCGGGAGAATTACGCGCGGAAGCCGGTGAACAAGCCCGCGCTGCAGCGGAAGCTGGACGGAGTGGCGCCGTTGAGCGAGCAGACGGTGACGAGCGATGCGACGATTTTGAACCGGATGCGGATGATGAAGGCGATCGACGATGGGGTGGGGGAGATGCGGAAGGCGCTGGAGCGGATGGGCGTGCTGGATGACACGGTGTTTATTTTTACCAGCGATCACGGGTATTTTTATGGGGAACACGGGTTGGGGGCGGAGCGGCGGCTGGCGTATGAGGAGACGATCCGGATCCCGTTGATCGTGCGGTATCCGGCTGTTTTCCGCGCGGGGTCGGCGCCGAAGGAGTTCGCGTTGTCCGTGGATATTGCTCCGACGGCGCTGGATCTGGCGGGTGTTCGCGGCGGCAGGTTTCATGGTGTATCGCTGCGCGGGTTGCCGGATCGGGATGCGTTTTTGATTGAGTACTACTCGGACACGGTTTTCCGGCGTATCGAGCACATGGGGTATGACGCGGTGCGGACGAAGTATTGGAAGTACATCCGGTATCGCGAATTACGGGGTACGGATGAGATTTACGACATGGTCGGCGATCCGTGTGAGTTGTTGAATTTGTCGGGGGCGCATGGCGCTCCGGATTTGCGGCCGGTGTTGAAGAAGGTGATGGATCAGGCCGGGTCTGTCCAGGGCTGATCGGGGGTCCACTGTTTGAGGCGCGAGAGCCATGCTTCGCGGCGGGCCCGCATTTGAGCGATGCGCGGCTGGTGTTTCGTGTCGGCGATGAGATTGGTTTCTTCCCACATGTCCACTTCGAGGTCGTAGAATTCTTCGGTGCGTTGCGGTTCGTCCGTGTAGACGGTGTATTTGTAGCGGCCGTTGCGGATGCCTTCGGTGGAGGGGATCCAGCCGCCGTTGGGGAAGTGATGCTCGTAGAAGAATTCGTTGCGGAGGCCGCCGGATTTGCCGTCGAGGGCGGGTTTGAGGCTCTTGCCCTGCATCGATTGGGGACGCTGGACGCCGGCGAAATCGAGGAGAGTAGGGGCGATGTCGATGTTGAGGGCCATGTGGCCGAGGAGGCGGCCGCGCGGTTGTGTGGAGCGGGGATCGAAGACCATGAGCGGGGTGCGGATGGATTCTTCGTGCATGAACCATTTGCCGGCGAGGCCGTGTTCGGAGAGATAAAAGCCGTTGTCGCCGGTGTAGACGATGACGGTGTTGTCGGCGAGCCCCTTCTTGCGCAGCATCTCGACGGCGCGGCCCACCTGGCGATCGAGGCTCGTGATCAGGCGGTAGTAGGATTTGACGGACTCCTGGAAGAGTTCGGGGGTGCCGAAGCGAACGGCCCAGCGGCGGCGGCCTTCCGAACGTTGGACGGAAAGCGGGAGTTGGGAGATGTATCGGGGCGAGGCAGTGTGGGGGAGCGGGATTTTGACGTCGCGATAGAGCGCTTCGTCCTGCGGGTCGTAGAGGAACTGCTTCGGGTCTTCGTCCTGGACGTGCGGAGCTTTGAAGCTGACGGAGAGTTGGAAGGGCTGATCGGCGCGGCAGCCGTCGAGGAATTCGACCATTTGATCGCCCATGACGGTGTTGAGGTGCGTTTTGCCGTCCTTCTTGGGGAAGTAGTGGCCCTGGCCGGTGAAGCCGCGCCAGTAATCGAAGGTTTCGGAGGGAGGCTTGCCGCCGTCGATGCCGAACTTGCCGATGAAGCCGGTGCGGTAGCCTGCGTTCCTGAGCAAGGCGGGATAGGCGCGGGCCCACTTGTCGCGAGGGAATTCGTTGCGGAATTCCCAGATGGCGTGGGAGCGGGCGTAGAGTCCGGTGAAGAAGCTGGCGCGGCTGGTGACGCAAATGGCGGTGGTGACGAAGTTGCGGCTGAAGAGCACGCCTTGCTGCGCCAGCGCGTCGATGTGGGGCGTGCGGAGGATGGGATCGCCCATGCAGCCGAGCGCGTCCCAGCGGTGATCGTCGCCGAGGAGGAAGAGGATATTGGGAGGCCGTTGTTGCCCGCGAAGGATGGCAGGGGCGGCGGCGGTGGTTTGGAGGAATTGACGGCGGTTCATGTTATGTATCGATGCGATAGAGCATGGCATCGCCCTCCCAGGCGTTGTTGAGAGCGAAGAGGCGCGTCATGTGGAGGGCGATTTTTTTAGAACCGCGCTCTTCGCGGGCGTAGAAGTTGGAGAGTGTAAGGATTTCGTGTTCGCCGGGCTGGCGGTCATCGACGGTGCGGACGGTGGATTTGCGGAGGAGGCCGGTTCCGGCATCGACCTCGCCGATGACGAAGGGGTAACGGGGGCGGTTGCCCTTGGGATTGGAAGGGGTGATGTTTCCGAGCCAGTACAATTTGCCGTTGGAATGTTTGAGGAGTTGGGAGCAGGAACTGGGGGAGAAGAAGTTCTCTTTGGAGTCGTATGTCCAGGGCTGGGGAGTGGAGAATTTCCAGCCTCCGTCGTTGGAAATGGCGTACCAGCGGTAGCTGGGGAGTTCGTAGCGTTTGTCGTTGGAGCCGCGAATGACAAGGAGTACGCGGCCATCGGCGAGGACGCCGACGGTGGGTTCGACGACGCCTCGGGTGGAACGATTGGGATCGCCGGTGAGGAGTTGAGACATGCGCCAGACGAGCTTGCCGCCTTTCCATGTGCCGTGGAGGAGAGCGCCGTCGGTGTAGGTGAGTGCTCCGGTGGGGTTGTGGTAATCGCCGTTGGGGCCGAGGTGGGAGATCTGGATGGGGAGGAGGATGGAACCGTCTTTGGCAGGGACGGGGGCGGAGGTTTGATCGCCGAGCATGGCGCAGTTCCTGCCGATGAAGACGCCGGGGAGCGGGTGTTGGAGGTTGAACTCCGCGCCTTCGTGGAGGAGCGGGATGGGTTTGCCGCTGACTCCGATGCGGTAGTAGAGATTCCACTGGCGCATGCCTTCGATGGGGTTGTCGGTGGGGAGGACGCCTTCGTTCCAGAATTCGAGATAGCGGCCGGATTTGGGATCGACGAAGCCGGCGCGGAGGTGCTTGCGCCACATGCCGTTGGAGCGTTTTTCGCCGGTGGGGATGGTGACGGGGTTGGTCCAGGTGCGGCCGTGATCTTTCGAGGTGCGGTGGTAGGCGATGTCGATGGTGTCGGAGCGCGACCAGCGTTGTTCGATGGACGCCATGTCGAAACCTTCGGGTTTGGTGTAGAAGCCGTAAGCCATCACGGCGACGCCATTGCCGGGGGCTTTGAGGAAGACTTCGCGCTCGACGCCGGGTGTGGCGGAGTGGAGTGCGGCGGCTGAGGCGGATGCGGCGAGAAAGCGGCGGCGGTTCATGCTTTGCCCTTCCAGCCACGCTGGCGAATGATCGCCGTGAGTTGGGTTTTCATGCTGCTCTTCGTCGATTCGAGGGATTTGTCCGTAGCGAGGTTTTTCATCTCGCGCGGATCGCGATCGTAGTCGTACAGCTCTTCGCCTTCCGTGCCGTCGTTCCACATGCTGTAGCGGTAGCGCTCGTTACGAATGGAATGACCCATGACCATTTTGGGGCCGTTGCCACGGCGGACCTGGGTAATGGCGGGTTTGGTCCAGGCGGCGTTGGGATTGTCGAGCAGGGGCCGGAGGCTCTTGCCGTGGAGGTTGGCGGGCGCGCCTTTGAGACCGCACATGTCGGCCATGGTGGGGTAGATGTCGACGAACTCGACGGTGCGGCGGCAGACTTTGCCACGGGCTTTGACACCGGCGCCGGCGACGATCATGGGGGCGCGGGCGGCGGGTTCGAAGACGGTTTGCTTGAACCACTGGCCGTGCTCACCGAGCTGGTAGCCGTGATCGCTCCAGAACACGATGAGGGTGTTCTGTTCCAGCTTGAGGCGTTCGACGGCGTCGAGGACTTTGCCAACTTGTGCGTCGAGGAAGAGGATGGCGGCGTAGTAGGCGCGGATGCATTCGATGCGCTGTTTTTCGGTCATGCCGAAGTTTGGCGGCGTGGTCCAGTAGGCCCATTTGGGGGCGATGTTGAGTTCCCATTCCTCGAAGGGGATGGCCTTGACTTTGTCCATGGGGACCATGTCGAAGTACTTGGAAGGGGAGATCCAGGGGACGTGTGGGCGATAGAAGCCGCAGCCGAGGAAGAAGGGATCTTTCCGGTGCTGCTCCATGATGCGGATGCTCTCGGCGGCGACTTTGCCGTCGGTGTGCTCTTCGTCCCTGGCGGGGGAGGAGTAGTAGCAGGGGGCGGAGCCGATGCCGCGGCCGGGGGTGTAGTTGGTGAGGAGGGGCTCTTCTTTTTTGTCGATGCCGGCGGGGTTGACGCGTTCATTCCAGGAGGGGGCATCGTCGAGGCCGTCGGTGCCGATCTGGCCGGGGTTGCCGTAGTGGTAGATCTTGCCGACGCGGGCTGAGAAGCCACCGTTTTTCTGCATCAACTGGGGCGCGGTGACGACATCGGGCACGACGCTGCGGAAGTGTTTTTGGAGATCGTAGACGGTGGTGGCATCGGGGCCGAGGCCGGTCATGATGGAGGTGCGCGACGGACTGCAAAGGGGGAACTGGCAATAGGCGCGATCGAAGCGGACGCCTTTGGCGGCGAGGCGATCGATGTTGGGGGTGCGGACCAGTTGGTGGCCGAAGGTGCTCATGTCGTCGTTCAAGTCGTCGGCGGCGATGAAGAGCACATTGCGTGGACGCGATTGGCCATTGGCGGCGGCTGCGCTCAACGAAGAGAGCAGGAACGAGCGGCGGTCGATGTTCATACTTTGAGGAACCATCCTTTTTTGTAGAGAGCCCAGGCGATGCAGTAAAGCAACGTGACGTGCAGCAACCCGTAGAGCAGGGAAGCGTTTATGGGCGAGGCGATGGAAAGCAGGCTTTCGTAGATGGGCTTGCGCCAGCCGAGCATGCCGATGATGCGGGCGATCAAGCCGGCCAGCACGTAGACGGCGATGGCATTGGAGCCGTAGATTTCAAAGGGGCGTCCCCAGCGTTTCCAGCCGTTGTAATCGGCGAGCCAGTAACAGCAGGCGAAGACGACGAGGGCCATGCCGGCCATGAAGACGGCGTAGGAACTGGTCCAGATGTTCTTGTTGATGGGGAGAAGTTTGTCCCAGAAGAGGCCGGCGAAGAGCAGCAGGTTGCCGGTGAAGAACATCCAGGAGAGCTTTTCGAGGGCAGGCATGGCGGCGCGGAGCAGATGGCCGGTGAGGATGCCGAACAGGATGGTGGCGATGGCGGGGATGGTGCTGACAATGCCTTCGGGGTCCCAGGTTTTGGTGGCGGACCACATGTGTCCGGACAGAAACATTCCGTCGATGAAATGTTCGAGGTTGCAATCGCGATCGAGCGAGCCGGCTCCGCAGTTGGGGACAGGGACCCAGGACCAGAGGGCCCAATAGAGGGAAAGGCAGGCGGCGGCGATCCAAGCCTGCACGCGCGGCGAGGTGTAGAGGAAGATGACGGCGCCGATGGCGTAGCAGAGGCCGATGCGCTGGAGGACTCCGGGGATGCGGATGGTGGCGAGGTTGTAGTAGGGGAAGCCGTTGAGGAGCAGGCCGAGGGCGAAGATGGTAGCACCGCGGCGGAGGCTGTGGAGGGTGAGTTTGGCGGGGTCCGCGCCGGTCTCGACGCGTTTGGCGAAGGAGAGGGTCATGGCGACGCCGCAGATCCAGAGGAAGAAGGGGAAGACGGTGTCGGTGAATGTCCAGCCATGCCAGGCGGCGTGTTTGAGGGGGGAATAGACTTCGGGGAAGCCGCCAGCGTTGTTGACGAGCATCATGGCGGCGATGGTCATGCCGCGGAAGATGTCGAGCGAGACGAGGCGTTGCGAGGCGCCTTTCATGGCTTGCCGGCGATCAGAATGAGGGATTGTCCCAGGGGAAAGTTCAGGCCTGCTGCCAACCATTGTGCCTCCAGTGCAAGAGGCATATATAACAGATTGTCGAGCCATGGCGCGACTGGCTGGACTCCGCTTTCGGGCGGGGAAGAGAGGAAGGGTTCGTAAAGGCGGAACTTGGCGAAGGCGACGGGAGAGAGAAGGGAGTTGAGGTAGGTGCAGCGATGGACTCGCAGATTGTGGGCGGCGGCGAGTTGGAGGAGGCGGGAGCGGGTGAAGCGCTGGCGCTCGTGGGCGAACCGGGAGTGACGGCTGCGGAGGATGTCGAGTGCGGAGACGCGAATGACGAGGAGGCCGCCGGGTTTGGTGACGCGCACGAATTCCGAGAACGGACGATGTTCCTGGCCGCGCGGGAAGTGGACGATGACGTCCATGGAGAGGGTGGCGTCGAAGGCGTTATCGGGGAAAGGGAGGGCGGCGACATCGGCTTGGGTCATGCGTTGGACGCCGAGCGATTTGCCGTAATCGAGGCCTTCGGGGGCGAGATCGACGGGGACCATGCGCCATTGGTAGCGCTGCTCGAGCAGGCGCGAGAGGTGGCCGGTGCCGCATCCGGCTTCGAGCACGGTTTGGAAGTTGCGTTGGGCGGCGATGGGATCGAGGAGGCGGAAGAGGATGCGGCGCATGCCGCGGAACCACCAGAAATTCTCTTCGATAGCGGCGATGTTGGCGAATTCCGCCGGGTTCATCATACGGCGGCGTACATGAGCCGGTGCTGCACGCCTTGATGTTCGGGCAGTGAGCAGAAGGGCTGGGGATTGGCGGGGTCAAGATAGTGATGGAGTTCGGCGCGGTACCAGGCGAGGGTGCTGAGCAGGCCGTCTTCGAAGCGGACGCCGGGCTTCCAACCGAACGTGGTTTCGAAGAGCGAGGAATCGGTGGAATAGCTGCCGATGTCGATGACGGCGCGGTCATCGGGAAAAGGACGGAACGCGACGGGGAGATCGCCGCCATGTTTGGCGCAGAGTTCGGCGATCTGGCGAAGGGGCAGGGCTTCGGGGCCGCCGACGTTGATGGTGCGCTCGCTGGGGCTGGGCGCTGTGCCGGCGAGGAGGAAGGCTTCGACAGCGTCGTCGACGAAGACGGGATCGCGGAGTTGCTTGCCGTCGCCGAAGACCTGGAGGCCTTTGCCGGTGAGGACGAGGCGGAGGAAGGTGCTGAGGAAACCCTGGCAGGGGATGGCGAGGGACATGCGGGGGCCGTAGACATTGGTGAGGCGGAGTACGATGGCGTCGATGTGGCCGCTGCGGCTGAGCATGGCGTGATACATGTTGGCGGCGTACTTATGAACGCCGTTGAAATCGATGGGGCGCACGGGGTGACGCTCATCCATGGGGAGGTAGTCGGGCTTGCCGTAGACCTGCCGCGTGCCGGCGTAGACGATGCGGACGCCGGGGTTGTAGCGGGCGCAGGCCTGGAGGAAGCGGAGTTGGGCGACGGTGTTGATGAGGAGGTCGCGCTCAGGGAACTCCATGGAATGGATGTGGCTGATTTCGCCGGCGAGGTTGAAGATGATTTTGGCTTCGCGGATGGTGGAGGCGAATTGATCTGCATCGCCGATGTCGGTGGGGATGAGTTGGATGCGACCGGCAACGGGTGCGATGTTGTGGAGATTGGCGCCGCAGCCGGCGATTTGGGGATCGGCGATGGCGACTCGGGCACCGGCTTCGACGAGACGGATGGCGAGGTTGCTGCCGATGAAGCCGAGGCCGCCAGTGATCAATACAGGGACATTCTTGTACGGCACAGATCTTTCACCCTTTATGTCTTGTACTTCCACGATAGTACTCGCGGACGCGTTCCGCCACTTCACGGGCGGCAGATTGGGGCATGTAGGGCCAGATGGGGAGGGAGAGAATTTCGCGGCAGGCGCGTTCGGCGTGGGGGAGATCGCCCTTTTTTTGGCGGGCGGCGGCGAAGGTGGGATGGAGATGCATGGGGACGGGGTAGTGGATGCCGGCGCCGACGCCCTTGGAGGAAAGAAAGGCGCGGAGTTTATCGCGTTTGGCGGCGCGGATGACGTAGAGGTGGCAGACGGAGTCCTCGGTGCGCTCAATGAGTTGGACGCCGGGGCAATCGTGCAGCGCCTGATCGTAGAAGGCGGCGATGGCGCGGCGGTGGCCATTCCATTCGGCAAGGTGCGGAAGGAAGGCGCGCAGGTAGCAGGCGTGCAGTTCGTCGAGACGGGAGTTGATGCCGGGGCGGTAGGTGACCTGGCCGCCGCGGCGTCCGCCATCGCGCAGTTCGCGGAGGAGTTTGGCGACGGGTTTGCGACTGGTGGCGATGGCGCCTCCGTCGCCGAGGCAGCCGAGGTTCTTGGTTGGATAGAAACTGTAGGCGACGTAGGGCGAGAAGGCGGTGAACGGCTTACCGCGGAAGGATGCCCCGTGGGCCTGGCAGGCGTCCTGGATGAGTGTGAGTTTCCGGTCGCGGGCGAGGCGGGAGAAGCGGTCGATGGAGCAGGGCTGTCCATAGAGATGGACGGGTATGAGGGCGGCTGACGATTTGCGGAGGCGATTGCCGGCGTCATCGGGATCGATTTGGAGGGTGCGGGGGTTGACGTCGGCGAAGCGGATGGAGGCTCCGGCGGCGAGGATGCCGATGCCGCTGAAGGGTGCGGTGAGAGCGGTGGTGAGGACCTCCTGTTTGGACGAGGCGATGCCGGCGGCGCGGAGGCAGAGTTGGATGGCGTCGGTGCCGTTGCCAACTCCGATGGTTTCAGCGGTGTTGAGGGTGGCGGCGAATTCGTGTTCGAAGGAGCGCACCTGCTCGCCGAGGATGAACCACTGGCGGTCCATCAACTGTTGCAGGTTCTTGGCGACTGCAAGCTCGGTGGCCTCGAGGATGGGCCGGAAATTGACTATAGGTACAGGCATCGATGAAGGAATCCCTTGGCGCCGCCCGTCCATAATCGCACGCGGAGGCGAATGAGCTGTTGCAGGGTAGCGAAGAGGCTGCGGAGGCGGAAGAATTGGGAGCGTCCGTGGAGCCTGGGATAGTGATGAACGCCGACCTCTTCGACGTCCCAGCCGCTCAATTCGAGTTTGCGGACGAGTTCGACACAGATGGTTCCGCTGGTGGAGGACAGCTCGAGGTTATCGAGAAGAGGGCGGCGGATGAGGCGGAAATCGCAGTCGATGTCGCGGATGCGAACGCCGAAGAGAGCCCGGGCGAACTGGTTGTAGATTCTGCCGATGGCGATGCGGTGCCAGGGGTCGTTGCGCTGGAGCTTGTAACCGTTGACGAATCCCGTGGCGGGTTGGAGGCGTTGGTAGAGGCGGATGAGTTCGGAAGGGTCGTACTGACCGTCGCCATCGGTGTAAAAGACGAGGTCGTTTTTGGCGGAGGCGAAGCCGGTGCGGAGTGCGGCGCCGTAGCCGCGGTTTTCGGGGTGGGTGACGACGCGAAGGGAGGGATATTTTTTGCGAAGGCGATCGAGGACGGCGGCGGTATCGTCTTGGCTGCCGTCGTTGACGACGATGACTTCGTGGATGGGGAAGTGGGCGTGGAGGACGGCAAAGGTGCGGGCGAGCAAATCCGGAAGGGATGGCGCGTCGTTATAGGCGGGGAAGAAGACAGTAATGCTTTCCCTCGGTTGCCCGTTAGGAGACATGATTATCTTTTATGGACTAACCAGGATAGTCCGAGGCGCAAGGCGTGTGCAAGCCGGAATCAAAAAATGATCTTGATGCCGGCGAAGATGCGGCGCTCCTCCTGGCCGGTCTGAGTGGTGGTGACGGAGCCGAACAGCGTGTTGGTGGGCGCGGTGTTAGGCGGGGAGAAGTTGGGGGTGTTAGTGGCGCCTTCGGCTTCGCCGCGCAGTTGGACGCGAAGTTTGTCGAAGATCTGGATGTTCTTCTGAATGGACATGTCCCAGACGTTGATGCCGTAGGCGCGGACATTGGCGATGCGGAGGGGGAAGGTGCGGATGTTCTGATCGAGCTGGAAGGCGGCGCGGCGTTCGAAGTTATCGGTTCTGAACCAGCGCTGGAGGCTCTGGTTGGACTCGGCGAGATCGGTGTGCGTGCCGTTGTAGATGACGTTGGCGAAGCTGAGGGGCGCGCCTGTTTGCCCTTGGTAGAGGGCCTGGATCTGCCAGCCGCCGGCGACGGTGTCGAGCCAGCGGGGCATGGTTCCGCCGAAGTGCTTGCCGCGTCCGAAGGGGAGTTCGTACATAGCGGCGAAGGTGAGGCGCTGGGTACGGTCGAGGTCGGAGATGATGTGGGTGGGAATGGAATCGGTGGGGTTGAGGTATTGCACGGCCTCCATGGCTTTGGACCAAGTGTAGTTGGCTTGCAACAACATGCCTTGGGTGAAGCGGCGTTCAAAGCGGGCAGTGAAGGCGTGATACCAGGATGCGCCGGCGGGGAGTCCGGTGCTGAGATCGCCGAAGTGGGGCAGCGGGCGCAGGAGCTGGGCGCGGGTGGTGTTGGCGTTGGTGAAGAAGGCCGTGCCGCGGAAGCCGTCGATGGCGCGGAAGGGGTTGGGGACGGCGGCGGTGAGGAAGTTGATGGCAGTGTTGTCGCGCACTGGGCTGGTGCTGAGGTACTGAATCGGGATGGGATTGAAGGGGGTGCCGACGCGAAGGCGTGTGGCGCGGTTACCCTGGTAGCCGATTTCGACGACGCTGCGCGATGCGGGTTCGAATTGAATGGAGTAGCTCCAGCGCTGGGTGTAGGGACGGCGTCCGTCGGCGGCGGTGAAGCCGGGGCCGCGGCCGAGGAAGGTGGTGAGGCCTTGCGAGGCGCCGGCGGGCCGTTCGATTCCGGTGGGGAAGGGATTGGTGAGCGAAGCGGCGTAGGTGAGTCCGTTGTCGTTGGAGGCGATGAGGTTGGTGCGCTGGTTGAAGCCGGGTTGCGGGACATCGGAGAAGTCGGCTCCGAGGAGTCCGTAGAAGATGCCGGCGCCGGCGCGCATGACAACTTTGGGCTGAATGTTCCAGGCGAAGCCAATGCGGGGCATGAAGGCTTTGTGGAAGGGCGGGCGGAACTGGCGGGAGGCGCCGTTGAGGCCGAGGAAGGTGAGGCCGCCGGCGGTGCGGAAGCTGGCGGGGGCGATTTCGGGGATTGGGGAGCGCGCGTAGTTGGCGCGGGCCTGGGCTTCGATGGGGTTTGCGGTGCGGAAATCGAAGTCGGAAGTGGAGCGGTTGAAGCGTTCGACGAGGGGGCCTTCGTATTCCCAGCGCAAACCAAGATTGAGGGTGAATGTTTTGGTCATGCGCCAGTCGTCCTGAACGAACAGGGAGTGGAAGGGGCTTTTTTCGGCGCGGGAATCATTGATGTCGACGCCGCCGGCGGTGGGGATGCCATAGAGGAGGCTGGCGAAACTCTGGCCGAAGGCGGGTGAGCCGGGGGAATTGTCGAGGGGGCCGCGGGTGTAGACATCGCCGAAGGTGAGGGCCGGGGCGACGTTCCCATAGGTGACGCTGTTGTCGTAGGAGAGGCGGCCATCGAAGCCGAATTTGAGGGTGTGGCTGGCGCGGGTCCAGTTGAAGACGGTGAGAAGGGAGTGGGTGTAGTAACGCTCATCGAAGCCGCCGTCGTTGCCGAGAGGAAGGACGCCGCCGTTTACGGTGACGAGGGGGAACGTAACGCCGCGGGGATCGAGTTGGGAGACGAGGGCGGAGGGGTAGCCGAATTCGCCGAGGTTGTAGCCCTGATTGACGAAGCCCTGCTTTTCACTGAACCAGGTGAAGCCGTAGCGGACATCGAGGGTCATGGTGGAGTTCAGCATGATGACGTTATCGAGGGCGTAGCCGCGATGGGGGCGTTTGCGCAGGCGGCCGCGGACATTGCTGTCGGGGATCCACTGATCGAAGTTGCCGTTGAAGATGGACTGGGAATATCGGAAGAAGGTGCGCCAGCGTTCGCTGACGTTGTGATCGATGCGGACGATGGGTTGGTAGAGGTCCTGCTTGTCGGGGCGTGCGCGGACGTAATTGTTGGTGAAATCTGAGGTGCCAGAGGCGTTGGGAAGGGGGAAGTACTTGAAGTAGCGGGCGGCGTCGGCGGAGATGCGCGCGCGAGGGACCAAGTTGCCCGGCAGCGGATCGCGGCGGAAACGGGCGCCTTCGGCCCGCGTGGAGAATGGATCGAAGATCTGATACTGGTTGCTGGTTGCGAGCAGAGCCGAGAAATCGCCTGCCCGCATGGCCTCAGTGGGAACGGAAGATTGGCCGGCAACGGTGCGGAGCCGGTTATGGGCCTGAAATCCGAATTGCCAGAAGGTGCGGTTTTTGCCGTTGTAGAGTTTGGGGATGTAGACAGGACCGCCGACGGCGGCGCTATAGCGGAGCCAGCGGGTGAAGGGCGTGTTGTTCTTGATTTTCTCGCCGGTGATGGGCCCGGTGGCGGGGTTGAAGATGAAACCGTTGGTGAAGAAGTTGCGGGTCATCATAGGGCCACTCGAGAGGAATCCGCCGAGCGTGCCGTGAAAATCGTTGCCGCCGGATTTCATGGAGATGTTGATCTGGCCTCCGGTGGTGTGGCCGACGGCGGCATCGTAGCTGGCGGTATCGACGCGGACTTCGTCGACCATGTCGGCGGGGGGGATGAACGCCGTGCGGCCGCCGTAAGCATTGTTGGAGACGCCATCGACGTTGTAGTCGACGCCGCCGAGTCCGGTGCCGCCGACGCGCACGGCGCTCGATTGATCGATGTTCCAGGGGCCGTCGTAGGGAAGCGAGGCGAGGGTGGTGCCAGGGGCGAGGGAGTAAAGCCAAGCGACGTTGCCGGAGCGCATGGGCATGTTCTCGAGGACCTTGCGGTCGATGACCTGGCCGACGGTGGCGTTGGTGGTTTCGAGCACGGGCGATTCGGCGGTGACTTGAATGCTCTCGGTGTTGCTGCCCGGTTCGAGGGTGACGTCGATGCGGAGGCGGTCACCGATGCGGAGGTCAATGTTGGAACGGGTGAAGGTCTTAAAACCGGCGAATTCGACCTGCATGCGGTAATCGCCGGTGGGGAGGTAGTTGGCGTCGAAGAGGCCTTCCTGGTTGGAGGTGAAGCGTACAGTGACGCCGGTGCGGGTGTGGGTGAGGGCGATGGCGGCGTTGGGGACGACGGCGCCGCTGGTATCGGAGATCTGGCCGTTGATGAATCCGCGGGGATCCTGCGCTAAGAGCGTGATGGAAAAAAGACCAAGAAGCAGGATTTGCATGTTGCAAGCTGTATCACAGGATAGGGGTTGGGGGCAAGGATGGATAGGAGGATGGAGAGGAGGATGGAGAGGAGGTGGTAAAAGTTTCCATCCGTCTTATGACCCTTAGGTACCTTTTTCCTAGTCCTTGCTTGAAACAATCGATGGTCAACATGTTTTCAACGACTTAGCGTTTGGCACGGGAACTGCAAAAGAAGAGGCACGGGGAGAAAGGCAGGCAGGCGGCGAAAGGCCTACCGTCTTGAGCGGCTTGCCTGTCTCAGTTATTTCTTGCACACTGAACCGGAACCCAAGGTTGATTCCATCACCCGCCACTTGAATCTGCCCGCCGTAGCAGCACTCACGCTTTGTTTCACACTCATCGGAAGTAATCTCTACCTGCACAGCCGTTCGAACGATATCGAGGAAGAGCTTCGCCAGACGCGGACTGCCTTCAAGAACGAGTTAGTGAAGGTGCAGCGCAACGCGATGGTGAAAGAGGAAGAGTACCAGCGGACGGTGGCGGATTTGCGGCGCGAGATCGAGGAAACGGGCGCGCGTTCGGCGCAGGCGGAGACGGTGGCATCGAATGCTTCTTCGGCGGCGAAGCGGTATTCGGACGATTTAGCGAAGCGGCTGCGCAATCAAGCGGCGGCGTTGCAGGAGCAACACCGAGTGTTGAGCACGCAATTAGGCGAGATGCGGAATGTGGCGGATACAACGGAGCAACGCGTCTCGGGCATCGCGAGCGATGTATCGGCGGTACGGGCTGGGGTGAATCAGGCACGGACGGATGTTGACCGGACGCTGTCTGAGTTGCGCAGCGTGCGTGGGGATATGGGTTTGCAGAGCGGGTTGATCGCGACGAATGCGAAGGAACTGGCGGCGTTGCGGGCGTTGGGGGACAGGGACTACATCGAGTTCGATCTGCCGAAAACGAAGTCGCCGCAACGTGTGGGGGATGTGTCGATGCTGCTGCGGAAGTCGGATCAGAAGCGGAACCGGTTTACGATCGAGCTGATCGCGAACGATAAGACGGTGGAGAAGAAAGATCGAAATATCAATGAGCCGGTGCAGTTTTATCTGGCCCGGGCGCGGATGCCTTACGAGATCGTAGTGAACGAAGTGCGGAAGGACCGCATTGTTGGGTATATGGCAGCGCCGAAGCTGCGGGCGGCGCGTTAGGCGGGGGCGCCGACTTCGATTTTCTCGTTGAAGCTGTAGCCGAAGCCGCGCACGCTGCGAATAAAGGTGGGGTTGGCGGTGTCGGGCTCAATCTTCTGGCGCAGGCGGAGAATGTAGACATCGACAGTGCGGTCAGTGACGGCGCGATCATGGCCCCAGACGGCGTCGAGCAGTTGTTCGCGGCTGAAGACGACACCGGGGCGGCTCATGAGGAATTCGAGAAGGCGGAACTCAGTGGCGGTAAGAGCGAGCGATTCGCCATTGAGGTTGACGCGGCAACTGGTGCGGTCGAGTTCGAGGCTGCCGGCCTTGAGGGCGCGCTGGGCGGTTTGCTGGCCGCGGAACTGGATCTTGATGCGGGCGATGAGTTCGCGGATAAAAAAGGGCTTGACGATATAGTCGTTGGCGCCCAGTTCGAGTCCGACGATGCGGTCGGTTTCCGAGGCGCGCGCGGTGAGGAAGATGACGGGGATGTGGGCGAGTTCGGGATGGGCGCGAATGCCCTTGCAAATATCCAGGCCGTCGGAATCGGGGAGCATGATGTCGAGGAGGATGAGGTCTGGGCGCTCGCGGCGGCAGAGCTCGATGGCGCCCTTGCCCGTCTGCATGCCGACCATGGCGAAGCCTTCCTTTTCCAGGTTGTACTTGAGGAGGGCAAACAGATCGGCGTCGTCTTCAATGAGTGCGATCTTCTTCATAAAATCTGAACTTACCTCGTAGTCAGTTACAGAAACATTACAGAGCGGTTAACTGTCCTTGACGGGTGTCATCGAGAGTAGGCTCGATGAGGCGAATGGGGAGAGTGAACCAAAAGGTGGCGCCATCGCCATGCTGGCTGCGGACGCCGACTTCGCCGCCCATGGCTTTGGCGAGATGCTTGACGATGGCGAGGCCGAGACCGGTGCCGCCCAACTCGCGGGAGCGGGCCTTGTCGACACGATAGAAGCGTTCGAACAGACGCGGCTGATCTTCTTCGGGGATGCCGATGCCCGTGTCGCGGACGGCGACTTCCATGAGGCTGGATTTGCGGAGGCTTGAGACGTGGATGGCGCCGCCTTCCGGGGTGTATTTGATGGCGTTGTCGAGGAGGTTGCTGAGAATCTGATGGACTGCCTCGCTGTCGCAGTAGACCTCCGATTTGACGGGGGCTGGTTCGACCAGAATCCGGATTCGTTTTTTGGCGGCGATGGGCATGATAGAATCGACGCAATCCTGGACGAGGGCGTTGAGGTAGTAGGATTCGGGCTGCAGTTTCTGAGTCTTGAGTTCGATACGGGAGAGGGTGAGGAGGTCGGCGGTGAGGCGGCCGAGGCGTTCGGCGTTCTGGCGGATGATGGAGAGGAACTTAACGTTGTTGGCGGTGTCGTGGAGCGCGCCGTCGAGTAGAGTTTCGGTGTAGCCCTGGATAGAGGCGAGGGGCGTGCGGAGTTCGTGCGAGACGTTGATGACGAAGTCTTTCCGGACGCGCTCGAGTTTCTCCAATTCCACATGTTCGCGGTGCAACTGTTCGACGGTGTGCTGGAGTTTTTCACCGGTTTCATTGAGTTTTCGCTCGAGCAGGCCGAGTTCGTCGCGGCGCGGCTTAGGCAGGCGTTCTTCGAACTTTCCGTCGGCGAGGGCGCCGGCGTAACGGATGATGGCGCCGAGGCGGGAAGAGACGTAACGGGCGAAGAAGGCAGCGACGATGACGGCGGGG
>JAEUQG010000011.1 GCA_016789755.1 Bryobacterales bacterium
CGGCGATTTGACGAAGCGGAAGCTGATTCCGGCGCTGTACCGGCTCGCCTATGAACGCCGGCTCCCCGCGGGCTACGTGATATACGGTAATTCGCGCACGGCCATGAGCGACGATGAATACCGCGAACGCATGAAATCCGCGGTCCAGCAGTTTCTCGAAGAGAGCCCGTTCGAGGAAGAGCTTTGGGAGGAGTTCGCGCGTTCGCTCTACTACGTCGCGGGCGATTTGCAGGACGCTAATTTCTATTCGGAACTGGCGGCGCGTCTGAAACAGCACGAAGCGCGAACGGCCGGCAACATTCTCTTCTATCTGTCTACGCAGCCCAGCCACTATGAGCCGGTGGTGCAGGGCCTGGAAGGGGCCGGGCTGGCGCACGGCAGCGGTTGGCGGCGAGTCGTGGTGGAAAAGCCCTTCGGATACGATCTGCATACAGCGCGCCAGCTCAACGGCAAACTGCAGCGCGTTTTTCCGGAGCAGGAAATTTATCGCATCGATCATTATTTGGGTAAGGAGACCGTTCAGAACGTACTCGCCTTCCGCTTTGCCAACGGGATCTTTGAGCCGTTGTGGAACCGCCGCTACGTGAATCATGTGCAGATCACGGCGGCGGAATCGATCGGCGTCGAAGGCCGCGGCGCCTATTATCAGGGCTCCGGCGCACTGCGGGACATGATCCAGAATCACTTGCTCCAGGTGATGGCGACCATCGCGATGGAGCCTTCGGCGATGTTCGAGCCGAACTCCGTGCGCGATGAGCGGGCCAAGCTGCTGCGGTCCATCCGCCCGTTGAAGGAAGACGAGCTTTCCACGCACGCGGTCAAAGGCCAGTACGGGCCGGGCCGCATCGGAGGGCAGGATCTGCGCGGATTCCGGCAGGAACCCGGCGTCGATCCGGAGGCGCAAACCGACACCTACGCCGCAGTCACCTTCTTCGTCGATAACTGGCGGTGGGCGGGAGTGCCCTTTTACATCCGCACGGGGAAGCGGATGCCGAAGCGCGTGACCGATATCGCGATCCACTTCAACACGGCGCCGCTGAGCATCTTTTCCCGCGACAACTCGCACGGACCCCAGCCCAATCTGCTGATCATTCGCATACAGCCCGAAGAAGGGATCTCGCTTCGCTTCCTGTCGAAGAACCCCGGGGAAGGGATGCGGCTGCGCCCGGTTTCGATGGATTTCAACTACGGATCCAGTTTTGGCGTACGCACGCCCACGGCATACGAAACGCTGCTGCTCGATGCCATCACCGGCGATGCGACATTGTACACGCGCCAGGACATGGTGGACGCAAGCTGGCAGGCGGTACAGCCTATTCTGGATCTTTGGGCCGATACGAAATTCGACCTGCCCAACTACGAGGCGGGCACATGGGGACCGCGCTGCAGCGAAGAAATGCTCGCCCGGCGCGGGCACACATGGAGGATTCCATGATGAGCGCCGTCACTCCGGAGAAGATTCTCAAAGACCTGGCGGAACTGTGGACGGGCCACGGCAAGACCGATGACAGCGGTACGCTGCGGGCCTGCACGATGACGCTACTGATTGCCGCCGATGAAGAAGAGGACGCCGGTATCCTTGCCGAAATGGTGATGGAAGTGATGCATGCTCATCCGAGCCGGGCCATTGTGCTGCGCATTCGCGATGGAGAGGATGAGGGCCTCGATTCCCGCGTCACCGCGCTTTGCTGGAAACCCTTCGGACGCCGCCAGCAGATCTGCTGCGAACAGGTTGAACTGCGCGCGAGCGAAGCGGGTCTGGCGGAGTTGCCGCGGGTGGCGCTCGGCCTGATTGCTCCCGATTTGCCCGTCGTGCTGGTTTGCCGCAGCCTGCATCTGTTCGCGCTGCGCGGCTTCGATCCGTTGCTGCGCCTGGCCGGCAAGGTTGTGGCCGATTCACGGCGGGCCAGGCGCGCGGTCGATGCCATGGAGTTAATCGCCAATCATCGGGCACAGGGGTACGCGATCGACGACTTGGCTTGGACGGCCATCACCGAATGGCGCGAAGCCATTGCCTCCGCCTTCGATGACCCGGGCACACGAGCGGCGCTTCCCAGGTTAGGCCACATCCGCATCACGCATGGCGCAGGCAAGCCCGGTTCAGGGGCCTTCTACCTGGGCGCCTGGCTGATGCGCGGCATCGGTATGCGGGCGGGCGTCGAGTTCCGTGCCGGATCGCAGCCGGCCGCCGTGGAGAGCGTGGAACTCGAAGGCGACGGCGTTCATCTGCAGTTCACGCATCGCGGCGGCGCGCTCCACTACCGTTCGGAGGGAATTGTCTGTCATCGCGCTTTCGCCGTATCATCCGAGTGGGAGTTGGTTCGCCGCGAACTCGCCATCCAACAACGCGACACTGTGTTTGAAGACGTGTTGCCGGGGGCCATCGCGCTTGCGGGAGGATAGCCATGAGCATGCACTGGCACACGTATTCATCGATCGACAAGGCGGCGGAAGCCTGCTGCCGCAACATACTGCCTTCGTTGGAAGAAGCGGTTTCCGGCCACGGTTTGGCCAAGATCGCCCTTTCCGGCGGGTCGACGCCGAAGCCGTTGTTTCGCGCGCTTGCCGAAAGCGGATTCGATTGGAAGCAGGTGCATGTGTTCTGGGTGGATGAACGGATGGCGCCGCCGTCCGACCCGGAGAGCAATTTCCTTGCGGCTGAGGAGTTGTTCCTCAAGCCCGCCCATGTTCCCCTTCGCAACATCCACCGCATCCATGGCGAACTGCGGCCCGACGTGGCCGCCGAGAATTACTCACAGGAAGTGGAAGATGTCTTCTCTCTTGCGGGCGGGGAGTTGCCGCATTTCGATGTCGTACATCTGGGCATCGGCGCGGACGCGCATATCGCCAGCCTCTTTCCAGGCGAGCCGTTGATCGGCAATCGCGAGGACATCGCCTCATCGGTCTACGTGGAGAAGCTGGCGAAGTGGCGGGTCACGCTCTTACCGGGGGTTTTGCTCAATGCGAAACACATCGTCGTGCTCGCGGGCGGCGAAGACAAGGCCGAGCCCATCCGCAACGTCATGGAAGCTCCTTACGATCCGATGACCTATCCCGCGCAGTTGATTTCCCATCATGGACGCCATGTTACGTGGTTTGTCGACGGTGCCGCCGCGGCGCTCACCGACATATGAGGCATGTCATCTCCGGAGCCCTGCTGGCTCTGGCGGCGTTCGGGCAAACGCAGCCGAAGCGCCCAGTGCGAGTGGTGCTTGGGGGAGACATCATGCTGGCGCGCTTTGTGTGGATGGCCGCGCAGCAGCACAAGGATGCCGCATGGCCCTTTCACAAAATCGCCTCAGTCTTCCGCGAAGCCGATCTGGCGTTCGCGAACCTGGAATCGCCGTTTGCGGAGACCGGCCCGTTCTTCGAAAACCGCATGGTTTTCCGCACCCATCCATCGATGGTGGAGGGACTGCTGGCGGCGGGAATCGACGTGGTCTCGACCGCCAACAACCATTCCCGCGACGCGGGCCCGCAGGGCATGCGGTTCACCTTGGACCTCTTGGCCAAGCACGGCATTGCCGCCGCCGGCACGCTTCGGGACAGCGCGGAGAAGCATGAGGGTGTCGTCATCGAACGGCAGGGCGTGCGTTTCGGAATCCTCGCCTATACGTTCGATCAACGCAACGGCAACCACATGGAGGACGATCCGCGCGTTGCCATGATGAACCCGGCCACCGTTGCCGCGGACATCGCCGCGTTGCGCGCCAAGTGCGATGCCGTGATCGTCTCCATGCATGCCGGCGTGGAATACGCGCCGCGCCCCAATGCGCAGCAGATCCGCTTTGCCCGCGCCGCCATCGATGCCGGCGCTTCGGTGGTGGCGGGCCATCATCCCCATGTCTTTCAGCCGGCCGAACGGTATAAGGATGGAGTGATCTTCTATTCCCTCGGCAATCTGGTGTTCGATCAGTTGGAGCGTCCCGGCGTGCGTCAGGGCGCCATTGCGGAGGTGGATTTTCTGGGTGGCCAGTTGGCCGGTTACCTCGTCCGCTTTGTCACCATCCGCAACACCGTGCCGGAGTTCTGAGCGGTCACCGCCACTGGCTCCATGGAACCACTCCCCGCTGTGGCTGCGGCTGATCTTCCAGCATGGCGATGTACTCGAGTTGATTGCCGTCCTGGTCGTAGAAATAAATGGAGGCCGCGGGCATCCACGCCAGCACAACCGGTTCGCCGGTGGGGTTGCCGGCAAGGTCGAGGGGCGTGATTCCGGCCTCGCGCAACCGTGCCGGGGCGGCCAGCAAGTCTTCGAGCGACACATCGAAGGCCGTGTGGAGGCTCATGCGTTGCGGCACCGAGCCTGTCTCCCAAATCCCGAGCATCGTCTTGCCTCGCCCGCCGAGCCAGTAGAACGCCACCCGCCGGGCTTCGATGTGGGTGGCGAGTTCCAAGCCTAACGTCTGTCCATAGAAGCGCATGGCACGGCCCAGATCGGTGACCGTGAGATGGGTTTCGAATATGCCTTTGACCGGGATCATTTTAGATGTTAGAGAATCCTGGGTTGGCGGCGCGATGACGCTGGTGCTCCGCGGCTGCTTCCGCGTGCAACGCTTGCGCTTCGGTCCGTTGTTCCGTGCGCAGGGTGGGCATGCGCAGAGCGACGCTGAGCGTTTCCTCCGCTTCTTCCCAGCGCCGCGTGCGGTGCAGTTCGCGGCCCAGGAGAAAATGCGGTTCGGCGTTCGATGGATCGATGCGAATCGCTTCGTGGCACCAGTTGGCAAAGGCCCGCATTTCGCTGATCGAGTGGCAAAGGGTGGCGATGTAGATGCAGATCTCAGCGCTCTCATCGCCCATTGCCACGGCCTGTTCCAGGAGGTCGATTGCGCTGCCAACTTTCCCTTGCGCGGCGAGAGCGGCAGCCTGTTCCATCACGTCCATGCATCAGTAAGCATAACAGTCCGCCGCGCGCCGATTCCGGTATCATCGAAAGGTCAAATGCCCAACCTCGTCAACTATCAAATCGATCAAGATGTCGCTGTGCTCACCGTGGAGAATCCTCCGGTTAACGCTCTGAGCCCCGGAGTGCCCGAAGGGATTGCGGAGGGACTGCGAGCGGCGAACGCCGACCCCGCCGTGCGCGCTATCGTTCTTACCGGCGGCGGGCGCACCTTTATCGCCGGCGCCGATATTCGCGAGTTTGAGAAGATCCACGCCGGACAGGGCGGCGGACTCGGGCCCATCATGGCACTGCTCTCGGAATTGGAAGAGAGCCCCAAACCCGTGGTGGCCGCGATCCACGGTACCGCTCTCGGCGGCGGTCTGGAGGTCGCGATGGCCTGTCATTACCGGGTGGCGGTGGCAACGGCCCAGGCGGGGCAGCCTGAAGTGAAGCTTGGCATCATCCCGGGCGGAGAAGGGACGCAGCGCCTGCCTCGCCTGGCGGGCGTGGCTGCCGCGGTGACGATGTGCGCGTTTGGCGATCCTATCACCGCCGCGCAGGCCCGCGATGCCGGCATCTTCGACAGCATCGTGGAAGGCGACCTGCGCGGGGGCGCCGTGGCGTTTGCCCAAAGCGTGGCCGGACGCACTCCCCCGAAAACCAGTGAGCGACGGGAGAAACTGGCCGATGCCGCGGCGAATGAAGCGGCCATCGCGGCTGCTCGCGATGGGGCCAACAAGAGAATGCGTGGGCAGACCGCGCCTCATGCCGCCATCGATGCCGTCGATGCCGCGTGGCGTCTCCCCTTCCGCGAAGGCTGCCGCAAGGAGGCGGAGTTATTTGAAGCCTGCCTCGCGGGCGATCAATCGAAGGGACTCATTCACGCCTTCTTCGGCGAACGCACGGTTTCGAAGATCCCAGGAATCGGCAAGGATGTTCCCGTGCTGCCGGTGCGCCAGGCCGCGATCATCGGCGCCGGCACGATGGGCGGAGGCATCGCCATGGTGTACGCCAACGCGGGCATTGCCGTGCGCCTCAAGGAATCCTCGGCGGAGGCCTTGGAGCGCGGCATGGCCACCATTCGCAAGAACTACGAAAATTCCGTGAAAAAGGGCCGGCTCACACCGCAATCGGCCGAACAGCGCCTCGCGCTGATCACCCCGCAACTGACGTGGGATGGATTCGACGAGGCCGATATTGTCGTGGAAGCGGTATTCGAGAACATGGAGCTGAAGAAGAGTGTCTTCGCTGAGATCGACTCCATCGCCAAGCCCGGCGCCATCCTCGCTTCCAACACGTCCACCCTCGATATCGACGCTATCGCCGCTGTCACCCGGCGCCCCGAATCGGTGATCGGGCATCACTTCTTCTCGCCCGCCAATGTCATGCGCCTGCTGGAAATCGTGCGCGGCAAGGCAACGTCGGCGACGGTCATCGCCACTTCCATGGATATCGCCAAGAAGCTGCGCAAGGTAGGCGTCCTGGCCGGCAATTGCCGAGGCTTCATCGGCAACCGTATGTTCGCCCCCTATTGCCGCGAGTCCATCTTCCTGGTGGAAGAGGGGAACACGCCCGAGCGGGTGGACAGCGCCTTGTACCGCTACGGGATGGCGATGGGCCCGCTGGCGGTGCAGGATCTCGCCGGACTCGATGTCGGCTGGCGGATCCGCAAAGAGTACAAACATACCGAACAGCCGGGCGTACGCTACCCCGAACTCGATTCGCTTCTCTGCGAACAGGGCCACTACGGGCAAAAAACAGGAAAGGGCTTTTTTGTTTACAGCTCCGACCGCAAGGCCACGCCCAACCCGGCCGTGATGGCCATGGCGGCGGAGCATGCCGCAAAGGTTGGGGTGGCGCAACACCCAGCGAGCGAGGAAGAAATTGTCGAACGCTGTGCCTACGCGCTGGTGAACGAAGGCGCGCG
>JAEUQG010000027.1 GCA_016789755.1 Bryobacterales bacterium
GTTTTCCGCGCCGATTGCGCGTTATTAGATGAAGGCAGAAGGAACCGAAAGGGTTCCGGAAGCCGCTCGGATCAGGCGTCGATGCCCCGCAAAACCGGCATCGTTACCGCTCCAAAATTCGCACCGGTAACGGCGTTCGGGCTTGAGTTTGTCGAGCTACGGGGTAGTGCGAAATCGAGGCCCGGTTCGAGACGCTTTCGCTCATTCGTGTCCTGTACTGTCCTCACAAACGGGAGCTGGATAACCCTCCAGTTCCCGTTTCTTACATTCCTAATCCGCACGCAGCGCCTCCATCGGATCGACCCTCGTCACGCGCCGGGCGGGCAGATAGCTCGCCACTGCCGCTGTCGCCAGCAACCCCGCCGCCACCGCCGCATAGGTCAGCGGATCGAACGGGCTGATCTCATACAGCAGCGAGGACATCAGCCGCGAAAGCACCGCGGCGGCGGCCAACCCCACCCCCGCCCCGATCGCTCCCCAGAACAACCCATGGCCGACAAACAGCCGCTTCAGATTGCCCTGCTCCGCCCCCAGCGCCATGCGAATCCCAATCTCCCGCGTGCGCTGCGCAACGGTGTAGGAAATCACCGCGTAAATCCCCACCGCCGCCAGCAGTAGAGCCATCACCCCGCTGATGGCCAGCATGGTCAGCATAAACGAGGTGCGCGCCATCGACCGCTGGTAGATCTCTCCCATGGTCCGCATCTCAGTAACGGGCACGCTGGCCTTCACCGCCCACACGGTCTTGCGGATTTCATCGGCCAGACTCTCGCTGCCGGCGCGAGCCGTGCGCAGCACAAACACCATCGAGTTCGTATTCCGCTGCGGCCAGTAAACAGCCGAGGGCGGCTTCTGATCCACCCCGTCGAAGCGGATATCGGCCGCCACGCCGATGATCTCGCTCCAGGGGTCGTTCGGGTTCGATTTGATCCGTTTGCCGACCGCCGCCTGAGCCGACCCCCAGTATTCACGGGCAAAGCTCTCCGAAATCATCGCCACTTGCCGTTTCTCGTGAAGATCGCTCCAGGTATACTCGCGGCCCGCCGCCAGGGCGGATCCCATCGTCTGAAAGACTCCCGGTCCGACGGTGAAGAAGCGCCGCAACGGCGGGATCTGGCCCGCGGGATACGTACGGTCGCTGGCGGCGATCGGATCCTGCGACGCAGTCCCCGTCATGGGCAAAGAGCCGGTCAGACTCGCCGCTTTCACACCGGGTAAAGCTGCCAGGCGATTGACCAGGTTCTGCTGCAGTTGCAGCAATTCCGGATCCTTGCTCACCACGTTCCTCGGAATCGAGATGCGCAACGTTTCGAGTGTCTCCGGCTCGCGGAAGCCGGGATTCACCTGCCGCATCGATTGGAACGTCCGGATCATCAACCCCGACCCCACCAGCAACACCAGCGCCAGCGCCACCTGAACCACCGTCAGCATGTTACGCGCGAAATTGCGGTCGCGGCTCGCGCTCATCGTGCGGCCCCCGGCGCGCAGCGATTCGGCCACCACAATACCGCCATGCTTCCACACCGGGAAAACGCCGAAGGCCAGTCCGGCCAACACCGACAGTGCCAGCGTGAACAACACCGCCGTCCCATCAACCGCAATCTGGTCGAAGCGCGGCAGGCGCACGGGAGCCATTTTCAGAATCACCTTGACCGCCGCGGCGGCGAATCCCATGCCCAGCACGCCGCCCGCCAAGGCCAGTATCAGGCTTTCCACCAGTAGTTCCCGAGCCACCCGGCCACGCCCGGCGCCGAGCGCGGCGCGTACCGCCAACTCCTGAGCGCGGCCTTCCATGCGTACCAGCAGCAGATTGGCCACATTGGCGCAGGCAATCAGCAGCACGATGCCGATGGTCGCCATCACCACCCACAAGCTGCGGCCGATGTCGCCCAGCAGATCGTTCTTCAGCCACCGCACATTCGGCGCCAGCCGCGCGTCCTTCATCATCTCCACGCTCATTCCCGGAGGCGGAGGAAAGCGCCCCAGTTCGATGGCGATCATGCGCGCCACATCGGTGTTGGCCTGTTCGAGGGTCACTCCCGGACGCAGCCGCGCCATGCCCTGGAAGTTATATCCCGCCAGCCGTACATTGGCGCGGTCGTAACGCAGCGGAAGAATCAGATCGTGCCCCCGGTCCATGAACCAGAACCTTTGCGGCAGCACGCCGATGATTTCCCGCGATACGCCATCGGTCATGATCCGCCGCCCGATGACATTCCGGTCTCCGCCGAAACGCCGCTGCCAGTAACCGTAGCTCAGCATCGCCACATCGGGGCTTTTAGGGTGCTGGTCCTTCTCCGTGAACTGCCGCCCGAACATTGGCTCGACACCCAGCATCGGCAAGAGACGGAAGGTGACGCCGATCCCGTCCACGCGTTCCGGATCGGCGAATTCCGTCACCGTGGCCGATCGAGCGCTCCAGAGGGCCACATCGGCGAACGTCTTCGACTCCTCACGGTAGGTGACGTAATCGGCGAGTGAGGGATTGAGATCTTTGATGTTCACCCCTGGTGCGGTCTGCCACACTCCGATGAGCCGCTCGGGCTCGGGGAACGGCAGCGGCTTCAACAACACGCTGTGGATGATGCTGAAGATCGCCGTGTTCGATCCGATGCCCAAGGCGAGAGTCACCACCGTCGCCAGGGTGAAGACCGGCGTCCGGGCGAACCGGCGGAGTGTGTATTTCAAGTCGCGCTGTAAATCGGTCAAGGCGTCTGCCCTCCCAGGAGGAGAGTACGCAGCAACCTCGTTCCGGTTCCGTCAGTTTCACGCTTTCTTCGGGCAGGCCAGGCCGGACGGGCAACCATCCGGCCGTGGAAGAGAATCGTTACTCGGGAATCACCAGCACATCGCCCGGATGAATCACGCTCTTTTCATCCTTCAGCTTGCCTGGGTTGGCGGCGATGATCTTCGGGTACTGGGCCCCGTTTTTGTAGAAATGAGAAGCGATCTTCCACAGCGAATCGCCGGCCACCACGGTGTAGGTGCGCGGCGCGGGGGCCGCGGCGGCAGGCGGGGCAAGGCTCGCATCCACCGTCAGATCGCAGGTCAGATCGGCGTATGCGCCATCCACCAGCTTGATCTGATTCCAGATGTCGTTCTTGATCTCCTGCGACGGTGCGGCGCCCTGAACAAACAGTTTGTTGTCCTTGAGGTGCACATGCGCCAGGCGCACTCCCTTCTGTTGGATCAGGTTCAGCACCGATTGGTATTTGAGTTTGAGTTCGTCGATTCGTTCCATCCGATTTCCTTTCTGTCGCACCCGCTGACTTTTTCGATGGTAGCAGCCGGCATATCTATGATCGAATAAGAAGCGATGCTACCGGTCCAAGCGATAGACACCGCACTGCCGTCTTTGTTTCTCGCCAACCCTGGCGATGCGCGCAGTTTTTGGGAGTATTTCACCGCGCACATCCGCAACGCCAATACACGGCGAGCCTACTTCCATGCCGTGCGCTGTTTCTCAGCCTGGTGCCGGTCGAATGGCCTGGCGCTGGCTGCCATCGGACCCATGCACGTCGCTGCCTATGTCGAAGGCATGCTGCAAAGCCATTCCAAGCCTACCGTCAAGCAGCATCTCGCTGCCTTGCGGGCGCTCTTCGACTGGCTGGTGGTGCGCCAGGCGATCCCCACGAATCCTGCCACTCCGGTGCGCGGTCCGCGCTTCAGCCAGCGCCGCGGCAAGACGCCCGTGCTGCATCCGGACGAAATGCGCGCCCTGCTCGATTCAATCGGTACCGCGCGGCTGATTGACCTGAGGGACCGGGCCTTGATCGCACTTATGGCCTACACCTTCGCGCGCGTCGGAGCGGCCGTTGCCATGACGGCCGGCGATTACTTCGTGCAGGGACGCCGCGGCTGGGTGCGTTTGCAGGAAAAAGGCGGCAAGGTGAACGAAATGCCCTGCCACCACAACCTGGAGCAGTTCCTCGAAGAATGGATCGCACAGGCTGGCTTGCAGCCCGGCGACGCGCTCTTTCCCGGCTTCCGCAACGACCGTCCGGCACGGACGCCAATGGCGCAGCCGAACGTGTTTCTCATGGTGCGGCGCCGGGCGGCGGCAGCCGGTATCCGCACGCGCATCAATTGCCACAGTTTCCGCGCCACCGGAATTACGACGTATCTAAAGAACGGTGGACGGCTGGAGGTGGCGCAGCAGATGGCAGGTCACGAATCGCCACGGACTACGGAATTGTATGACCGCCGCAGCGACGCCGTGGCGCTCGATGAAGTGGAGCGGATCGTCTACTGAAGACGAATAAAGACAGCCAGCTCTCCTTCCGATAGCATAGAAACACATGGGCTCGAATTTTCACGAAGACCTGCGCCCACACGGCGAACGGCGCGCAAGCCCGGATCGCCAGTTCGGCCTCGCCTTCGCCGCTGTCTTCGCCATCGTCTCCCTGTGGCCGTTGCGGGCGGGAGCGCCTCTCCGCCCGGCAGTCCTGCTACTGGCCGTCCTGTTCCTTGCACTGGCCCTCCTATACCCGCTCCTTCTGCATCCTCTCAACCGGCTGTGGATGGGTTTCGGCCTGCTTCTGGGGCGCATTGTGAATCCGATCGTCACTGCTGTGCTGTTCCTGCTTGTATTCACCCCCGCGGGACTTATGGCGCGAGCGCGCGGCAAGGATGCCCTGCGCCTCAAGCGCGATCCGCACGCCGCTTCCTATTGGATCCCACGGCCGGCCGGCAGCAACCCGCGAGACACACTCGCCAAGCAGTTTTGACGGAGATCACCGCATGTCCATCCTTGCCGAGTTGTGGGATTTTGTGAAGACCAGGAAAAAATACTGGCTCATCCCTATTCTGCTCGTGTGCCTGATCCTCGGCTCGCTATTGCTCTTCGCCCAATCGAGCGTTCTGGCGCCGTTTCTCTACACCATCTTCTGAGCACCCGTGCGCATCCTCGGCATCTCCGCCTTTTACCACGACAGCGCCGCGGCCCTGCTCCGCGATGGGGAGATCGTCGCTGCCGCCCAGGAAGAGCGTTTCACCCGCCGCAAGCACGATGCCCGCTTCCCCGTCCACGCCATCCGCTATTGCCTCGCCGAAGAACGCATTTCACTTGAAGCCGTCGATTGGATTGTCTTCTACGAAAAGCCGTTCCTCAAATTTGAACGCCTGCTCGAAACTTACCTCGCCTTCGCCCCGCGCGGGCTGCGCTCGTTTCAAACGGCGATGCCTCTCTGGCTGCGTGAAAAACTCTTCCAAAAATCGCTGCTGTGCGACGAACTGCGCTCCATTGGCGGTATGCAAGACTGGGAGCGCAAACTCCTTTTCGCCGAACACCATTTGAGCCACGCCGCCAGCGCCTTCTATCCATCTCCATTCGAGGATGCAGCCGTGCTTACCATGGACGGCGTCGGCGAATGGACCACCACATCGCTCGCCCTGGGCAGCGGCAGCCGTCTTGACATTACACAGGAAATCCACTTCCCGCACTCCCTCGGCCTGCTCTATTCAGCCTTCACCTACTACACCGGCTTCAAGGTGAACTCCGGCGAGTACAAAGTGATGGGCCTCGCCCCCTACGGTGAGCCGCGTTACGCGCCGCTGATTCTGCAGCACCTCATCGACCTCAAACCCGACGGCTCGTTCCGGCTGAATCTCGACTACTTCAATTACTGCACCGGGCTCACCATGACGAACCGGGAGTTCGACAAACTGTTCGGCGGCCCGCCGCGCCGGCCCGAGGATTTGCTCACGCAGCATCACATGGATCTCGCCGCATCCGTGCAAGCCGTTATCGAAGAGGCCACGCTGCGCCTCACGCGGTCCATCGCCAAGGACACCGGCGCTCGAAATCTGTGCCTGGCAGGCGGTGTGGCACTGAACTGCGTGGCGAACGGCAAAATCCACCGTGACGGCCGCTTCGGCAATATCTGGATTCAGCCCGCTGCCGGAGACGCCGGCGGAGCTCTCGGCGCGGCCCTCGTCGCTCACCATCTTTATCGGCAGCAGCCGCGTCCCGCAGGCCCCTCCGATGCCATGCGGGGCGGCTATCTCGGCCCGTCGTTTTCCCAGCACGAGATCGAGTCGCGTCTGCTCCAAGCCGGGGCCTGTTTCACGGTTCTCGGGGAACCGGAGTTGATGGAGGCCACTGTCGATGCACTGATCGCCGAAAAGGCAGTCGGCTGGTTCCAGGGTCGAATGGAGTTCGGGCCCCGCGCACTGGGCGCCCGTTCCATCCTCGCCGATGCCCGTTCCCCGCGCATGCAATCAACCTTGAATCTCAGGGTGAAATTCCGCGAAAGCTTTCGGCCTTTTGCGCCTTCTGTGCTCCGCGAACACGTGCACGAATGGTTCGATCTCGATGCGGATAGTCCGTACATGTTGCTGGTGGCGGATGTGACCGCAGCCCGGCGAACCGAACCACAACCGCAAGCTGGGGCACTGATGGGCATCGAAAGGCTGAATCAGCCCCGCAGCGTGATCCCAGCGGTCACTCACGTCGATCATTCGGCACGGATTCAGACCGTGCATCGCGAAACGAACCCCCGCTACCACGCCCTGCTGACGGCTTTCGAGGCCCGCACCGGTTGCCCTGTGCTGGTCAATACCAGCTTCAATGTCCGCGGCGAGCCGCTCGTATGCACTCCCGAAGACGCCCTCGCCTGCTTTCTCACTACCGGAATCGAAGTCCTTATAGCTGGAAATTGCCTGCTCCGGAAAGAAGCACAGCCCGAAGAGTTGCGGATACGCTATCGGAACCGGCAGTTCGACCCCGATTAATCGAACTGGCGCTCAACCGGTTTCATGCAACGATTGAATGAGTTCGTGCAGCATGCCTGTCTGCTGGTCGGCGCTGAAATTCGACTCAAACCAGGCGTTGGCCGCCACCGCATCCGACGGCAGCCTTAAAAAGGAGAGCATGCTTTCGTCGAAGGCCTCTTGCCCTGAGCCGGCATACACACAACGGTAGGGAACACCGCTCTGGTGAAGGATTCGCTCGATGGGGGAATCGGGAAGAATAAAAGCCAGGATCGGACGCCCGATTTGCAGGTATTCAAAGAGCTTTCCCGGTACCTGAACGCGGGTGTGCGGCTGTATGAGCAAGAGCCCGTCGGAGGATTGCGCCATACGTTGCGCTTCGTCCTGCGGAATCGATTGCAGGCGAAGATCCAGCCACCCCTGTTCTCGCGCCCGGGCCAAAAATTCCGCGTTGGGAATCGTTGCCGGTTCGGCGGGCCCCGCCAATTGGACGCGGGTTTGCTCCGGGGATATCTTTCCTGCATGGATCAGCCGCCCAATGGACTCCAGCAAGGGCGCCACCGTCCTGCCGTGATAAAGCGCTCCCACGTGACTGAGCAGCTTGAACGGGCGTTCCGGCAAGGGTAGTGGGCTGAGACGTTTTTCGGGGTCAAACCCGTTCCAGATCACCTCGATCGGCCGCTTGGACTTGCGAGTTTTCCACAACTGCGCGGCCGCATCGGTATTAGCAATCACCACATCCGCGGTCTCGAGGGCATGCCCTTCCATCCACTCCACCAGGCGCACCTGGAAAGGCCGCACTAGATGCTCCAGGCTCGGGTGGACCATCGGATCGCGGAAGTCGGCAATCCAGGGCAACCCGGTCTTGCGGGCCAGCCTCCAGGCAGCCAAATGCGTCCCCAGCGGGGGAAACGTCGACAAAATGGTCACTCTGCCGGCGGTATTCGAGGGCAGAGCCGCCTGCACAGCACGGGCAGCCTGCAAGGACCAGTGCATGCCCACGGCTCCGGGAACGAGAAACTTCCGAAGAGTGCGGTCAAAATGCCACCCAAAGCCGCTCCCGGGAGAACTGGCAAAGAGGTCCGGAACGTGGATCACGTCCGGCGAGGCTTCCTTCTGTTTGGCGGCTGTGACGACCAGGCATCGGTATCCCAGCCGGCGCAGATATTTCACAAACCGCATTGGCCGCATCGCACCGATCTCGGTGTCGGGCGGATAATGGTAGGCAAACACCACTACTATGTGGGAGTGCGCCGTACGGTTGTCCCCACCAGCCGGATAGGGAGCGGATTGGTGGCTATTCATGATGCCTCATACGGTGGCCCGGGCGATTGTGGCCTTCACCATCGCAGCAAATTCGTTCACATACACGGTCTCATTCAAATCGCCATGGGCCCGGCGATAGCCCCTCTCTCCCAGATCTTCTCTCAATTGCCGGTCACTCAATAACTTACGCAGTCCTGCTTCGAGCTCTCCAACGTCTCCCGGAGAAACAAGCAATCCCGCTTGGCCGTTGCTCAGCAGGAATGGGATTCCCCCAATGTCGGATCCGATTACCGGAACCCCAGCCGCCATGGCCTCCAGCAAAACCCTCGGCATGCCCTCGCAACGCGATGGGAGCACCAGCACCGATGCCCGGCTCATCAATTCCAAGGTGCGTTCGTTGGTTGTTGCTTTCAATACTTCCACTTCAGTGGTTGCCCCGATCATCTGCCGCAGTGGACCATGATCCGGAAAATGCCCTTGCAGTTTCAATTTCCATCCCGGATAGTCCGGCCCGATACGGCGAAACGCTTGAACCAGGATGTCTACTCCCTTGAGATACCACGGAGCGCCGACGAAGAACACAAAGGACTCCTCGCAACCCGGAGGTTTCCGGGGAACCAGTGAGGTGGGAACAAATTCGTGAAAAACGGAATTTGCCTTGTGGCGCAGCCATCGGTAGGAGTTCAGTTGGCCGGGGTAAAGAAAATGAAGTCTGTCCGCCCCCCAGACGGTGATATGCAAACAGAGATCGGAGTAGGCCTTGCTGATTCGGTCCTTAATAGTGACCTTCGGACTCCGCGACAAGTGATTCCTCTGCGGCATCGTCACGATTTCAATCGCAAGACGCGCTCCCGTAAACAGTTTGACCAGTAATCCCATCAACCCTATCGTCATGTGGGAGTAGGCAATAATGCACTCAAACGGCGACTCCCGGTGCAGTTGCACCCCCTTGCGTAAAATCTTCCAAAACATGCCGACCTTGCCGCGCAGTCCCGAGTCACTCGGATGCAGAACCCAGTGATAGCGAAAACGGCCGCGCTGGTATACAGGGTAAGAGCCCGGCCCAAAAACGGACTCCACCTGTGAACCGTCTCTGAACCAGACCGGTTGGAGAACATCCCCCTCCATTTGTTGGGATAAGAGGGCAAATCTGTCGGCGGATGGGTTGGAAGGAGGAGGGACTACACTCGCCTGGATATAGAGAATACGCATGAAAATGGTGCATCCACGATTCTATCGTATGAGTCGGACCAGGCTTCCCCGCACTCAAGACGACTCAAACAACTGGATCAACGCACGTACGTTCATGTCGAGCGTAAACATTCGTTCCACTTTATCCCGCCCCAGAGATCCCATCTGGCGGCGGAGTTGGGGATCAGCCGCCAACTCCAGAATTCTGTTCGCGAGCATTGCATGGTCTCCGGGAGGAGTCAGGAAACCCGTCCGGCCATCTTCCACAATTTCGGGAATAGCCCCCACCCGGGTTCCGATCACCGGTCTTTGAGAAGCCATCGCTTCCGCAATGACCAGCCCAAAGGCTTCCTGCCACCGCGAGAGCAGACAACAAATATCCGCGGACGCGTAAACGCCGTCGGCAGCCGGGTCGTTGATCAGACCCGTGAACGTAACATGGGAATCGATGCCAAGCTCGCCGGATATCCCTTTGAAATGCGCCAGAGCCCCCTGTGGACCATCGCCTACAAAAGCAAAATGGAGGTTTGGGTTCTGTTGCAACGCCAACCGGGCCCCAAGCAATAGATCCTCGGTTCCCTTCTCCTGAATCAGCGAGGCGGTTTGCACGACCAGCACCCGGTCCTGCGGAATCGCAAACCGGCGCCGGAAGCTCGCTCCATCCTCCGTGCCCATGCGCTGCAAGTCGACCCCGTTGTAGACACGGTGCAGACGGTCTCCCGACACGAACCCCCGCGACGCAAGAGCGCGATAGTTGTGGTCGCTCACCGTAACCACGGCATTGTAGGGCGAGGTGGCGAACCGGCCCAGCATCCTCTTAATCCCCGACGCCCGCGTCTCTTCCACCATGGAGCGGGAACAATGATCGGTGAAGAAAATTTTCTCCACGCCAAGAATCCGCGCCAGCCACGGATAAGCACTGAGGCAAGGCAGAAACTCGATCATCATCCACTGCGGACGGTGGCGAACCAGCAAGCGCGCCAGCGTCGGGAGCATGCTCAGGTCATTGTTATAAAAATTCGGAATCACTTCCCATTGCAGAAACGGCGAATCCAGAAACCGCCGCACTTCGGGAGACGGTTCGTCGCTGACGCAAATAACGCTTCGCCATCCGCGTTCGGCCAGGCGCCGCGTCAGTTCCTTGATTCGGACTTCAACCCCACCGATGCGCCTCGGGTGGAGCCCCAGCACATCCAGAAAGGTGCCGTGCCCGAGTTTATTTTCTCCAGTCAGAGGCTGCATGCAAAGATTCCGCAGGGACGATTTGAGAGAGCTCAGTTTTGGTAAGCCGGCTGCCAAGACAGCAATCGTGCTCCCACAAAGGCGGCCGGTGCTCCCAGATTTCCCGAATGGACGCTGCTTTGATATTCCCCACCGGGGCGGAGTTAGCGCAGGGACGCACGTCGCCGTTGGCATGCACCTGCATGTGGGTAAGGGCGGCGCACGACGTCTTCTTTTCGTGCGCAGTATGGGCCATGACAACCACCCGGCTCTTCGCCGGATCCTCGAAATAGGGAATCATCGCTTCCAGTTGCGAAAAGCTGTTCGCAATCCGATAGCCCTGCCGTTTCAGCTCGATCAGCGACCTTACGTTTTCAATCGCCTGCGCTGTGTTCCTCGGCCAATTCGGACTCTCCAGATACCAGTTTTCGTTTTCCGCCGTGTTGTAGTTCTGCTCGATCGGCTGATAGAAAACTTCCATGCCGTCCCGATTGGCGAACCGCGCTACTTCCACGGTGTCGTTCAGGTTGTGGCTCATGATGACGTTCTTGAGCCGGATGGTGTACGGCAGCGAATGCTCGCGCCGCATGCGCAGCAGCGTGTCGATAGTGCGCGTCGTACGTTCCCAGAATTTCGGCCGTCCACGCACTGTCGTGTGGGTTTCCGCAATGCCGTCAAAGGAGATTGTAATTTTGCCGGGTTTGGCCAAGGCGAGACGCTCGATCTTGTCCTGGTCCTCCCAGTAGCCGTGCGTGAGGTGCTCAATATACAGGCCAAGCCGGGACCCAAGCTCAACCAATTCGATCGCAAAAGGTTTGATGAGCGCCTCTCCACCGCTGAAGGTGACCTGCACCGGCCCCAGCCAGCCGCGCAACTCGGTAAGAGTTAGTTTCCATTGCTCAGCGGAGGGAGAATCTTCTTTTCCCGTATTCTTCCAAATATCGCAATGCAGGCATTTTGCGTTGCATCGTTCCGTAAGCAGAAACACGATTGTCGTTGGCCGGCAGTGCGCGGCCCAGCGGCCGCCGGCGAAATTGCGAAGACGGTACTGCAAGCCCTCGTACACTCTGCGATAGAAATAGTCTAGGGACATGGGAATTCTTCCCGGAAGTATCAATTGCGTTAGCGCGAGTTTAACATACTGGGGGTCTCGTCCCAGATGGCCATTTAGTACTCAAAGACTCTTAGTACAATGTGACTGGTAGCGGATTCTCTCCAGGCGCGCCCTTTCGTAGGGATGCCGCATAAGTGATGCTATAGTCGAGGTAAGTTTTTGCATGCCTCCAGCTTTTCGCTTCCTGATTCGTTTCTCGCTATGCGGGGCACTGCTGAGCGGCCAGACTCCTGTGCCGCTGTTCACCCTTCCTGCTCTCGATGACCACCAGCCTGTTTCTTTTCAACGGGCCGGTGTTCACCGGCAGATACCCTTCCAGGAAAACGAGTTATGGGAATCGCGCGTGCTACCCGGCGGGGCCACAGTCTGGCGCACTTCGATTCGCTCCCCGAGAGCAGCCTACCTGCGCATCCATCTCGCGGCTTGCGAAACCTCGGGCGGACGGATCGTCGTCAGCACTCCATCGGGGGGATCGGAGTCCGAAGGGCATCTACCTGAGAGCCAGCAAGGCTATTGGAGTGGCGTCGTCTTTTCCGATACCATCCTCGTAACTTATCACTCCGTCAATGGCGGCAAACCCTGCCACATCGATAAGATCTCCCACGGATTCGCCTCCGAAACCGAACCGGAGCAGATCATGGGCGTCGCCGTCCCCGCCTCGGCGAAATTGTACGGAGAGCGGGAGGATAGTTCGTTCACATGTCATGGCTGGATTGCCAGAGGCAGCTCCGCCCAACCGGCGCCAATGCTTCTTACCTCCGGCAACTGCTTGATAACACAACCGGAAGCCGATTCGGCCGCCGTCGTATGGACCCGCCCCGAGCAGTGCGGCAACGCCGCTGAAGCCGGCCAACAGACTGTCGGCGCCGTCCTGCTGGTGGCGTTTCCCCATCCTTTGCAGGGCTTTTCCCTTTTACGTCTATCCTCGTCGGGGCAGATTGCACAGCCGGCAGAGGCTTCCCAAGCAGGCTTTTGCAACATCGCAGTGGACGAAGCTCTCAGGAAATCGGCCGATGCTTACGCCCAAATCTCCCTCTTTTGGAAAGAGGATCCTGCCCGCTCGGCTCCCGGCGGTTGCCAGACACAATCGATTCAACCGTCCGCCGGCATCGCCGGTGCGCTGACCACGGGCGATTGCGTCGTGGAGGGCGCATTTTACGCAGACCGCTATACCTTCACCGCACCCGCGAAGGCACAAACGTCCATCAGTGTTTCCTCAACGGCGTTTGATTCCTATGTGCTGCTTTATGCACCCGACGGATCGTTGCTGGCGGCTAATGACGACGGTGGAGTCGGTTTCAACGCCAGAATTCCACCCGTAGGCCGCCTCACTCTACCTTCATCTGGTACGTACACGGTGGAAGTGTCTTCCTTCAAGCCTTTCGAGGTAGGCGCCTATAACGTGTTCCAGGAACTCTCCGGCGCCCCACTCGGCCCCTATCGTTTCGTTCCGGTCACTCCATGCAGGGTGATGGATACTCGCGCCGAGGGCGGAATGAGCGGCCTATTCGGACCGCCGTTCCTGGCCCGCAATACGACCCGTGTCATTCCCCTGACCGGCAAATGCGACATTCCCGCCGATGCGACAGGTTACTCCCTGAATATCACAGCGGTCCCGCGTGGCCCGCTCGGCTTCCTCACTGCGTTTCCGGCAGGGTTGCGGCAGCCTCCGGTCTCCACGTTGAATTCCATGGATGGACGAATTGCAGCCAATGCCGCGCTGATCCCCGCCGGAGAAAATGGCGCGATTAGCCTTTTTGTATCCAATGACACCGATGTGGTTCTAGACGTAAACGGTTTCTTTACCCGGTAGAAATTCATGGCAGTTTTCATTCTCTTCTTCCTCCTGCAATCGCATACAACATGGGCCGAAGAGAAAAACTCCGCCACCGGCTCTAAAATAGGCGTCCGTATTCCACCGCCGAGGTTGATCGATTATCCGTCAAGCCCGCGCCCGTCTGACGATAAAACCCAGCCTCGCAATGCGGTACTGTCTTCCCCTGCAAGATTCGTTCCGCTGCCCCCCTGCCGGGTTGCCGATACCCGCGATACGGGAAGATCCGCCCCTTTCGGAGGTCCTACTCCAGCTCCTGGCAGTGTTCGCACCCTGCCGGTCCCGCAGTCGGGCTGTGGAGTGCCGCCAGGGGCAGTCGCCTACTCTCTCAACGTCACTGTAGTGCCCTCAGGTCCTCTTGGCTATCTCGTGGCTTACCCCAACGGACAGTCGCGTCCCCTGGTCTCCACCTTGAACAGCCCCACCGGCGCGGTGGTAGCCAATGCCGCCATCGTTCCCGCCGCCGCCAATGGGGCCATTGACATCTTCGTCACCGACCGCACGGATTTCATCGTCGACATCAACGGCTATTTCGTGACCCAAGACCAGGGGCTGCAAATCTATGCCGTTACCCCTTGCCGCGTCATGGACACACGGGTTGGCATGCAGAAAACCGGCGCTTTCGGCCCCCCTTTTCTTGCCGCGGGCAGTGTCCGCGTGCTTCCCATTGCAGAGAGTAATTGTGGCGTCCCCGGCGATGCCGGCGGGTATCTGTTGAACATTACCGTAGTGCCCCGAGGACCGCTTGCTTACCTAACCGTCTGGCCCTCCAACTCGCCCCGCCCCCTGGTCTCCACGCTGAACTCCTTTGAGGGGCGCGTCGTGGCAAATGCGGCATTGGTGCCCGCCGGAATTAGCGGAGCAATTAGTATTTTTGTGACAGACAACGCCGATGTGATCGTCGACGTCAGCGGTTATTTAGCGCCCTGAGGCCCGGAAACCGGCGGAACTCTTCGGAAGAGTCTGGTAGCATGAGTACTAAGGATGCCCGCCTCGTCTCTCTTGTTTCGTTGTGCTGAAGCCACGCCCTGGATTTCCAGGCCTTTGTTGCACGTCGCCCTCTCCGTTTTCCCTTACCGCCAGCGCAAGCTTCACTGGACCGTGGCGGAATTGAAAGAGCGTCTTGGGGTGAGGGTGTTGCGCGAGATGGAAGTGGATGGGTTTCTACTCTCGGCCGACCCTTTCGACGGACCTGGTAAATCGTTTTGGCGGGAAGGCTTGACGGAACCGGAAACACGCCGGGTCGTGGCCGATATTCTCAAGCCGGGCGCCGTCATGTTCGACGTCGGAGCATATGTCGGCCAGTTCAGCCTGGTTGCTTCCCGCGTTGCCCCCGAAATCCGGATATTTGCTTTTGAGCCGACTCCCCAGGTATTCGCTCAAATGCAAAGAAACATCAGGCGCAACGGCTGTAAGAACACCACCTGCATTCAGGCGGCTCTATCCGATTCTCCGGGTACGGCCAAACTGTTCTACTATCCCCAAAGCCACGACCAGAATAGCCTGAAGGCCTTGGATCCAGGAGCCCGCTCCGTCGAAGTGCGCGTGGAAACGGTGGACTCCGTCATCGCCCAGCAGCGCCTCAACCGCCTCGACCTGCTGAAGATCGACACGGAAGGAAATGAACTGGCAGTGCTGCGGGGGGCCACGACGACGCTCGCCACGCTTCGCCCTCGCCTGATTGTGGAGATCTCGCGCCACCAGCGCACCTATGGCTACTCCGGCCGGGAGATCGCGCAGTTGCTCCAATCCAAGGGCTACACCATCCGCCGCATCGGCCAGACCTGTGAACCCTATATCTTCCACGAAGAGGAGATTGGCCCACGCTGTTCGCACTTCAATATCGTTGCCGAACCACCCGTGGCTTCCGCTACTTCCGGACTTCGGTAGGACGCCAGAGCCTGTCGCTGGGTACGAAGAAGACCGATACGGCGCACAGAGCAGCCGCCATCAAGGTCACGAACGTGCGTATGGGGGATGTCAGTTTCTTCAGTGGAAAACCGCTGGGAATCCACAAGTCCACCGCGGCGGAGCCATAGAACACCGCCTGCGCCGAAAGCAGAATCCAGTTCCAGGGATCCGGTAGCCCGAAGCTCGCTGCAAGCACCGCAATGAGAGCAAAGGGCAACAATAACCTCGCGGCTTTGTAAGAGACATAGTGAACCAGCATCCGGTTGCGGAAAGACAGCAGTTCCGGATAAGCACGGATGACTTGGTAGTTGCCCGCCAGGGTCCTCACCTTCCTCCGGAACTCCGCATCGAGCGCCGTAGGGTAATCGTACATATGCGCCCGCGGATCCACAATCAAACGGTATCCACGGAAAAAAGCCCCCAGCGGAAGGTACATGTCGTCCAGTAAGATATGCTCCGGAATCGGCACGGCCAGCTCCCGGCGCAAGCAATAGTATGCGCCTGTGGCGCCGAAAATGGAATCGATTCCCGACAAGCACCCCCGGATCCAGCATTCGTAACGCCAGTACAGCCCGACATCTGCCTCCTCCTCCGTACCCCCTTTCCGAATCACCAACTCCGCGCTCACGGCGCCAACCGTCGCATCCGCAAAGTTCTCCATCAGCAACCGCAGGCTGTTCGCGGCCAGCGTTTGCCGTACATCGGTAAGCACTAGAATCTCTCCGCGCGCCGCGGCGATTCCCGCATTCAACGCCCGCGGCTTTCCCCCACGGGGAAGCTCTAGCACCTGGACGCCCTCCCGCGAAAACTGCTCCGCGATCGCTACCGTCCGATCCGTCGACCCATCGGAAACGACGAGAATCTCCATCTTGGCCCGTGGATAATCCAGCGCCAGAACAGAACGCAATTTCTGATCGAGAAATCGTTCTCCGTTGTGAACCGCGATCACAACGGAGACCTCGGGCTCATTACTGCGACGCTGCACCGGATTCCCGCGGCGTGCGGCCCAGCGCAGAAGAATCGGGTAACCGAACAGAACGTAGAGCAGGAATAGAACCGGGATGGTGAAAACGGCAATGGAAAGAGCGGTGCCCAAGCCCAATTATTAACATGTCCTGGCGGCCAGTCACAAGCGCAAGCGGAAAAATGCAGATTCTGCCGGGCGCCGGCAACCCCCTGATCTTTCAGCCCCCTAGGCCGGGTTCCTCCGCCTCGAACCATCTCGCCACGGCAGGGAGTGCCCCGGAATCCGGGATATGGCTGAGAAAATCGTCGGTGGATAAGAATATTTTACCGAAAGGTAATATCACGAAATGACAAAACTCAACATATTATTTTTTCTTTCGGCATTTTTGTGCTGGGGACAAACTCAGATCAGCTTGAGCTCGCAAAGCAAGTCGCCGGACCTGGGAGCGAAAACCAATACGCGGCCTATTCAAACCGGCTCCACCCTGCCCGCCGCTTGCGGCGCCGGAGAGCTCTTCTTTCACTCAACGGCGGAAAGCGGGAAAAATATCTACGGTTGTGTGGGCGGCAATGTCTGGCAGCCGATGACCGGCCTCGGCCAATGCTCCGTCACGGGTTCGACGTTGACTTGCCCCGGAACGATCGTGGCAGGCGACGGCACCGCCGCCGGAGAGATCCGTGTCTATGAAAAGACCGTTTCCGGAAACGACTTCGTTTCTTGGTCTGCCCCCGATTCCATCGCAGCCACTTACCGCCTTCGGTTGCCCGGCTCTGCACCCTCGGCAGCCGCTCCCGTGCTGGTTTTCGGAACCCCCGTGGACGGATTTGCCGACGCCTCGTGGCAACCCCGCCTGACCAAAAGCGTCTCCACGCTGTACTTTCCCGCAGCCCGCGGCAATGGCGCGCAAGGTTGGGCCGCCGGGACCGGTTGGAGCGTGGGAACCGGCGCCGGCGCGGCAACCATCGCAGGCGGCGGCACGTCTCCCTTTCAGACCGGGTATCTGTCCTTTCCTGGTGGAGTGAAGACCTATGCCGTTCTGCAGTTTGTGCTTCCCAGCAATTGGGACCAGCAAACCGTCACAGCCAGACTATTATGGGCCGCCAACGACGCGGCGGACGCAACCACGGTGAAGTGGGAGCTCTCTGCGGCATGCGGTTCCGACGGCGCCAGCCTGCTCAACCCTTCGTTCGCTACACCGCAACAGACCCAGGTTACGGTTCCTTATCCAAACGATACTTCCTTCAAGCGCATTACAACTACCTTCAGCCCGCTAACCCTGACCGGATGCGCAGTAGATAATGTAGTGTATCTGCTACTGGATCGCGATGGCGCCGCCGATACGAATTCCGCGGCAGTCCATCTGTTCGGGCTGCGAGTTGATTTCCTGAAAGGTCTACAGTGATGGATCGCAAGCTATTATCAATACGGAGGGCTGTCCCCTGCGGTCAAACAGCGGCAGCAACGATGAAACGATCCTCGGCACGCACACACACCGGCATCATCGGCATGTTATGCCTGATCGCCTTTTCTACCCCATCGTGGGGGCAACTTCAGATCACCACAGCCGACCCAGCGGTGGCGGCGGGTAATCAGCTCAGTCTGACCGCCAGCGGCGGAACGGCTCCTTATACCTGGAGCCTCGCGCCCGGCAGCGCCGGCTCCATCAACACCTCCACGGGCGAATACACCGCCCCGGCTACCGTCACCGTC
>JAEUQG010000041.1 GCA_016789755.1 Bryobacterales bacterium
GAGCGGGACGGGTACGGCAACGATTGCGTATCAGGTGGAAGCAAATACGAGCGTGGCGCAGCGAGTAGGAGTGATCACCGTGAACGGGCAGACGCACACGGTGACGCAGGCCGGGAGCGCATCCGGTTCGTGCACCTGTACGCTGTCGGCGGCTTCGGCGCAAATGGCGGCAAACGGGGGACCGGGATCGGTGGTGGTGACGGCCGGCGCTGCGTGCCAGTGGAATGCATCGGTCAACGCGGCCTGGATCCGTCTCACGGCATCGAGCGGGACGGGTACGGCAACGATTGCGTATCAGGTGGAAGCAAACGCGAGCGGGGCGCAGCGAGTAGGAGTGATCACGGTGAACGGACAGACGCACACGGTGACGCAGGCCGCAGGGGGCCCGGAACCGGTGGGGCCGTCAACATGCTTTGCCGTGTTTGAGCCCGGCGCGTCGTTGGCGGCACAGGGGGCGACACAAGGCACGGTGGAAGTGCGCACCGAAACAGGCTGCGCCTGGAGCGTGCAATCGTCCGCGGGGTGGCTGCGTGTGAATCCGGCGGCGGGTACCGGCAGCACGAGACTGCAATGGTCCGTGACGGCGAACACAGGGCTGGAGGAGCGGGTCGCCACGTTGTCGGCGGGTGGCATTAGCTTTGTTCTGACACAGAGTGGACTGGCTCCTTCAGGAGCGCCGTCGATTACGCGCGTAGTAAACGATGCGGACAAGACTGAGGCGGTGGCTGCCGGGATGCGGGTGCTGGTGCGTGGAGCATCGCTGGCTGCGGGCGAATACGCAATCGAAAAGCCGCCGTGCCGGACGACGATGGGCGGCGTGTCGGTGGATGTGATAGCAGCGGGGCAGACGAAGGCAGCGGCGCTGTTCGCGATCTCGCCGACGGAACTGGGGGTGCAACTGCCGTACGATCTGGCGGCTGGGGACGTGGAACTTCGAGTGAAGCATGGGGGTGGGGTGAGCGCGGGGTATCGGATGAAAATGGCGGCTGCGGCGCCGCGGATCTATCGTGTACAGCATGAAGACGGTTCGCCGGTGAACGGGGACCGTCCGGCAATCGGCGGCGAGGTGGTGGATGTCTTGACGACGGGGCTGGGGGCGGTGGCCCCGATGATTGCGGCGAATGCCGTGGCGGGAGACGGTGGCGAGACGGGTCCGGCACAGAGGACGGTGGAGCAAGCGACAGCGGCTCTGGGCGGGCGCGTGGCAGAGGTGTTGTACGCGGGTCTGGTTGCGGGATCGTCGGGGCAATACAACGTGCGGCTGCGCGTTCCGGCTGGAGTGGATACGGGAGAGATCCCGCTCGCCGTGTGGATCGGAGACGCGGAATCGCCGGCTACGACCGTTGCGGCGAAAACGGCGTGGACTGAGGCGGGATTGGGAACAATTGGAGCGGCGGGCGGCGAAGTGCAGGCGGGAGGAGTAACGATTGGAGCGGGAGCGGGCGTGCTGCCGGAGGGGACCGTGTTGCGCGTGCGGCGTGCGGAGGGAGCAAGCGAGGTCCTGATCGACGGGATTCCGGAAGCGCGTAGCGGGGAGTTGGTGCTGGCGCTGGATCTGGGAGGAGAAGCGGATGGCGAGACGATGATCGCCATCAAGGAGGACGGGTTGCCGGGGTTGACGTTTCTGCGGGCGGAGGTGGTGAACGGGAAGGCGAAGGTGAGGGTGCCAGCTTCGGGCGATGCAGAGGCAAAAGCTGGGCGCGATGCGCGGAGCTCGACACCGTTTTCGTGGATGGCCTGGGCGGTGAGCGGATGGGACCATCGAAGGAGCTCGAAAGGGCTGTTCACTGTGTTCTTCGAGAAGAAGCGGCGGAGTGAATTGTCGTCGAAGGTGGACATGATTTTGGAGGCGCTCGATACGGCGCACCAGCAGTTGGGAGAGAAAGTGAGGTTGAGTTGGGAGTCCCGGAAGCAGTGGCCGATTGAGGTGACGATTTCAGAATTCACTGGCGCGGACAAAGACAAGTGGGGGTCGGAAGGCTCTGTGCGGTTCGGAAAAGAAGGGCAGACGATTTGCCTCAACACGCGCTTCATGACTACGGACGAGGAGATGCGCATCATGGTGGGGACCGCAGCGCACGAACTCTTCCATGTGTTGCAGAACTTGTACGACGCGCGCAGCGGGCTATACATTGCCAAGCAGGGTGGGACGGCGCCGTGGGTGTGGTTTGAGGAAGCGGCCTCCACGTGGTTCGAGCGGCTGGTGGTCAGCGATCCCGAGACGTACATTCCGAGCACGCTGCGGCCGGGAATCGGGCCGAGAGCGGCAGGGTCTTCGGACAACTTTGCTTTTCTGAAGGAGGGACTAGGGAGGACGCGCTCGCAGGAGCACGGCTATGGCGCCTCGATGTTTCTGCAGTTTGTGTCGGACGAGTTGGGCGCGGAGAAAGTCGGCGCGGCGTTGAAGCCGATCGGGCAGGGGAATTGGTGGACGAATTCGGTGGACCCGCTGACTGCGTTGGAGGATGCATTGGGGGGCGCGAGCATCATGAAATATTGGCGGGAGTTTTGCGAGCGCTATTTCGCTGGTGCTGTCTACGGCAAGAAGCTAATGTTTCCCACGCCGGAGTTATTCGCTGGGATGACCGGGGAACGGCATGTGTTCCAAGGCCCGAGCGACGGGGGGAAGGATTATGGGTGGAGCGCGCCGCCTCTATCGGCGGAGGTTGTGCTGTTCAACTTCCGGAACGCGAATTTCCCCAAAGACACACCGGTGCGGATCCGGTTCCGCGATTCGAAGAACTACGAGGTGGGAGCGCATCTGTACCGGATGAAAACGTTGCCGGATGGGAGCGTGACATGGACGAAGGCAGGAGATCCGGCAACCGCCTTCGAGTTCCTGAACGGAGAGGAGTTTGGGGCAAACGGCGAGCATCTGTTGCTGATGACGGTGAATCCATGGAAGACAGAAGGGCAGCACAAAGTTTCGGTGCGGGCCGGACAACCGAAGTTCAAGAACGGACTGATCCGGCTGAACGGGGGCGGCAGTTTTCGGACCGAGACAATTCAGGACGGGTCGTATCGAAATCCCCATGTGAAGGTGAACGGGAACGAAGTGGAGATGTGGAGTTACACGACATCGGTGGTATCGGGGGGCACAGCAACCTATGCGACGCGGGCAAAATTTATCCTCAAAGGGGCGCTGCTGGAGAGGCTGGAATACTACTACAGAAATGCGCGCCCTGGAGATGTTTACGAATACGAAGTCATATTGAAGAATTTGCCACGGACGGAGGTGACGAATTCCTTCGACGGATCCGGGGATGTGCGCTGGTTTGTGTTCGAAGCGGGTACGGCGGCGAGCAAGACGGGAGTGGCGGATAAGGTGGTGAAGTATTACGGAAAACGGATTTTCCAAGGGAAGGAATACCCGCAGGAGTGGAACGACCGGCAGACGATCGAGGTCCGGCTGATTGCTCCGGATCCGGAATAGCTACTCGTTATAGGGCAGAGGAAGGTAATCGTAGTCGAGGATCATCTTCTCTTGCAGTGCGACGCCGAGTTGGCGCTGAATGGCGGCGTACTCCGGTTTGCCGGCGAGGTTGTGAAACTCGTTGGGGTCGGTTTGCAGATCGTAGAGTTCCAGAACCTGGCGTTTTCCGAAGTAGGCTTGTTCGTGTTCGGGCTTGAGTTTGCCGGCCCGATGCGCCTTGAGCATGTCCTGCCAGCCGGGATCGGCGGCGCTGTCGACGGGCCAGTATTCCATTTGCGGCGTGCAGTTGAAGATGAGTTTGTAGCGGTCGTTGCGGACGCAGCGCGAGAGATCGAAGCTATTGGCCTTGGTGGTTTCGGTGAACGTCGCTCCGCCGTGGACATTGCGCGCGGCGAAGATGTACTCGCGGTGCCGCGCGGTCTTGCCGGTAAGCAGAGGAAGCAGGCTCTTGCCGGACATGGCGGGGAGGGGCGGGAGCCCGGCGGCTTCGAGGAAGGTGGGCGTTACGTCTTCGCCGGAGGCGAGCGCGGCAGATGTCGAACCCGGTTTGATTCTGCCCGGCCAGCGGGCAAGACAAGGAACGTTCAAGCCGGGGTCGTAGAGCGAGCCCTTTCCGTGCGGGAAGGCCAGTCCGTTATCGCCCATGAAAAGGATGAGCGTGTTTTCCTTGAAGCCGCGTTTCTCCAGGGTGTCGAGCACAACCTGGAACTCGCTATCCATTCGAGCGACCTCATCGGAATAGCGGCCGAGATCGTCGCGCACTCCGGGCAGGTCGGGAAGGAACGCCGGGACACGCAGTTTGTTCGGGTCGTGGGGTTTGGGAATGGCATTGCGGTCCCAGACGTGATGCGGATCGTTGAAATTGACCCAGAGGAAGAAGGGGCGATCTTTAGGGCGTTTGTCGAGGAACTCATTGATTTTCGCGCCTGTCTGGTCGCGGCGGGAGTTCTTGTCGAGCCAATCGACGCGCCGCTCCCAGGTGCGGACTCCGTGCTCATCGAAGATTTTCGTGCTGACCGGGCCGGGGTTGGCCGGTCCGTCGAGGTGGAACCAGCGGCGGCAGACTCCCGTGAAGTAGCCTTTGTGGCGAAGCAGTTCGGGGAGGGTGGGAATATCTGCTGGAAGCGGCGAGGTGAATCTTCCCATGCGGCACGAGACCGGTGAGCGGCCGGTGAGAAAAGCGGTGCGTGAAGGAACGCATTGCGGGGCGGCGGTGAACATCCTGTCGAGCCGCATGCCTTCGCGGGCGAAGCGGTCGAGGTTCGGGGTTTGAATGACGGGATCGCCGTACGCGCCCAGAAAGGGGACGGAGTGATCGTCGCTGAGGATGAGGACCAGATTAGGGAGCGGGCTTGCCGCCGGGACTTGGGAAGCGGCGAGCAGACCCGCGGCGAGTTGACGGCGGTTGATGGTGGCCATGGGAGTGTCAGACCTTTTCGGGCATGGTGTAGGGTGCGCGCCAGGTGCGTCCGAGAAGTCTATTGGCTTCGTCGTCGTTCTTCACCTTTTCGGTGGCCGGATCGAAGTGGACCATGCGGCCGGTGCGCTGGGCGATGTTAGCGAGGTGTGCGAGCGTGCTGGACATGTGGATTTCGCGCGCGCCGGCGGCGAGATCTTCGGGCTTACGGCTGCGCACGGCCTTGATGTAGTTTTCAAAATGCGGCAAATCCGTGATGTCGTTCGTTCCGGTAGCCTTGGGGCCGGGTGTGCGCTTGGGGCCGAGGAATGTGTAGAAGCTGGAATAGTCGGGCAGAATCATATAGCCCTCGGTTCCGACGAAGATGACGCCGACGACGTTCTTCTTGTCGAGGAATGGATACTCGGCGCCCATGCCGGCTTCCGTGTTCGTGTAACCGCCGCGCGTTTCAAAGGAGACGAGCACATCGCGGTTGGCCCATTCAAACATGATGGACTGCACTTGCGGGGCCTGCTGCCGGTCTTTGTGGACGTAGGCGCCGCCCATCGACACGATCTTGTTGGGGTGGGCTTCGAGGTTGAGCGCCCAGCGGATGATGTCGAGTTCGTGCACGCCCTGGTTGCCGATTTCACCGGCGCCGTAATCCCACATAAGATGCCAGCCGTTGCCTGAGGAGCCTTGGATGGCTTTGGAGTAAGGAACCTTGGGCGCGGGGCCGAGCCAGCGGTCCCAGTCGAGGCCGTCGGGGATTGGATCCTGTTTGGGGGCCGGGATTGCCCCGCGGTACTTGAAGGCGACACCGCGGGCGAGATAGACACGGCCAATGATGCCCTGCTGCAGTTGGCGAATGCCTTCGACGATGTTGGGGCTGGAACGGTTCTGCGTCCCGTGGGCGACGATACAGCCGTACTTCTTCGCTGCTTCGATCACCTTGGGGCCTTCGTCAACGTTGTGCGTGCCGGGTTTCTCCAGGTAGACGTCCTTGCCCGCCTGGCAGGCCCAGACCGCTCCGAGCGCGTGCCAGTGGTTGGGAGTGGCGAATGAGACGACGTCGATGTCCTTGTTGTCGAAGACACGGCGCATGTCGGAGTACGATTCGGGTTTGCGGCCGGAGGCGGTGGCTTGGCCCGCGATGCGCTCGGCCAGAAGTTTACTGTCAACATCGCACATGGCCGCGATTTCGACGTTCTGCGATGCCAGGGCGTTGAACGCTTTGACGTGGTCGCGTCCGCGGCCGCGGAGTCCGACAATGGCGACGCGGATACGGTCGTTAGGGCCGCGCTTGTTGGCGGCGAAGGCTGGCGCGGCCAACGCGCCGGCGGAGGAGAGGAGGAAGGTGCGGCGGGATTGTGGTTCCATTCCACAGGTATTGTATTACGGCGGGCGCGGGCAACGAGGCCTTCCGAAGGGCAGACGGCGGGGGCGTACAATAGGAGTGCACCCCTTATGCGACTGCTGGCCATATTGTTGCTCGGCGTTTCCGCGTTTTCCCAAGCTCCGAAGAAGCTGACTCCGGCGAAATGGGCGCTGGAGTTCACGCCTTCCGAAGCGAAGCCGGGAGGCACAGCGATCGCCAAACTGACCGCCACCATCGAGGAACCCTGGCACATGTATTCGCCGACCACGCCTCCGGGTGGGCCCATGATTACGAAGATTGTTCTCGCCGATACGGCTGTGGCGGAATCGCTGGAAATCTACCGTCCAAAGCCGGTGCGCAAGCTGGACCCGAATTTCGGCATCGAGGCGGAGACCTATGACAAGGAAGCAGTGTTCTTCCTCAAACTAAAGCTGAAGGGCGATGCGCCGGCGATGCCGGCGGAAGTCCAGGTGAACATGCGCTATCAGGTCTGTACGGAAAAGGAGTGCCTGCCGCAGCGCGCCAACGCCAAAGCCACTTTGCGCCTTTCGGCCACCGCGGCGGAGACGACATTCACAGTTCCGGAGGGCTATGCCCTGGTACCGGCTGCAGCAGCCAAACCGGCGGCTGCGGCAGTTCCAGTGGCCGCGCCTGAGAAGAAGCAGGAAAGCCTGTTGGGGTTCGCCGCGGTGGCATTCGGACTTGGATTGGCGGCAGTGTTCACACCCTGCGTTTTTCCGATGATTCCGTTCACAGTTTCGGCTTTTATCCGCAACCGGAGCGTATTGCAGGCGGCGGTGTATGCGGGAGGCATTGTGCTGTTTTTCACTTCGCTTGGGTTGCTGGTGACGGCGCTGGTGGGGCCGTTTGGGGTGGTTCAATTGGGATCGAACCCCTGGGTGAACGGAGTAATCGCCGTTGTGTTTCTGGCTTTCTCCTTCAGTCTGCTGGGCGCGTTCGAGATCACTTTGCCTTCCAGCCTGCTGACGAAAATGGATCAGGCCTCGCAAAGCCGTGGAGGGATCGCGGGCGCACTGCTGATGGGTTTGACGTTCGCGCTGACCTCGTTTGCCTGCGTTGGCCCGTTCATGGGATCGTTGCTGGCGGCCTCCGTACAGGGCGACAAGTTGCAGCCGGCGATCGGGATGGCTGCCTTCTCTTCGGGCCTGGCGTCCCCCTTCTTTTTTCTTGCCCTGTTCCCCTCCACTCTTTCCAAGATGCCGCGCAGCGGAGGGTGGCTGCCGAGGGTGAAAACTGTTCTGGGATTCGTCCTGCTGGCGGTGTCTTTGAAGTACGTAAGCAACGTCGATGTTGTGTTGCAGTGGAATCTGCTGACGCGGGAGCGGTTCCTGGCAGCGTGGGTTGTACTGTTCTCGTTGCCGGGGCTGTATCTGCTCGGCTTCCTGCGAATGGAAGGCGTGAAGCCGGAGGAGCAAGTGGGTTCCGCGCGGGCGGCAATGGGGGCGTTGTTTCTGGTTTTTGCAGTTTCGCTGATTCCCGGCATGTTCGGCGGCAAACTGGGTGACTTGGATGCGTACGTGCCACTGGCCTCGGAGTCGAGTCTGGGCGCACAGTCCGGAGGGGGCGAGAAGCAGGCATGGATGAAGAACCAGTACAAAGAGGCGCTGGCCAGAGCGAAGGCTGAGAACAAATTGCTACTGGTCAACTTTACCGGTTATGCCTGCACGAATTGCCACTGGATGAAGGCGAACATGTTCCCCCGGCCCGCGGTAGCAGCCGAACTGAAGAACCATGTCCTTCTGGAACTGTATACCGACGGTACGGATACGGAGAGCGAAAAGAACCAGGAACTGCAGAACGCTAAGTTCGCCACAATTGCAATCCCCTACTACGTGCTGATCGATGGCGAGGAAAAGGTAGTCGCCGCATTTCCGGGGTTAACCAAAGACACGGCGGAATTCGTCGCGTTTTTGCAAAAGCGCGGGTAACCGAAGGGCGGCTGGTTCGTCTGAAGCATCATGCTGCTGACGCTGGCGGTGAAGCTAATCCTTTGTCTGTTCGCGGCCGACGATCTGAAACTGAGCCGGTCTACAGGATTGTTTGACCGGCTGTGGAAGGAGTACTTCCGCGCGCGTGGGCAAACCTACCAGCCTCCGAACCTCACGCCGTTCACCGGCAAGCGCGACAGTCCCTGCGGCAAGATCCAGGCCGGAAACGCTTACTACTGCGAGAAGAACAACACCGTTTACTACGATTCGGACTTTCTTTCGGCCTTGCGATTGCGGGTAGCGTCGGATACTGGGACGTCCGGCGATGCGGCGCCTGTCGTTGCCATAGCCCATGAATTGGGACACGCTGTTTATGCGCAGTTGAACAGGCAGACTCGCCCGGTAAGAGGAATGCAGCAATTGCAGGGCTATGGTGAGGAGAAGATGGCCGACTGCCTGGCGGGGTTCCTGACGAGCGCTGCCGCGGAGAAGGGTCTGCTTGAGACGAACGTTCTGATGGAAACGGAGTCGACGATGGCCCTGATCTGGGAGATGAACCGGCGAAAGGGGCATCCCAACTGGCGGGTCCGATTCAACAGTTTTCTACACGGATATCGGAACGGATTGGAGGCGTGTTCGGACGCAACGTTCGAGAACCTCCGCTATCCCGGGAAGTAGCGCGCCCCGTGGCGGCGCGATGCGGTGTTGACGGGTAAAGAGACATTTTCATCCACAATAAAATTGAACCTCGTTCGCGAGTTGCGGCATCATAGAGATTAACAATCCTTAAGGTCCATGCCCGACCAGTCACTCAACGAGATGGAATGCTTAATCGATTTACAATAAACCTGTCTTTTTTCTTTTCGTCTATATTCGCCCCGCCAGTTGCCGCAGCGGATCTGACGCTGCAACAGGCGCTTGCACTGGCGGAACAGAATCATCCGCAACTGCGCGCCGGGTCGGCGCAGGTGGATGTGGCCCGAGCAGGGCTTGTGACGGCGAAAGCGTATCCGAATCCGGAAGCCGGTTTTCGCGTGGGCGGACAGGATTACCGCGTGCCGGGAAATGTGCGCGGTTTTGTGAGCACGTATCAATTTGCGCAGCCGCTGGAACTGGGCCCGTTACGTCCAGCGCGGATGGAGGTGGCAGAACGCGGTCGCGCCAGCAGCGAACTGGCCCTGGATGCGACACGGCTTGCGGTGCTATCCAACGTGCGGCGCACCTTCTTTCAGGCACTACGCAAGCGGGAAGAGATCGGCATCCTTAACGAGAATCTGCGATTGGTAGAGGAGTTCCGAAAGCGTTTGCAGGTACGTGTGGATGTCGGCGAGGCTGGGCGTTTGGAGTTGTATCGCGCCGATGCCGAAGTGGCAACGGCACGCACGGCGGCCAATAGCGCGCGGTTGCAGTATGTCGCCGGGCTTTCGCAATTGCGCGCTGCCATCGGTACTGCGGTCGACCCGAATCTGGCGATTGAAGGCTCACTCGATGCGGCAATTCTTCTGCCTCCATTAGAGGAGTTGCGGAACGAGATGGTAGGGCGCCACCCGGCGCTTCGCCTGGCCCGGTCGGAAGTGGAGCGAGCCGAATCGCGATTGAAGTATGAAGTGGCTTTGCGGCGACCGCAGCCGTCCTTGGTGGTGGAGGTGGACAGGCCACCGGATGTGCCGATTTATCGTGCCGGGATCAATATTCCCTTGCCCTTCTGGAACAGGCGCGAAGGACCGATCGCCGAGGCGTCGGCACAGATCCGCCAAGCGAAGGCTCTCGCCGAGAGCAGCGAATTGCAACTGCAGGCAGCGCTGGGCAGCGCCTACGAGCGTTACCAACTCGCGACCACGCAGTTGGAACTGTTCCAGAAGGGTCTATTGCAGGAGGCCGAAGCCGGGTTGCGGGCGGCGGAAACGGCTTACCGGCTAGGGGAGCGGGGAATCCTGGAGGTGCTCGATGCGCAACGTGTGCTTCGAACCGTTCGCCTGGACTTATTGAACGCACAATTCGACCGTGAAGCGGCGCTTGTCGATTTGGAAGAACTGCGGGCGATCGACCCGAGAAGGAGACCGTGACCGATGCTTCGATTCCTCACTGCCATGGCCGCTGTATTGAGTCTGTTGCTCGCAGGATGTGGAAAGACGAGCCAGACGCCCGTGCAGGCCGAAGCGTCCGTTCCGGCCGACCCGAACGAAATCAAACTCGATGAGAATCTCGCGCCACGGGTCAGAGTAGGCGAAGTGGAGTGGGCTACGGTGGGCGCCAGCTTTTCCGTGGCAGGCAGGGTGGAGGTGGATGAAACGCGGACGGCCCGCATCGGCTCACCCGTAATGGGGAGAATCACGTCGCTTTCGGCAGTTGAGGGGCAAGAAGTGAAGGCCGGGCAGATGCTTGCCACAATTCTGAGCACGGGACTATCCGATGCGCAGCTTGGGTTTCTCAAGGCTCTGTCGCAGAAGCAGGTGGCGCAACGGGCGGTGGACCGGGCGCAAGTGTTGCTGAAGGCGGACGTCATTGGCTCGGCGGAGTTGCAGCGCCGGGAGGCGGAACTGGCTGAAGCGGGGGCGACGCTGGATGCCGCGCGCGACCAGTTGCTTCAGTTGGGCATGCCGGCGGAAGCGGTGGAGGAGTTGCGCAAAACACGAACGATGAATTCCGTTTCACGCATCGTCGCCACCATGGACGGTAC
>JAEUQG010000077.1 GCA_016789755.1 Bryobacterales bacterium
TGCCGAAGAGCATGTCCCACCAGGTGATGTCGCCGTAGTTGTTCTCATGGCGGCCGTACTCGTGATGAATGCGGTGCATTTCGGGGCGTTGAAAGATGTAGCCGATCCAGTGCGGAGTCCTGATATTGGCGTGATAGAAGAACTCGCCGGCGGCGCAACAGAAGGTGAACACGGCGCCGGCGTCCGCGCGAAGCCCCAGCAAGGTGTAGACAATCAGGCTTCCGATGACGGAGTTCACCATCATTTCGAGCGGATGCTTGTAGAAGGAAGTGATGACTTCGATGCGCCGCGGGCTGTGGTGGATCTGGTGGAACAACCGCCAGAGCAGATCGACGCGGTGGCGCCAGCGGTGCCACCAGTAGAAGACAAAGGTTCCGACGGCGTAGGCGATGCATCCTCCGGCGGCTGGTGCGACGCTGCCGGCGAGGTGGAAGAGCGACCAGCCGGCGAGCCAGCGTTCCCAGGAGATGCCGGCCAGCAGGACGACGGCAAGTTGGACGGCATTCACCGCGACGACGCGTAGCGGCCAGGTGCGGATGGGTGGCAGCTTCCATCCGGGAAACAGCCGTTCCGCGATGAAGCAGATCGCCGCCAGGGCGAAGACGTACGGAAGCATGTATTGGGGAAGACGCAGTGGCGCGGGGGCCGGTTCGGGGAAAGATTACGCCGGGTCCGCGGGGAGGAATTGGCCGATGTCGTCGATGGCATCGTCGATGGCGCCGGCGAGTTCTGGGATGCCGCGCATGGCTTCGAGGGCGGGCAATGTGCCGGGGTCGAGTGTGCGATGGATGCGGGCGAGATGGCCGAGGGTCAGGATTGCGGCTCGCGCAACGGTGTGGTCGTTGTGACGGAGAAGTGCGAGGGCTTGAGGTTCGATCCATTGCCGGCCGTCGCCGCTGAGGGCTGCGCCGATGAGGGCGCGGGCGATGTGGCTCGTGTCGCCGCCGCGCAGGATGGCGTCGAATTCGTGGTGCGTGACAGGGGCCGGATGATCGTAGCGCATCGAGTTTATCTTAGCGGCGCCGCGATGGGGCAGTGTCATAATTAGCTCATGCGGCACTTTGTGCTCTCTGGCGCTTTGTTCGCCGCGATCCCATGTTTTTCGGCCGAATTGCTGGTGGCCTGCGCCTCCGATCTTGCTCCCGCGCAAACGGCGCTGGCGGCGGCCTTCGAGCGCGCCACGGGGCAGCGCGTGCGGTTCGTGTCGGGATCGTCGGGGACACTGGCGCGGCAGATTGCCAATGGGGCGCCGTTCGATGTGTTTCTCAGCGCTAATCGGGGCTACGTGGAAGACCTGGTGCGCGAAGCGGCGGTGCGCGCGGGTTCGGTGCGCATTTACGGAAAAGGCCGGCTGGCGTTGTGGCCGCAGAAATCGCTGGAGGAATTGCGCGGCGCGGGTATCCGCCAAATTGCGATTCCCAATCCGAAGCACGCGCCTTACGGCGTGGCCGCACGGCAAGCGCTGGAAAAAGCGGGTTTGTGGAAAGAGCTGGAATCGAAGATCGTGTACGGAGAAAATGTGCGCCAGGCTTTGCAGTACGCCGACAGCGGCAACGCCGATGCCGTGTTAACCAGTTGGACGCTGTTGCAGGGCCGTGGCGTGCTGTTGAACGAATCGCTGCACCAGCCCATCCATCAGGCGGGGGCGATTACCACGGCCACGAAGCATCCGCAGTTGGCGGCGCTGTTTCTGCGGTTTCTGGTGGAAGGTGAAGGCGTGGGTGTGCTGGCGAAGTTCGGGCTGCGTTAGCCCTGGCGGCTCCGTTAGCCTTGACGAACGATGCGTCCGGCCTGAATGGCCTTGAGGATCGTTTGCACGCGTGTCTCTACCACGGCGCGCAAGGCATCCTCCGCGGTCATTCCTCCCGAGGCGGTGGCTTTACCTTCCAGCGTCGCCATGTTGGACATGAAGCCATCGACGTTGACGTTGAAGCGAGCAGTGACCTGGCTGCTGCCGCTTTTTTCCGCAATGGAAATGAGGCGGCCGATGATGTTGAACCCGGGCGCCTTGGTTTCACCGGGAGGCGGCACGCGGCCATTGAATCCTTCGGTGCGTTTCACCATTCGCATGGCCTCGTCGGCCATTGCATCGAGCAGCGGCTTGCTGACGTCCTGCCGGATGTTCTTTTCCGCCGTCCACGGTCCGAGCGTGATCTCCATGTGCTGTTTGCGAATCCCTCCACCCGTATAAGCGAAAATGGCGGAGAATCTGATCACGAAAAATGGCATTAACGGCGCAAATCGAGCGTGAGCGGGAATTGCGGGTTCTCTTCTCTGGGAGGAATCGCCATCGGGCCGGGCGTGTGGCCATAGGAGAAGAAGCGGGCGCCGCGGCGGGCTTCAGCTTCGTTGGCGTTGACGGGGAACGTCTGGAAGTTGCGGCCGCCGGGATGAGCGACGTGATAGGTGCAGCCGCCGATGGAACGTCCGGTCCAGGTGTCGGCGATATCGAACACCAGCGGCGTGTGTACGGGAATAGTGGGATGCAGGCAGGAAGGCGGCTGCCAGGCGCGGTAACGCACTCCGGCGATCCATTCGCCCTGCGTGCCCGTGTTGTGCAGAGGCACGCGGCGGCCGTTGCAAGCGATGAGGTAGCGGTCGCCGTGCAGGCCGGTCACTTTGACCTGCACACGTTCGACGGAGGAATCGACGAAGCGCGTTGTGCCTGCTCCTCCCGGTTCTTCGCCGAGCACGTACCAGGGCTCAGTGGCCTGTCGCAGTTCGAGCTCGATGCCCACGGCGTTGACGCGTCCGAAGACGGGATACCGGAATTCGAAGTGGGCGGCGAACCAGTTGTCGTCGAAGGCATAGCCCGCCTCGCGCAGGTCTTCGAGAACGGAGGCGAAATCGCGGGCGACGAAATGGGGCAGCATGAATTGATCGTGCAGTTGCGTGCCCCAGTGAATGGGGGCGCGGGCGTAGGGTTTGCGCCAGAACCAGGCAATGAGCGCGCGCACCAGCAATTGCTGGGTGAGGCTCATGCGCGGGTGGGGAGGCATTTCAAAGCCGCGCAGTTCCAGCAGGCCGAGGCGGCCGGTGGGGGAATCGGGCGAATACAATTTGTCGATGCAGAATTCGGCGCGGTGAGTGTTGCCGGTGACATCGACCAGAATGTGTCGGAAGATGCGGTCGACCAGCCACGGCGGGCATTGCCAGGCGCCGGGATCGGGAATTTGCCGGAAAGCGATTTCCAATTCGTAAATGCTGTCGGGGCGTGTTTCGTCGACGCGCGGAGCCTGGCTGGTGGGGCCCAGGAAGAGAGTGGAAAAGAGATAGGAAAGCGACGGATGGTTGAGCCAGTAACCGATCATGCTGCGCAATAAATCGGGGCGGCGGAGAAACGGGCTGCCGGCGGGAGAGGCGCCGCCGAGAACGAAGTGATTGCCGCCTCCGGTGCCGGTGTGGCGGCCGTCGAGCATGAATTTTTCCGTCCCCAGCCGCGATTGGCGCGCATCTTCATAAAGGCCGGTGGTGATCGCCACCAGTTCTTCCCAATTGTGCGCCGGGTGCACGTTGACCTCGATGACGCCCGGATCCGGCGTGACCTTGATGTTGTTGAGGCGCGGGTCGAAGGGTGGCGTGTAGCCTTCGATGACGATCTGAACGGCGAGATGAGCGGCGGTGTCCTCAATGGCAGAGAGCAGATCGATGTAGTCTTCGCTGCTGCGGAGTGGGGGCATGAAGACGTGCAGGCGCCCGTCACGCGGTTCGACGCACAAAGCGGTGCGCACTACCCACGGGGCCGATTCATGGGGCTGCGGAGTGCGGTCCCGTTCGCTGCCGCGCGGTTGCAGGACGGGATCGCCGGGAGGCGCATGATGCGGCGTGTGAAGCGGAGCGCGGTTGACCATTGGGTCGACGGGAGTGAAAAGAGGCGCATCGGCGGAGGCCACCCACGGCAGGCTGGGCAACGGCAGGCGCAGGCCGACGGGCGAGTCGCCGGGCAGCAGATAGAGATGCTGCCCGCGCAGCATCCACAATCCGGTTTGCCATTCCGGCCCGTTGGCGCCCCAGGCCCGCTGGATGGGCAGTACGTAGCCCACGGGCACATGGAGGCCGCGCTCGAACACGCGGCGCACACGTTCGCGATCCTGCGGATTGGCAAGCTGGTTGACCAGAGGATCGAGATTTACCGGTAATTCCCTTTCTTTTTGCAGATAATAGAGCGGGTCGTCGAAGGCGGGATTGACATAGCCCGCGTCCAGTTGCAGGCGGCGGGCGAGGGTTTCGGCGAAGCGCTGGGCATCGAGCGCCGTGTAGGCCGTGGGTTTCTCCGCGCTGGCGATGAGCGAGTAATCGTTCCACAGCGGCACACCGTCGGTGCGCCAATAGCAGGCCAGCGCCCAGCGCGGCAACGGCTCGCCGGGATACCACTTGCCCAGGCCGTAGTGGAGAAAACCGCCGGGGGCGAAGCGCGTGCGAAGCCGCTCCATCAGTTGTTCGGCCAGTTGCCGCTTCTTGTCGCCGAGCGCGGCGGTGTTCCATTCGGCGCCGTCCATATCGTCGATGGAGACGAACGTGGGCTCGCCGCCCATGGTGAGGCGTATGTCGCCCAACCGGATTTCGTGATCGATCTGGTGGCCCAGTGTTTCGATGCGCGACCATTCGCTGTCGGTGTAGGGGAGGGTGACGCGGGGATCCTCGTGGATGCGCGTGACCTTCATTTCGTGTTGGAAGCGCACCTCACATGGGCCCACGCTGCCGGTGATGGGAGCGGCGGAGGAAGGCTCGGGAGTGGCTGCCAGCGGCAAGTGCCCCTCGGCCGCGAAGAGGCCGGAGGTGGGATCGAGGCCGATCCAGCCGGCGCCGGGCAGATACACTTCCGCCCACGCATGGAGATCGGTGAAATCAGCTTCCGCGCCGGAAGGCCCATCGAGCGATTTCACGTCGGGCTTGAGTTGAATGAGGTAGCCGGAGACGAAGCGCGCGGCGAGGCCGAGATTTCGCAGAATCTCGATCAGCAGCCAGGCCGAATCGCGGCAGGAGCCGCTGCGGCGGGCCAGCGTTTCCTCCGATGTCTGCACGCCGGGCTCCATGCGGATGAGATAGCGAACGTCCTGGCAGAGCCGCTGGTTCAAATCGACCAGGAAGGAGATGGCCTGCTTCGGCTCGCGCGGGATGGCGGCGAGATAGGCTTGCAGTTGCGGTCCCGGAGGTTGCTTCTCGAAGAAGGGCGCGAGCTCTTTGGCGAGCCATTGCGGGTACTCGAAGGGGAAGGTTTCGGCGTAGGGTTCGAGGAAGAAATCGAACGGGTTGATGACGCGCATTTCCGCCACCAGATCGACTTCCACCGTGAAGCGCGGGATGTTGCCGGGAAAGACGACGCGCGCCAGGTAGTTGCTCTGCGGGTCCTGCTGCCAGTTCAGAAAGTGCTCGCCGGGAGAGATCTTCAGCGAGTAGGCATGGATGGGAGTGCGGCAATGGGGCGCGGGACGAAGACGTACGACCTGCGGAGAAAGGGAAACCAGGCGGTCGTATTCATAGGTGGTTTTGTGGTGAAGCGCGACGCGAATCGACATTGTTGTAATGGGGGCCGGTATCGTTCTGCGACGCGGAAAACGGACGTGTTGCCCAGTCGTTCGATTATAACGCGGGCGGCATTTACCGGCTCTCGCAAGATTGTTTCGTGATGCGGTGGCGATAGCGGAAGAGCGCGCGAAGCTGCAATTTCACGGCCCATGCCAGCAGCCAATCGCTGAACGGCGAGAGCGGGAGGCGGAACTCCACCGCGTCGGTGAGGCGTGTGCCGCCGTTGTCTTGCTGGAAGCGATGCTCGTGCTTCCAATAACGGAACGGGCCGGAAATCTGCTCGTCGGTGAAGTGGCGCCGTTCTTCGCAATCGACGTGCAAAGCGAGCCAGCGCACGCGGAAGGGGCCGGCCGGAAGCAGCATCTCAATGCGGCTGCCGGTGGCGAGCCGGCCTTTGCGGCTGACGATACGCGGCTTGGCCCAAGGCGGGGAAAGCAGTTCCAGGGCGTCCTCGCGCTCATGGAATTGCCATACGCGCTCCACCGGAGCATCGATCCAAACTGTGGCCGCGAACTTCGGCATGACGTTCTCCCCAGCGAATCCGGTACACTATCCAGTTTCGAGATGCTTCTCCAGCTTACAGCGATTCAAAAGCGCTTCGGCGGCGTCGTGGCGTTAAAGAATGGCAACCTCGCGGTGGCGCCGGGAGAGGTGCATCTGCTGCTGGGAGAGAACGGGGCGGGGAAGTCGACGCTGATGAAGATCGTCGCCGGAATGCACCAGCCCGACGGCGGAGAAATGCTCTGGAAAGGGCAGAAGGTGAGTTTTTCGAAGCCCGCCGATGCCTCCGCCGTGGGCATCGCCATGGTGCATCAGGAATCGCTGCTGGCGCCGCATCTTTCGGTGGCGGAGAACATTTTTCTGGGGCGGGAAGAGCGGCGCGCTTTCGGTTGGGTGAACCGGCCGCGCATGCTCGATCAGGCCCGGCGGCTGATTGAGGAACACCGGTTTCCGCTGCATGCCGATTGGCGCGTAGAGAAGTTGAGTCCGGCGGGAAAGCAACTGGTGGAGATCTGCCGCGCCATTGCGCACGGATCTTCGCTGCTGATTTTCGACGAGCCCACCAGTTCGCTATCGGAAAGCGAAACGCAGGAAGTGTTTCGCATTGTGAAGACGCTGCGCGAGCGCAAGATGGGCGTGATCTACATCACGCACCGGCTGGAAGAATTGCGCACGGTGGGCGACCGCGTGACCATTCTGCGCGACGGCGAAACGGTACATTCGTGCGGGTTGAACGAGATCACCAATGAGCGGATTATTCAGCACATGGTGGGCCGCGAGTTGGGGTCGATGTATCAGCGCAGTGCGCTTGCGCCGGGCGAGGAATTGCTGCGCGTGGAAGGATTGACGCGCAAGCCGCTGTTGCACAACGTGTCGTTTCAAGTGCGCGCCGGAGAGATTGTGGGCATGGCCGGTCTGGTGGGCGCGGGGCGCACGGAGACTTGCCGCGCGCTGTTCGGTCTGGACCAGGCCGAGGCCGGAACGGTGCATATCGCCGGGCAGGCGGTGACGGTGCGATCGCCGCGCGAGGCGGTGGAGCAGGGTATTGCTCTCATTCCCGAAGACCGGCAACGCACAGGGCTGGCGACGGCATTGCCGATCGGGCACAACCTGACGATCGCGGACATCGGCAAAGTAAGCCGCATGGGTTTCCTGCTGGATCATGCGCGGGAGCGCGGACTGGCCGGCGAGTACGCCAGGAAGCTGCGCATCAAGTGCGAATCGCCGCGGCAGTTGGCGGGACGGCTGAGCGGCGGCAATCAGCAGAAGGTGGTGATCGCCAAGTGGCTGGTACGCGGAGCGCGCGTGTTCTTGTTCGATGAGCCGACGCGCGGCATCGACGTCGGGGCGAAGGTGGAAGTGTACGAAGTGATGGATGAACTGGCGCGATCGGGAGCGGCAATCCTGATGGTCAGCTCGGAATTGCCGGAACTGTTGCAGGTGGCCGACCGCATCCTGGTGATGCGGCAAGGGCGGATCACCGGCGAGTTGCCGGGGCGCACGACGCAGGAGGAAATCATGAAGCTTGCCACGTTGCATGACGGAGGAGCGCTGTTGGAGGAAACGGCGGAATGATTCAACGGCTGTTGCCTTTCCTCACGCTGATCGCCTTGTTTGTGGGGTTGTCCATCGCCTCGCCCGATCATTTCCTGAGCAAGACGAATCTGTCGAGCGTGGTGCGCCAGACGGCGGTGATCAATCTGATGGCGCTGGGCATGACGCTGGTGATTATTTCCGGGGGCATCGATCTGTCGGTGGGCGCGATTCTGGCCATGGGCGGGCTGATGGGGACGATGGCGATGGCAAAGGGGCAGCCGATTCTGGTGGGTGTGTTTCTGGGCGTGCTGACCGGTTGTCTGTGCGGTTTTCTCAACGGGTTTTTGACCACCCGTCTGAAGATCAATCCGTTCATTGTGACCTTGGGAACGCTGGGGATCTTGCGCGGAACCACGTTGATCATTTCCAACGGGCTGCCGGTGCACGAGATTCCGGCGGCGTTTTCCTATTTGGGCGAAGGCAACCTGGTGGGCGTGCCGTTCGTGCTGTGGGTGCTGGTGATTTGCGCGGTGGTGGTGCATGTGATTCTGGAACACACGCGGCTGGGGCGCTATGCGTTTTCCATCGGCAGCAATCCGGATGCGGCTTACTATGCGGGCATTCCCGTGGCGTTCCACACAACGGCCGTATATGCCATCTGCGGGATGTTGACGGGACTCGGCGGCATGATTGAGGCGTCGCGGCTGATGACCGGGCAGCCGACGGCGGGGCAGGGCTACGAGTTGCAGGCGATTGCGGCGGTGGTGATCGGCGGCGGCAGCTTACGCGGCGGCGAAGGCAGCGTGATCGGCACGCTGGTCGGCGCGTTCATCATGGGACTGCTGGCCAACGGCAGCGATTTGCTGGGCATCAGCCCTTATCTGCAACAGGCGATCATCGGGGCGACGATCATCCTCGCCGTTTCGTTCGATGAGCTGCGCAAGCGCAAAATGGTGCATTAATCGCGGCGGCGGCGCACCAGGATTCCCGCGAGGGCACATGCGGCCAGCGGCCAAAGGGCAGGCTCGGGAACCAGGTTGGCGCTGCTTTTCAAAGCGAAGAAATCGTCGAGCAGAAACGTGTTGGTTCCGAGCAGGGCATCCCATGCCTCCTGGTCGAAGAACATGATGGGATCGACATCGGCGCTGCAGTAGCTGTCCGCGCCGCCCACGGCGTTGCTGGTGCAAACGGCGTTGAGGCCGATGGCGAGCATATCGTTCGGGGCTACCCACAACACTTCATCCACTTCCAGCGCGGTTTGCGCGCCGCTGGCGGACCAGGTTCTGTGGAATGCCGGGTAGGTGATGGCGATGGTGGCGCTCCAGCCGCCGGGACCGCTTGCCGACCCGAAGCCGACGCCACGGAATCGAACCGGGAGCCGCGGCGTGTGAACGGGAGGCGCGGCAAGCTGTTCGATTCTGGCGGAGTAGCTGACAGAGATCGTTCCTGACGCGGAGGCGAATGCTGCGGCGCCAGAAGTGACGGCGCTGATTTCGATGTGTGCGGCCGGGGTTATCGAGAGTATCGTGTACAACGACAGCACGGCTTGCGACCAGGCAGCGGGCGGCGTGGTGGAGGCCCACGATACGTCTTCGCTGAGGGATGTGATGGAGTTGTAGACGCTGACGGTGTTCGTCGTGCCGCTGGTGACGTTGTTGGCGTTGAGCGTGTAGTAGTAGCTGGAACTGGCGAGGGGAATCGGACTGGCGGTCAGAGTCAATGGCAGTGCGAAGAACAAAAAGGCTGCAACCACGATTCCGATCCGCGGGGAGAAATGCGAAATAGCTGTAAGCATAAGCTACCCACGCCCCGACGCTAGCACGAACTTCAGGCCGGGGAAAGCGGCTGCGGCGGCTCCGGTTCCCAGGCGGCGAGGATGGGGCCGGCGGCGCAATGGCCGACCACGTTGACGCTGGTGCGCATCATATCGATGATGGCGTCGATGCCCAGCAGCATGGTGAGCCCTTCGGCGGGCAGCCCGTGGGATGCGAACAGTCCGGCGAGAATGACGAAGTTGGCGCGCGGGATGCCGGCAACCCCTTTGCTGGTGATTTTGAGCGTGGCGAGCAGCGCCAACTGCTGCCCCCAACTCAGTTCCATGGCCGCCGCCTGGGCGACGAACAGCGTGCACATCGCCAGGTGAATGGTGCTGCCGGTGAGATTGAGGGAAAGGCTGAGCGGCGCGGCGAAGCCGAGGACGCGTTTCGGGACACCGAAGCGCTCCATGTGCTCGAGCGTCGCGGGCAAGGCGGCTGCGCTTGAGGTGGTGGCGAAGGCGACCAGGAAAGGCTCGCGTGCGGCGGCGGCGAAGGCGCGGAGCGGAACACGTGCCAGGGTAAGCAATCCGCCGAGCACTACGATGAGGAACAAAAGCTGCGCGGCGTAGGCGAGAGCGACGAATCTGGCCAGGCCTTGCAATGCGCCTGTTCCGCTGCCGGCGACCGTGGCTGCCATCGCCGCGGCGACCGCGAATGGCGCCAGGTACATGACGTATCGCGTGTAGGCGAAGGCGGCCTCGGCGAGCGCGTTGGCGAAGGCGAGAACGGGGCGGCCGCGGCTGCCGGCGGTGTTTACGGCGAGGCCGAACAGCAGGCAGAAAACGACGATCTGCAGCACGTTGCCGCGCGCCATGGCATCGATAATGCTGGCCGGGAATACACTCTCGATGGCTGTCGCGAATGCGGCTTGCGCGGCTTGCGGCGGCGCGTTCACCTGCAATGCAATGCCGCGGCCGGGTTCGAAGATCGCCACCGCGCACCAGCCGAGCAACAGCGCGATGGTGGTGGTGACCTCAAACAGCACCATCGACTTCCAACCCAGCCGTCCGAGGGAACGCAGTTCACCGGCTTCGCCCAGCGCCCGCACCAGCACCCCGAACAGCACGGGGGCAATGATGGATTGAATCAGCCGCAGGAAGATGTTGCTGAGGACGACGCACTCCTTCGCCCACTGCGGCGCGGCGAATCCGAACACGATGCCGGCCGCGCCGGCGATGAGAATCCACCAGGCCAGGGAGATGCGAAAGAGCATTCCCACAATGGTAGATCAACGGAAGCCGCGAACGAATGCGGTGGCGATGAGGCCGAGCAGTGCTCCGGCGACCGGCAGCGGCCAGCGCGCGGGGGCTTCGGCTGGGACTGCCGGAGTATCGAGGATCTCGATTGCCGGTCCCATGCGGCGCTGCAACAGTACGGCCTGTTGTTAGCGCCCGCGAGCTTGGCTTTCAACCCGGCATAGTGCTGGCGGGCGAGTTCGGCATCGAAGCCGCTGCGCGCAGAGGGGCTCTTGCGCGCGAGTTCCATTGCCTGCTCCCACTCGCGGGCGGCGCTTTCGATCTGGTCCTTCCACGTCTGTATCCAGAGCGCGTTCTGGTTCTTCTGCTCGCGGTCAAAGCCGTCGATGAAGCGCCCGGCGAGATCGAGCGTCACGGCGCGCGCCGTCTCCGGATCGCGATGGCGGAAAGCAACGGTGATGCGGTTGCCGGCTCCGGCGATGCGGATGTGGAGGCGCATGCGGTCAATGGTGTCTTCGAGCGGCTCACGGCGGCGTTCCTCCGGATACAGGTTACGAGTGAGGATGAGGTTCGCCAGGAAGGAGCGCGCCAGCACGTTCTGCATGTACTGCCGTACTTCGAGATTTGCGGCTTCACGAATCTGCAGGACCGCTTCGGCCTGGAAGTTGCGCGAGCCAAGGGGTACGAGAACGGCTGCCACGGCGATGACTGCGCCGGCCATACTGCCCGCGATGTAGAACGTTCGGGGGCGCACCCGCTCATGATACCTCGCTTATTGCAGAGTCAGCGTGGCCGCTGTTTCGTCGGTGCCTGCTCGCAACACGGCTTCGATGCGGCCGCCGGCGATGACTATGCCTTGCGGGAGGCGTGCATGGATCTGAATGACCCCGGCTGTTTGCGGCGCGTGGCCGATGAACTCGATGACGGCGGGTTGCCCTTCGAGCGTCACGGCCACTGGCGCCACGGGGCGCGGCAGGTCGCCCGATCCAGTGAGCACGCCCGTGCCGATAGAGGGTGTCACCGCACCCACGCCGGTAGCGAACATCACCACCACTTGATCGATGAGGAACGCGGCGGGATGCAGTCCGGGGCTTTGGTCTGCCACCGGCACGGCCACGGTCGCCGAAGAACGGCCGTTGTATTCGACGCGAATCCCGGCTTCGCGCGCACCGCTGAGTTCGTAGGGCGCCTGCACGTTCAATTGCCCCGATTGCGCGTACAGCACGGGTGCGGGGATGCCGTTCATGGAGATGCTGACGCCGGCGAGCGATGCGGCAAGCTGTCCGCCGGCATCGGCGCTGGCCGTTGTTCCGAATGCGGGGCCCAGCCCTTCGCCGTAGATGGTGACGATGGACCCAGGGGCCACAGGGCCCGGATTGCCGCTGAATGCATTGACCACCGCGGCGGAGGAGAAGCGCGGGGCGGACGGCGCGATGTCCGCGGCGATGGCGAGCAACTGGTTCGACAGGCCGGAGGGTCCGCTTCCGCCGAAGAAGACGACGCCGAGGCCTGGAGCGAACACAGCCTCATGCCGCGACCGCGCCGGCGGCGCCGGCGAGAAGCGCATCTGCGTCCACGCCCCGCGTGCCGGATCGTACTCCCAGGTGTCGTTGAGATTGCCTGTCTGCCCCGAGCCGCCGAACAAAACGAGCCGCCGCCGCGCGCTGTCGAAGCCCATGCCGTACCACTGGCGTTCGGGAGGTTTCAAGCCGCCGGTGCGCTCCGTCCAGCGATGCGTGGCAAGATCGAACGACCACAGATCGCCGAGCGGGCAAGGGCCGAAGCCGCTGGCGCAGCCTCCGTAGAGCAGCATCTGGTTGCCTTCCACATCGAGCACGGCGTGGTGCAGGCAACGGCGCAGTGGCCGGTCGCCGCGCGGGCTGATGTCCTGCCAGCGATTGGTGGCCAGATCGAGCGCCCATGTGTCGTCGAAGCGTCCTTCATCGGTGAAGCCGTGCGAGACGATCATGCGTCCGCGTGCGCTGTCGAGCACCGCGGAGTGGCCATAGCGTTCATTGGGACCCGAACCGCCCGGAGCAATCTGCTGCCAGCGGTTGGCGGCGATATCGTAAGCCCACGTGTCGCTGAAAAAGCCGCTCGCTTGCCCGCCGAACAGCAGCAATCTGCGGCGCTGCGCATCGAACAGCAGCGTGTGGCCGAAGCGCGCGGCAGGCGGAGTGCCGCCGGGCTGCAACTGTGTCCACTGGCCGCGTTCAACCGCGTACATCCATAGATCGTTCTGGGCGCGCGTGTCGCGTCCGCCGAACATGTAGAGGCGTTGATCGCGTTCGTCATAGGCGATGGCGCCGTCGACACGTCCCGATGGCGCGGAGCCGTTGACGGGGAGTTCGCGCCAGGTGAGCGGCTGCGCCTGAACAAGCGCGGCGGCGGCAAGCAGAAGCAAATATCTCATGCATTCGATAAATGCCGTGCGCGCACCGGCAAATTCCCCACGCGTTTGACTGCGCCGGCGACGCTGTGCGTCATAATCCAGTCATGAGCATTACAAGACGCGAATTCGACGGAACGGCTACG
>JAEUQG010000125.1 GCA_016789755.1 Bryobacterales bacterium
GCCCGCCGCCCCCGCCCTCCCCCCCAGCACCACCGCCGCACCCGCGACCGCCCCCCGCCCGTGCCCCACCCCCGGACCCGCCCCGATCCCGCCCCAGATCCCCCCGCTCAAGTACCCCAGCGATTGCCCGCTCCGCGCCAGTCCCCCCAACTCCACCACCCACGTCGCCGCTCCCGTATACAAACACGCTTCGCCGAACCCCTGCAAAATGCGCCCCGCGTAAGCGCTCCCCAACCCCATCGGCAGCAGGTACGCCAACCCCGCCAGCGAGCAACACCCCAACCCCAACAGAAACGTGATCTTCCGCCCCCGCCGGTCCGCCAGCGGCCCCGACACGAACCGCGACGCCAGCGCCACCACCGAGAAAATACCGATGACCAATCCCACCGTCCGGTCGGACCCGCCCAAATCATGGCGCACATGTGGCGCAAGCCCGGGCATCACCGTCCCGATCCCAAGAAAACCCAGAAAAGTTGCTGCGATTACGGTCCAGAAGCGAGAACTGAACTCGTGCGGAGTTAAGACCATCGTATAATCTCAGGATATCGCGCCATGCCCGTCTCGGAAATCTATAACTCTAAGTTCCTCATCCGCATTCCCGACGACCACCCCAACTACGAAGCACACGTTCGCCGGATCATCGAACTCATTCGGCCCTGTGGACTCAAAACAATCGAAGTTTTCTGGCCGGTCGGAATTCCTTTGCTCCAAAAACCCGAGCCCGAATGCTCAGAACGAAAAGTCTGGGACTTAGGACCGCTCAGCGACGCTTTCCAACGTAAGGCCAGAGGCCGCCTGCTCGCCAATTTCGATAACCCCAACGGGGCAACGCGAGCGCTGGAAATTCTCAATCGCAAAGCCCCCGAACCCGTCAAACCGCTCCCCATTGGCAAGCAGCCACCCCCTGAGGATCGCCATGAGCTTATCTCGGGCCGCGAGATCCCAGGCCCGATTCCCCCGGACCCTCCTCTCCCCGGACCGCCGCCGCCGCCCGATCCGGAGCCCCTTTGGCCCAAGAAGCTTCTCAATCCTCCCTCAGATTGGCTCAAGTATTCGCTCAACAACATCGCCGTTCTCGACAGTGGATGCGACGTCTCCCATCCAACCTTTCGAGCCTATGGGAAAACCGGCGATCCCAGCCGGGTCCACGTGATGGGCAACTCCACCGATCTCAGCGGTCACGGCAGTTTCGTCTGCGGCCAGATCGTCGGCAGAGGCGCAAGCAAAAACCTTCCCAACAACCATGGACTCCTCCCCAAGAGTTCCATCTGGATGGGCAACGTTGCCGTCCCCATGTCCGCCGAGTTTGCCTTCCCTACCGACGCCGGAGTCTATGACTTGGCCTTGAATCTGCTCACCATGAAAGGCGCATCCGAATACCGCGCGGCCGGTCTCCATCGCTTCAACATCCAGGTCCTCAATCTCAGCCTGGGTGGAAAGGACCGCTGCGCAATCGAAGAGGAATCCATCCGGGCGGTGGTTGATTCCGGAATTGCCGTGGTGGCCTGCGTTCACAACGTATTGGATTCCATGCAAGGTTGGAAGTGGCCCCTTTTCTTTCCTGCCGCCCTCGACACCGTCGTCTCCGTCGCTGCCGTTGACCACAAGTCGACGTTGTGGCCGCGATCCCGCACCGCCGCCGTGCAAGGCTACCAGCGATCCCGCATGCCCATGGTCGACATCTGTGCTCCTGGAGTCTCCATCCTCTCCGCGCTGCCTGGCGGTGCGGCCGGCCGGCGCATGGGCACATCCTTCGCCGCCCCATACGTCACCGCTGCCATGGCGGTGCTTCGCGCCGCGAATCCGAAACTCAGCGTCGCCGAAGCAACCGCCACTCTACTCTCCAACGTTATTCCCGATTCCGGCCGTAACGATCCAACCTACGGAGCCGGTATCCTCCAGTGCTCGGGCTTGAAATTGAGGTCGAAGACCCGTTAGGGCCCCTGCAGAATCTCCGGATCGTTGCTTCCGCCGTCTCCTCCACCCGCCTTCGCCAAGCTGTCAAGGTAGGGCATCGCCACCGCCCCCAGCGCCTCGAAATGCGCCTCACCCAGCGTCTTGGCCGCAACTTGCAGATCCTTGATCACCGCCTGCGCCATGAGAAACGCCACCTGCGACACCGGGTCTTTTGTCGCCTCATTCGCGATGTGGTAAAGCGAGCCCTGCGTGAGCACTTTCACCAGGTAGGCGAGGTGTGCCTCCACCTTCCCTCCCACCGGCGTATCCACCGGCGGCTTCACCGAGGTATCTTTCGCCCCCCCCTTCTTCTTACCGCCTGTGGCAGACTTCCCGGAACTACCCTTCTTACTCTTGGCCATGAACCTGTCCTTTCTTTGTTTTTTTTCGTTGACTTGCTACTGCAGTGCCTGTACCGCCGTGAACCTGCGCTTGATCACCGGCAGTTCCATGTGTCTCACGACAGGCTCCACGCCCGCCTCTTGTTTCCAATCCTCTATCGACGCCAAAACGCGTCCCTGCGTGGCGCGCCATTCGACATCCCCAACTGCATGCTGAGCCTGTGTCAGCAGCAGTAGAGAATAGGTGATGTCCGCATGAATCTGCGCTTTCCCTGCAACCCGCAGCGCTTCACGCGCATGGCGGATCGATGCGGACTTGTCCCCGCCTGTCAGATGCGCCGTCGCCATTGCTTCATGAAGCACCACTATCTGCGATGGCTGATCTTCATGTTCAGCGAGCAATCCGGGGCAAGCCGCCAACGCCTTTGCCGCACGTCCCGCTTCCGCGTACTTGATGCAAAGATTCACTCGCCGCGACCTTGCCAATCTCGGCTGCTGATTGCGTTCCGCCTCTCCCAGCAGCCGCTCCAGCCGGGCCAGCGATTCATCGAAACGGAACATCTGGAATTCCAGGTCCGCCATCTCGTCTCCGAAAGCGCTGCGAACCGTGTCGTTCGCCAATCCCTCTGTCTCCATTCGCAGCAGGGTGGAATGCGCCTCGGCGATCTTTCCCATTCTGCGCATGGCCCGGGCGTGCCACATGATGTAGTTCTGCTCCAACTGCTTATCGCCGGTCCGCCGGAAATAATCAACCGAATCCCTGAACATCCGCTCCGCCTCCCCATAGCGGCCTTGCAACAAAGCCAATTTCCCAATGTCCGTTTTCACCGCCACAATGTCCGGTTCCGCCTTGCTGCGCGCCAGCAGGTCTGCCAGTTCCTTCTTCGCTTCCTCGTTTTTACCCTTTGCTCGCAGAATGGCCACATGGTAACGCCGCACTTGTGTTTCTCTCGAATAATCCCCTGTCGCCGCGAAAAATTCGCTGACTTCTTTCGCCAACCGCACGCCGGCATCCTGTTTCTCAGGCACACCTTGATAAGAAGCCAAATTCACCACATTCATCTTCGCCAGCGCCTCCGTCCGCTTCGCCCCATACCGCTGCGCCAGCGCTACCGCACGCCAGAACAACCCCTCAGCCTCTTCATACCTCCTCTGCGAAAACGGCACCATCCCCAAATCCGCCAGCCCGCGCGCCGCCAGCGCCCCCATCCCCTTCGCCTCCGCCAAGGCCACCGCATCGTTCGCCAGCACCCGAGCCTCCTCCCCCTTCCCCTGGTAATCAATCCGTCGCGCCTGCAGCAGCTTCGCCTGGATCTCCAGCGATGCGCTCCCAATCTGCCGCCCCAATTCCTCCGCCTTCTTCGCTTCCGCCACCGCCTCATCGGTGTTCGCCGCAAACGTCCCCCGCGCCAGACGCAGCATCCCCATACCTTCCGGATTCTGCGTCACCCCATACAACCGCTCCGCCCGCCTCAACAACCCAGCCACTTCCTCCCGCTTCCCCGACGCATGCAGCAACCCGGCCAAACCCATCGCCGCCGCCGGCTGCGAATCGTCCCGCCCCAGCACCTCCTGGTACGTAGCTATTGCCTCCTTCCCCTTCCCCGCCCGCTCGTATAGCCGCGCCAAATCCAACATCGCCCCCGTCTTATCTCCCGCCCATACGCTCCCTACCCGATCCCGTAACGCCTCCGCCGCCTTCTCCCAATCCCCCGTCAAGTAATGCTTCGTCGCCTCCCGCAGCAGCCGCTCATGCCGAGCCCACGCCGCCCCATCCAACGCCTTCACCAACTCCTCCCGAGCCTTGTCCCGCTCGTCCAGTTCCTGATACGCCTCCGCCAGCCTGCAATGCGCCGCCGTAAATCCGGGCTCCGCCTGCACCGCCATCCCAAGCAACTGCGCCGCCTTGTAATAGGCCCCGTCCGACAGCGCCACCACCCCATCTCGATAGAATCGCCCCGCCTGCTCCCCCACCGGCTTCGACGGCATCCAATCCCGTCCCAACCACACCAAGACCACCAGACCGGCCACCGCCCCCACTCCCGCCGTCAGCCCCACCCGAGGCTTCCGCCATTCCCGCCGCTTCTTCCCCGCCCTTCCGCTCTCCAGCGCCGCCACCAGTTCCGCCCCACTCCCAAACCGGTCCCCCGGCGCCACCTCCAGGCACCGCAGAATCGCCGCCTCCCACACCGCCGCTACCGGCCGCAATTCCCCCGGCCGCACCGGAGCCTCCTTCATCCTCCGCGCCGCAATCTGCAACGGAGATTCCGCGGCATGCGGTATCGTCCCCGTCGCCATCTCGTACATCAGCACCCCCAGCGAATACAGGTCCGCCGCCGCCGTCAACTCCTTCCCTTCCAATTGCTCTGGAGCCATATACGCCGGAGTCCCCGCCGCAAATCCCGATCCCGTCGCAATCGTGTCCCCACCTGCCGTGCTCCGCGCCACGCCGAAATCCGTCACCACCGCCCGCATTTCCCCCGACGCATCTTTCCCCAACAGCACATTCGAGCTCTTCAGATCCCGATGCATCACCCGTGCCGCATGCGCCGCATCCAACGCCGCCGCCACCTGCCGGATCACCGGCAGCGCCTCCTCAAAACCGAGCGGCCCTTCCCGCTTCAGCCGCGCCGACAGAGTCTCCCCTTCCACATACTCCATCGTGAGGAAATCGATCGTCTGCCCCGGCGCCTCAGTGTCCCCCGAAAAGAAGTCGAACACCCGGCAAATCGCCGGATGCGTCACCTGCCGCGCCAGGCTGATCTCCCGCCGGAATCGCGCCATCGCATCCGCATCCGCCGCCAATTCCCCCCGGATCGTCTTGATTGCCACCATCTGCCCCAACCGCGTATCTTCCGCCTGGAAGACCTCCCCCATCCCCCCGGCCCCCAACAGCCTCACAATCCGGAACCGTTTCGCCAGCACCGTTCCCGCACCGATCCTTCCAACCATCCCCGCCGCTCCCCGCAGTAGCCCTTCCGGCAGCGGGCTCCGGTCAATCGCCGCTACCGGCGGATCGTTCGCCAGCAACCGCTCCACCTCGGCACGCAACTCCCCGTCCGAGCCGCATTGCTCCGCTATATAGCTCGCACGCTCGCCGCCGACACGAGCCTCGGCCTCCACAAAAATGTCCTTGACTCGCTCCCAACGCTCCGGGGACATAGTTCACAGTGATAAATCAGAAGTGAGTGTATCATCGCAGCCCTGCGGCCAAAAGAGAAAAACGTACCGATTCCGCATTTGACCCCAACATTCTTCCCGCAACGCATTCATAAGAATGGCCCATCACGAAAACCTCACCTCCCCCGCACGCCGCCATCACTCCCCGATCACGACTTGCCACCCCAATTCCCCATATTCTGCTTCCCATGTGGATGCTGATTCTCCTCACCGCCCTGCTCAACCAACTGCCCGCCACCCGGCTCGAATTCCGCAACGGCTACCCCATCGTCTCAGCCTTCCTCAACGGCCAGGGACCCTACCGCCTCCTCGTTGATACCGGCAACTCGTCCTCCACCGTAACACCCGAAGTGGCCCACCAAATCGGCCTCGCGCCAACCCACTCCGCCGTGGTGTCTTCCATCGGTGGTGACCGCACCTTGCCCGGCGCCACAACCCTCATACGCGTGGGCACCCTGCTAACCTCCGCCGAACTCCTCATCGCCACACTCCCCGGTCTCCACCGCCTCGGCGGAAATCTCCACGGCATCCTTGGCCAGGATTTCCTCAACCGCTCCCCCTACCTCATCGATTACGCCGGACGCCGCATGCTCTTTAATGACGACGCCGCCACCCACGCCCAAACCATGCCCGCGCCCTTGCCATTCACATCCATCAACGGAAGAATCGCCATCCAAACCCGTCTCAACGATTCCCCCAGCCCATCCCGCCTCGTCCTCGACAGCGGAGCCTCCCATCTCATCCTATATTGTGCCCGTCGCTGTCCCCACCTTGCCTCCGTCGTCACGGCAGCCGTCGTCACCAACGTCGGCAGCATCCCGGTCCGCACCGGAATACTCCACCATGCAACCCTCGGGCCCCTTCAATTCCGCAACCGTCCCGCCGCCCTCATCGAATCCCCGCCAACTCAGGACGAAGCCGACGGACTAATCCCCGCCCAATGGTTCCAGGCCATCTACGTCGACCCCGCCCGAAGCGAAATCCGCCTCCAAGCTTCCGGGCGCCACCGCTAGTTTCTCCCCCACATCCGTGTTCATCCCATTCATCCGTGGCCGAAAAACAACCACACCCTCAGCCTACTTCCGCACCGTAAACTCCACCGTACGCATCGGCGGCCGGTCCCCGATAGTGACCTCGCCGTACTCCACCCATTCCCCTGCTTCGTTCAATTTCATCACGTTGCGCACCTTGGCCGGACCGGACGTAAATCCCCATTCAAAGGCATTCGATTCCGCTCTCAGCTCCGTGTCCAAGTATCGCCCCGCATTGAAAGCCCGAATCCGATAGCTCTTCGCCGTGTCGTCGTAGCTGATCGTCGCCAGCGCGTTGAACACCACTTCCCCACTCCCCGGATCCTTCCCCGTGCCTTCCACCAGTAACACCAACCCTCCCAAGCGATATTCCACCTGCTCCGTCTGCCGGATCTTCCGCACACCCTGCGGCGTGTGGATGCTGGCATCCCCGGACCATTTGCCCACCAGAAACTCCAATTTCTTCATGGCTGCCTTCTGCGCCGCAACATCGGGCCCAAGTGGCGCCTGCGCTTCCAGCGCACCGCCCGCCAGCAAAAGCAATAGGGGAAGCATTCCCCGAGTGTACCTCGGATGCTTCCCCTGAATTCCTAACCTGCGCCTGTGTCCTACAGCACCTGGTCGGACCAGTTCTCCAAAATCTGCTTCACTTTCTGGCAGAACTGATCGGCCAGCGCTCCGTCGATGATGCGATGATCGAACGTCAGCGCCAGGTAGCACATGCTCCGGATGGCAATCGCATCATCCACCGCAACCACAGCCTTCTCCACCGCGCCCACCCCGAGAATGGCCACCTGCGGCTGATTGATCACCGGCGTCGCAAACAGGCTCCCATACGTTCCGAAATTCGTGATCGAGAACGTCCCGCCTTGCACATCATCCGGCTTCAACTGCTTCGACCGTGCCCGATTCGCCAGGTCGGCAATCGAACGCTGCAACCCAGCCACGTTCTTCTCATCGGCGTTCTTGATCACCGGAACAATCAACCCCGCACCGCCATCCAGCGCCACGGCGATCCCCACATTGATGTTGTTGTGGTAGATGATATTCGTGCCTTCGATCGACGAATTAACGATCGGAAACGCCTTCAACGCCTCGGCTGTCGCCCGCGCCACGAAGCTCAAGTAAGTGAGTGAGAATCCATAGCGCTCCTGGAACGCGCCCTTGATCTTCTCCCGCAGCTTGGCGATCTTCGTCATGTCCACCCGGTGCACGGTCGTCACATGCGCCGACGTGCGCTTCGAGAACACCATGTGTTCGGCGATCTTCGCCCGCATCGTCCCCATTGGCTCTACCCGGGCCGCCGCCGGTATCGCCCGCGCAATCGGAGCCACAGGCTCAGCCGCCACTGGTGCCGCCGAAGCCGCAACAACCGGAGCAGCAACAACCGGAGCAGCCGATGCCGCCGCCACCGTCCGCGCCCCTTGCGCCGCCATGTACGACTCGACATCCGCCTTCGTAATCCGGCCACCCGCTCCCGTACCTCGCACCTGGTTCAAATCGA
>JAEUQG010000145.1 GCA_016789755.1 Bryobacterales bacterium
CTAGGTCTTTGACCGTTTGGAAGTCTTCCTTATATAGCCGAACTTGGCGCGAGCTGCCTTGCGAGTGAAACTCCATTGAATGTGTACGCGGTTGCGATTGGCCTCGGTGTTCCAGGAGCGAATGCTGGAATCGAGTTGTTCCAGCGTGGGGATCCGGCGGCGTCCCAAACACTGTCGAGATACCAAACTCAGCTCGAGTTCGGCTTGGTTGAGCCAACTGCCGTGTTTGGGTGTGTAGTGTACGTTCAGGCGGTTCCAGAGATAGCTGCCTTCTTTCTCGCCGAAGTGATCCGTGAGAGATTTGCGGCAATGGATGTTGAGGTTGTCCATCACCAAGTGGATCTTCCGAGCGAAGGGATAGGCGGCGACTACGCGCTGAACGACTTGCGCGAACTGCGCCGCGGAGCGGTCGGGCGTGGCACAGGTATAGTGCCGTCCCGCCTTAGGTTCCACGACAGCAAAAATGTTGGCTGTTCCACAGCGTTTGTATTCGTTATCCCTTCTGGCACTCCGACTCGGCCGTGCTGGCCGGAAGGGGCGGACATCAGCATGCAAAGAAACGGGTTTTTCGTCCAGACAAAGCACAGGCTCGGTGCTCCGATACGGCTTTTCATACACTGCCAGCACGTCTTCCATCTTGGTGATGTATTCTTCATCCAACTCGGCGATGCACCACATTTTTTTCCCGCCACGGCTTCAAGTCGTGGCTCTGGAGCAAGATGCGAATCGTTTCCCGGCCGACTCCAGGAACCAGCTTTCGCTTGACGGCTTCTTCGGCAATCAAGCGCACCGTCCAGCGGGATCGTCCCTCTGGCGGTTGGCTACAAGCCATGGCGATGATCCGCTGCTTGTCAGAAGCCTGCAGCAGTTCCGCATGCCCTGTGCGCTTCTTCTCAAACAGGGCCCGCTCAAGACCTTCTTCTCGATACCGCTTAGCGATGACGCGGATGGCCTGTGCGGTGAACGGCACGACTTGCGCCACCTTGGGAGCGCTGAGACCGGCATCGAGTTGCAGTAAAGCCAGTGCTCGCAACACCACCCGTACTTGCTGGATGCCTCCGCACAACATCTGCTCCAGTGCTTTCCGGTCCTGCGTTGTTAGACGGAACGACGAAGGTGGGCGTGGCATACCCAAGTATAGGCCAAAACATTTCCGATTGGAATTGTTTGTTAGGAATATGTTCAGACGGTCACAGACCTAGTCGTTGAGTTGGAAGGTTCCGACGAAAGCGCTACGCTTTTCGGGGCTCTTCCATGTGGTGCCCAAGCCATCGCCCTGGTAGGAGTGGGCGAGGGAGTAGGCGGGCATGGCGTGATCGAGTTTGGTGAGCGGCTGGTACCAGACCTCTTCGTTGGTGCAGATGTGGTCGCCGTCGTGGATGGCGCGGGTAGTGATCTCGGCGATGGCGCCGGCCTTAAGGGTGGCCGTGGCGCTGTGAATATTGTTGTTCTTCACGGTGAGATCGACGGGGGCGTAAACCACTTTGACGACGTGCTGCATGAGGTCGCCGCCCATGCGAGTGGCGAACTTCTGAAGTGCCATGCGCTGTTCGGGGGTGGCGCGCTCATCGACGATGAGGACGGACTTCACGGGGTAGGCGTTGGTATGGACATCGCCAAGAGTGGCGCTGGCCTTGACCACGCCGACCACTCCGAGCCCGTCGAGGCTCACGCCATCGAAGTTTCCTTTGGAAACTCTCCAGCCGAAAACGGCCAGATCGCCCATGAGGTTCACTTCGGCATTGGCAAAACAAGGTCCAGTGAAAATATCAGCAGTGCGCGCTTCCACGTATTCGCCGTGGAGGCGCGATTTTTCCAGTCCAGCGCCGAACGCCAAGGAGGTCAGCGCGGCGGACAACACGATCGCTTTCATCGACTTCATTATCCTCAGCTCCTTAGACAAACTATATCATTACGGCAAGAATTCCGGGCGGCATAGCCGACCGCCCGGAATCCTTTGGTTAGAGTTCTTCGTAGCACCTACGGAAGGGGTTGCATTCGTAGTCGTCGACAACCTTTCCGTCAGGCCCCATGCATTGCTGGGTTTTGTGGCACCAGTAGGCGCGGTCATTGCCGTGCTGCACATTCGGGTCCCAGGGGGCATCGACGAAGAGGCCCTTCCACCGGATGTTGTTGCAGCGGTCGTCGTCAATGACCGTAATGCTGGAGCGCTCCATAACAGGCGAGTCCTAGCCGCGGGCTTTGGCGGCTTCGAGCAGTGCGCGTTTGACGGCGACGCGTGCCAACTGGACTTTGTAGGCGTTGCCGTTGAGGGGCTGAGCGCCGTCGAGGGCGGATTTACCGGCTTCGGTGGCGACATCCTGAGTGAGCGACTTACCGGTAAGCATCTGCTCCGCGGCAGTGGCGACGACAGGAGTAGGGCCGACGTGGCCGAGCACCACTTTGGCGCTGGCGACGCTGCTGCCCTTCATGCGAATGGCGACGGAGGCCGTGACGAGGGGCCAATCGAGGGCCTCTTTCTGACGGACTTCGTAGGTGGCGTTCTTGACGCCGCGGGCCGAGGGGACAACGATTTCGGTGAGGATTTCGTTGGGGGCCAGGGCCAGTTCCCGGGCGGCGTTGCTGGAAGGGACAACGAAGAGTTCTTCGACGCGCAACTCGCGGTTACCGTTGGGGCCGGCGATTTTGACCTTCGCACCAAGCGCGATGAGGGCGGGGGCGAGGCTGGAGGCGTTGACGAAGTAGGCCTGGGACTTAGGGAAGATGGCGTGGTAGCGATTCTCGCCATCGGGGACGAGGCTCTTGCCCTTTTCCTGGCCGAGGATGCCGTAGCCCTGGCGGAAATACCAGCAGCGAGGGCGCTGGCAGAGATCGCCGCCGACGGTGCCCATGTTGCGGATCTGGGGGCTGGAGACGCCCATAGCCGCCTGATGCAACGAGGGGTACTCGGTGCGGACGGCCGCGCTTTCGGTGAGTTCGTCGAGGGTGGCGGTGGCTCCAATGCGGAGACCGGCCGCGGTCTTGGTAATCCCGCCGAGTTCCTTAATGCCCTTGATGTTGATGACGCGCTTGGGCGTGTGGATATACTCCTTCATCAAGCTGAGCAGGTCAGTGCCGCCGGCGAGAATATCGGCCTCTCCCCATTGCGAGGAGAGCATGCCGAGCGCTTCCTTGAGAGAAGTGGGATTTGCGTATTCGAATGCCTGCATGTTACGCGCTCCTCCTTTCTTCGAGAGCCCTGAGAACACGGTCTGGGGTAAGTGGGATGATGGGCACGCGGACGCCGATGGCGTTGGCTACGGCGTTGGCGATGGCGGCGACTCCGCCCACGGTGGGTGGTTCGCCGAGGCCGATGACGCCGCGCTTGTCGAGTTCTTCGCGGATGTCCATGTGGACGATGATTTCGCCGATGTCGGCGGCGCCGGCGAGCTTGTAGAACTCCATGTCGGGGTTCAACACGCGGCCGGTCTGGCCATCCATGACGCGCTCTTCCATGAGAGCGCCGCAGATGGACATGATGCAAGCGCCGGTGACCTGGCCTTCGGCGAGCTTCGGATTGACGACGAGGCCGCAATCCTGTACGGCGACCATGCGGTTCATCTTGACGACGCCGGTTTCGACATCGACGCTGACGTCCGCAATCTGGACGCCGGCAACGCCCTGGGTGTTGAGTCCGAGGGGATTGCGGGGATTGTTCTGGCCTTGGGCGGCGATGCTCTGTGTGCCGAGTTTGCGGCAGGCAGCGGCCCAAGTGAGAGACTTGGCCGGATCGCCTTTGACCTGGATCTTGCCGCCGACGGCTTCGAGTTTGTCAGCGGTGGTGCTGAGAGATGCCGCGACCTTTTCAAACAACTGATCGAGGGCGTTGACGGTGGCGATGCGTGTGGAACTGCTGACGCCGCCGACGGTGGTGGATCCGCCGGAGCCGTTGGAGGGAGGCAGGGAGTTGTCGCCCAGCTTCACCTTGATGGCGTTGACAGGCAGCCCGAGGGTTTCGGCGGCGACCTGCGCGATGATGGTGCGGGTGCCGGTGCCGAGGTCCTGACTGCCGAGTTCGATATCGACGGAACCGTCGGGGTTGATCCTGGCGTTGCAGGTGGAGGCGTGGCCGGCGCCGCCCCAGGAGCAGATGCCGACGCCGAGGCCGCGTTTGACGGGGCCGGAGCCGGAATCGCCGCGGCGATGCCAGCGCTTGCTCCATTCGGCCAGTTCGGCGGCTTTCTTGAACTGGTGGACGTAGGACTCGCGGCGGGCTTCGGGGGCGTACTCGATGTTTTTGACGAAGACCTCAATGGGATCCATGCCGAGTTTGGCGGCGAGGTCTTCGACAGCAGCGCAGGTGAGGAACGAAGCCTGCGGATGATTGGGGGCTCGCCAGGCGCGGAGTGGGCCGCCGTTGGTGGCGACGGCGGAGTGATTGAGACGCCGGTTGGGAATGTTCGTAATGACGTAGGGGATGGGAGGCAGCGCGCCGCCGCCCATGCCGCCGGTGGCCCAAGAAGTGGACTCCCAAGCGATGATGGTGCCATCTTTCTTGGCGCCCATTTTGATGCGCGCGTAGGCGGAGGGCCGGTTGCCGGCGATGTTGAGTTCTGTGGCGCGGTCGAGGAAGGTTTTCACCGGGCGGCCGCCACTGGCTTTGGACAGGCGAGCGCCTTCGACGCCCCAGCGGTCGGAGCCGAACTTGGACCCGAATCCTCCGCCGATGTGGTCCTGGTGGACTTTGATGGCAGTGGCAGGGAGTTCGATGTTTTTGGCGAGATCGCCGCCGATGCCGGAGACGTTCTGGGTGGAGGGCCAATAGTTGACCTGGTCGCCATTCCACTGCACGACCTGGCCGTGGGGTTCGAGGCAGCAGTGGGTGAGGACGGGAATGCCGTAGTGGCCTTCGTTGACGACGTCGGCTTCCTTAAACGCCTTGTCGGGATCGCCAGTGAGCTGTTCGCCGGCGGGCTTGGCGCGGTTGCCGACTTTGGAAATATCCTCTTCCTTCACGACGTGGGGGAGGACTTCGTAGTCGACTTTGATGAGACGGACGGCATCGCGCGCGGCTTGTTCCGTGCTGGCGGCGACGATGGCGATTTCCTGGCTTTGCCACTGGAGTTCGGTGCCGGGTGTGGCGATGACACGGACGGCAGTGACTCCGGGAGCTTTCTCGGCGGCGGAAGTGTCGATACTGCGGACTCGCGCATGAGCATAAGGCGAGGTGAGCAGCGCCGACTGGAGCATGCCGGGTTTGTTGAGATCGGAGTTGTACTTAGCCTTACCGGTGGATTTTTCCAGGCCGTCGTGACGCGAAAGGCGCTGGCCGATGGCCTTGCGCGTACTCATGGGGGGCCAACTGTAGTTAGGCATTCTTTGCTCCCTTCATGGCTTTGGCGGCTTCGAGCACAGCTTTGCGGACGCCGACATAGGTTCCGCAGCGGCAGAGGTTGCCGCCGAGACCGGCTTTGACCTGATCGTAGGTGGGGCTGGGGTTCTTGTCGAGCAGGCCTTTGGCGGCCATGACGAAGCCCGGGGTGCAGTAGCCGCACTGCTGGCCGTCGTTATTGACGAAGGCAGTGCTGAGCGGGTGGGGTCTGGCAGCGGCGGCGATGCCTTCGATGGTCTGGATTTGCTTGCCCTGGGCGTCGACGGCAAGAACGGTGCAAGAGTAGATGACCTTGCCGTTGGCGATCATGGTGCAGGCGCCGCAGGTGCCGCGGTCGCAAACACGCTTGGCGCCGGTAATATCGAGGTGGTTACGGCAGGCGTCGAGCAGGGTGACACGGGGCTCGACGTTGATGTTGTGAACTTTTCCGTTGATGTTGAGGGAAACCGGGACTGCTCCCGGGCCGATTTTGGCCCCGGCAGCCTGTGCGGCATCGGCTTCCTGTTCGCCTAAGATGGCGCTGCCAAGAGCGCCGCTGGTAACGCCCACGCCACGGAAGAATCCGCGGCGGGAAAAGCCGCCTTTGGGTGGGGCTTTCTCGTCCAGTTCGTCGTGGTGCTTACTCACTGCGGACACCGTCCTTTCGTGTCTTTTTCTTCCCAATCCGGCACGTCTGGTGCGGGAAGCAGAATACGGCCGGATATCTTATACAAGGCCGTGAAGATAACTGAATATACCAGAAGACGCCGAAAAGGGACAAGGCGCAGGAACTGCGGCTTTGGTTACGGGGGATGCGCCCCGTTACGCGGTCAATGTTCAGGCGCGTGTGATGGGGACCAAGGGTTCGTAGGGGCAGAAGGGGTCCTCAGCGAGCGGGTTGCCGGTGGCGCCGTAGGCTCGAGCGCGGGAGCCGCCACAGAGGATGTGATACTCGCAGACGCCGCAGCGGCCGTCGAAGGTAGTGGGGTCGTGGAGTTGTTTGAAGAGCGGGGAGTCGCGGTAGATATCGACAATTTTGTCCTGGCGGACGTTGCCGGCGGTGAGGGGAAGGAAGCCGGCGGGGCAGATGTCGCCGGTGTTGGAGACGAACATGATACCGTGGCCGTCGCGGATGCCGAAAGCGCCGGTGGCGCGGCTCTTCTTCATGTCGGCGGCGTCCTGGCCCTGCTCGCGTTTGCGCTGGAGGGCGACGCGGCGATAGGAGGGGGCTTCGGTGGTGGCGACGATGAAGGGCGAATCCTGCGAGACATCGTAGACCCACTGCATGAGCTTTTCGCCTTCTTCTGGGGAGAGCGCCGCGAGGACCTTGCCGCGTCCGACGGATATTAAGAAGAAGAGGCTCCAGCGGGCAACGCTGAAGGGTTTGAGGAGTTCGAAGATGTGGGGCACGTCGTCGGCGGTCTGCTCGGCGACGAGGGTGTTGACCTGGAGCGGCATCTCGAGTTCCTGGGCCCAGCGGAGGGCATTCATGGTGCGGTCGAAAGTGCCGGGGACACCGCGGATGGCGTCGTGGCGGGCGGCGGTGGAACCATCGAGGCTGAGGCCGAGCCCGTCGACGCCATGGTCTTTGAGCTTGACGAGGACATCGCGGGTGAGGGCTTCGGTGGCGGCGGGGGTGATGGAGATGCCGATACCGATAGAGCGGGCGTAGTCAATGACTTGGTAGAGGTCCTTGCGGGCGAGGGGGTCGCCGCCGGTAAGGATGAGGTGGGGGAGGGGATCGCCGAAGGATGGGATCTGGCTGACGAAGGCGAGGCCCTCATCGGTGGTGAGTTCGTTGGGGTGTGGTTCGGGCATCGCTTCGGCGCGGCAGTGGCGGCAGGCCAAGGCGCACGCTTGCGTCATTTCCCAGTAGATGTTGAGCGGCGTTTGCGAATAGTCGCGAGCGCCGTGCCGGGGCCCAGTTCCATGCATTGAGGTAGCCATGCTTTCACAGTACAATAACCACTCCTGGCAGCAATAGACGAGGGAGGCGCGCGATGAAGATATTCGACGCACGGGACCTGGTGAAGGATGCGGCGATGGGGCTGATGGCTACAAAGGGAGAATTGCGGCTGCCCGATCTTCAGATTGAGGACATGGCGGACTTTCTGGGACGGGCGACGAAGACTGGGTTGAAGCGGGCGGAGAGGCTGACCATCCTGGAGCAGGCGACGCTGGTACTGGAGGGCTTCTATGCGCACTTGCCTTTCAAGCGGGCGCGCTATGCGGTGGACCCCGTGCAGCGGTTGCGTCTGCTGGCAGCAGAGATGGATGAACTGACGGATCTGGAATTTCATGGGGAGTTGGTGAAGACGTTCTTGCGGCTGCGCGATCCGCACACGTTCTATGCGCTGCCGGCGCCGTTTTCGGAGGCGATCGCTTTTCTGCCGTTTCGCATGCAGCACTATCTGGAAGGAGGGAAACCGCGATTTCTGGTGACGAACGTGATGACAGGGTTCGAGCATGAAAGCTTCCGGGTGCATACGCTGGTGACGCACTATAACGGCATGCCGGTGGAGGAGGCAGTGTGGAGGGAAACGGGGTTGGAGGCGGCCGGGAATGAGGATGCACAATTTATTCGCGGGCTGAACTCGTTATTCGGGCGGGCGCTGGTGAATACGGCGCCGCGAGAGGAGCACTGGGCGGTGCTGCAATATACAGCGCCCGGGGCGAGCGAGGAGTTGGGGATTCTGCTGCCATGGATGGTGATGACAGGATTACGGGCCAGTGCGCAGGGTGGGCCGAGGGGTAGCATCTTCAGTTCCCAGTTGCAGACGGAAGAATGCCGGAAGGCGCTGTGGAACCAGGATCAGTTGCACCTGGAGAAGGAAGCGGACGCGAAGTACCGGCCGGGGAAGCAGGCTTCACGAGTTGCCGCGCCGGTGAAGCGGAGGGTGATGAAGCAGCAGAATGAAACTTCGCTTCCCAAGCACTTCTCGTTTACGGCAAGCGCGTTCGATGCGCTGGATACGGCGGGAGGCGTAAGTCCGGAGTCGCTGCGGGATGGGATGCGGCCGGATGGGAATTACGGGTATTTGCGGATTCACAACTTCAATGTGAAGAGCGAGGATACGCAGGAGTTTCTGGACGAGGCGAAGCGTATTCTCGACAAGTTGAATCTTGCGGCCGGCGATGGACTTGTGTTGGATGTGCGGTCGAACCCTGGGGGGAACATCCAGGCGGCGGAGCGGTTGCTGCAGATGCTGACCCCCGCGGAGATTGAGCCGGCGCAGTTTCACTTCATGAACTCGCGCCAGACGCGCGAGATTGCGGCGCAACTGATCAAAGTGTCGAGGGCGGACCGCAGCGCGGCGGAGCAGGAGTTCGACGATTGGAAGGGCGGTTTGCTGGCATCGCTGGCCGAAGGTAGCGTGTTGACGCCGGGCCGTCCTTTGACAGACAAGGCGTTCGCCAACGATACCGGGCAGGTGTATCAGGGGCCGGTGGTACTGCTGGTGGATGCGCTCTCCTATAGTGCGACGGACATATTTGCGGCGGGGTTTGAGGATAACAAGATCGGACCGGTATTGGGGGTGGACCGGAATACGGGCGGGGGCGGCGCAAACCGCTGGTTGCACGAAGAGTTGCTGACGAATACGGTGGGGCTGCGAAACATGGGGCTGGAGAAACTGCCCGGGGGAGCGAATCTGGGAGTGGCGATACGGAGGGTGACGAGAGTGGGTCAGAATCTGGGCAGCGCGCTGGAGGATGTGGGGGTACAGTGCGGGAAGGACATGGTACACGATCGCACGTTGCGGGATTTGCTGGAGGGCGACAGCGACCTGCTGTTGCGGGCCTGCGGTCTGCTGTCGGCGCGGCCGACTTACTGGCTGAAGATCTTCAAGGTGGAAGTTCTGAAGACTGTCGTTAAGGTGGAGGCGCAGGCAATCGGAATTGATCGGGTGGAATGCTATCTGGACGGGTATCCGCAATTCACCATCGCGGTGGATCGGGATTTGCAGGAAGAGGCGAGGAACCGCATGATGGGGACGGGCTTCGTGGCGACGATCGGGATGGACGCTCTGCAACGGCGTCCGACGCGGCTGAAACTGAAGGGGTATACGTTCGTGGATGATGTCGACAATTCGGAGACGAGGCTAGTGGCGGCGCAGGATTTTCTGATCGAAGAAAAAGAGGAATGACCGGAACGACGATATCGCATTACCGGATTTTGTCCAAGCTCGGCGAGGGCGGGATGGGCGTAGTGTACCTGGCCGAAGATCTGAAACTGCGGCGGACGGTGGCACTGAAGTTTCTGGCGGCGGATGAGGTAACGGCGGAAGACCGGGAGCGCTTTCTGCGGGAGGCGCGGGCGGCGGCAACGATTCAGCATCCGAACGTGTGCCCGATTCATGCGGTGGAAGAAGAAGACGGCCGGCTGTTTTTTGCGATGGCCTACATCAAAGGACAGACGATCCGGCAGATGCTGGAGCATGGTCCGATGGCCGTGGAGCGGGCGGTGGAACTGGCGCAGCAGATTGCGGCGGGGTTGGCGGCGGCGCATCAGCAAGGCGTGGTGCATCGGGATATCAAGAGCGGGAACGTGATGGTGGACGAGCATGGCAACGCGATCATTCTCGATTTCGGGCTGGCGATGCATGGGAGTGGGGAGCGGATTACGCGGGCGGGTAGCCGGGTGGGGACTCCGGCGTACATGTCGCCGGAACAGATACAAGGACAGGCGGTAGATCACCGGACGGATTTGTGGTCGCTGGGGGTTCTGTTGTTCGAGATGCTGACGGGGCGGCTTCCGTTTGAAGAAAGCGGTTCATTCGGGGTGCTGTTTTCGATTGTGCAGAATGAGCCGGGGAAGTTGGGGGAGCTACGGGCGGATGTGCCGGGGGCGGTGCAAGAGATTGTGGCCACGGCGCTGCGCAAGAATCCACAGCACCGGTGGCAGAGCGCGGGACAGATGGCGGGAGCGCTGCGGCGGACGCGGGCATCGCTGCCGGATTTGGACGCGACGGTGGTAGTGCCGCCGGAGGTTTTTCCAGTGCGGCGGAAGCGCTTGTGGATTGCGGTGGGCGCGGCGATGCTGGTGCTGGGCGCAGCGGGCGCGTGGTGGAAATTGCGGCCGCCGGCGGTGGAGTTGCCAGCGCAGAAGCATCTGGCGGTGCTTCCGTTCAGTGTGATCGGAAAGGACGAGGAGTTGCAGGCGTTGGCCGACGGTTTAGTGGAGACCGTAACGGCGCAACTGAGCCAGGTGGAGCAATTTCAACGGGAGTTTGCCGTTGTTCCGGCATCGGAGATACGCAGCCGGAAAGTATCGAGCGCGGAAGAGGCGCGGCGGATCCACGGTGCGAATCTGGTGGTGAGCGGTAGCTGCCAGCGGCTGGCGAAGAAGCTGCAGTTGACGGTGAGCCTGATCGATGCGGCGGCGTTGCGCGTGGTGGGAGCGCGCACGGTGAGCGTGGATGCCGGCCGGTTGTTGGAACTGCGGGATGCGACGGCGAATGCGGTGTTGCGGCTGCTGGATCTGCGTCTTTCGCAACCGGCGGCAAGCGCGGTGTTTCGCCAGGGCGAGACGACATCGGATGCGCACAACGACTATTTGCTGGGGCGTGGGTATCTGGCGCGGAAGGATGTGCCGGGGAATGTCGACCGGGCGGCGGCGAATCTTGAGCGGGCGGTGCAGAAGGACCCCAATTCGGCGATCGCGCTGGCGCATTTGGCCGAGGCTTACGGATTGCAGGGGATTGGGATGCGGGATCCGGAAATTGTGGCGAAGGCGCTACGGACAGCGGAGCGGGCGGTGCAGGTGGATCCGGGTTTGGCGCAGGCGCGGGTGAAATACGGCGAGTTGCTGCTGAACAACGGGGCGGCTGAAAAGGGAGTAGCGGAGTTGCGGAAGGCGCAGCAACTGGAGCCGCAGAAGGCTGACGCCGCGCTGGCGCTGGCTTTCTACCATGCGCGGACTGGGGATTTTCTGACGGCGGAGGAGGAATACAAGAAGGCGATCCGGCAACGGCCGATCGACTGGTACGGGCATTTCATGCTGGGTTATTTCTATTCCGGGAGAGGGCGTTATGCGGAGGCCCGGCAAGCCTACGAGGCGGCGCTGAAGCTGACGCCGGAGAACGGCATGGTGCTGACGAACGTGGCGTCGCTCGAAATGCGGATGGGGAATTTCGGAGCGGCGCGGGGAGTATTGGAGCGGCAGTTGCGGAGCCAGCCGGGGGCGCTGGTGTACATGGGGTTGGGGCTGGCCTATTATTTCGAGCACCAGTATGCGAAGGCAGCGGCGGCTTATGAGTCCGCGATCGACTTACGGCCGGGCGATTACCGGACGTGGGGCAACCTGGGCTTGGTGTATCTGCAGCAGGCAGGCAGTGAGGGCAAGGCGGAAGCGGCGTTTCGCAAAGCGATCGAACTGGCGGAAGAGGAACTGCGGGTGAATCCGGAGAGCCATCGGATTCGGGCGGCAATGGGGCAATACTGGGCGGCGCTGGGGAACAGGAAGAAGGCACTGGATCTGGTGGCCGCGATTCCCGAGCCGGCGCGGCGTCCTTATATGGGGTTGCTGGCGGTGATGTATGAACGGCTGGGGATGCGGAAGGAGGCGATTGAGGTGGTGCAACGGAATCTGGCGGACCGGAGTGAACTTGTAACGTTGCGGGCCGACCCGGAGTTGGAGAAACTCTGGGCCGACCCGAAGTTTCAGGAGATCGTGCGGTAAGGGATTACTCTTCGCCGTCCTTCTTGCCGCCGTCCTGCGGGAAGGGGCCTTCTGGGAACTCAGGGCCGACTGGGGCCTTGGGGAACAGGGTTACGAGAATGCGCACGGCTTCGGCCACCAGTTTCTTTGCCTTTCTCGGGTTGGTGGGGCGAAGCGCCAAAGCTTCCTTGAGGAGCTTTTGCGCCTGTTTGATTTTTTCTTCCATGGGGAGTGTCTCCTTTTCATTGGAGCGAACACACCGCGTCCGCGTATAGGTGATTATGGGGTCGGGGTAGCGCGGGTGCAAGAAGATTTTGCCTTGCAGGGGAGTGGCGTCTCCGGTTTTGGTATATGATGCCTCAAGTCAAGATCCGATCTGAGGGGCATTTCACATGAGCATTGGTTTCCGCATTGTGTTCGCGGCTGTGTTGGTCAGCGCGATGGCCTGGGGTCAATCGAGTGGCGCCGTGAATGGCACGGTGCAGGACGGCAGCGGCGCGATGGTTCCGGGCGCTGAGATTCAGGTGGCGAATCAGCTTACGGGGTTGCTGTTCAACGCCACCAGCGATGAGGCGGGCCGGTTCTCCGTGCAGCGTTTGCCGGTGGGCGAATACAAGCTGACGGCGCGACGCGACGGGTTTCAGCAGTTCGTGACGGAGCAGTTCCGGTTGGATGCGGACCAGACGCGGTCGATTACGGTGACGCTGGCGATCGGCAACACGACGGAAGCGGTAACGGTGACGGGGGCGGTGGCGCAGGTGGATACGGTGAGCGGAACGATCCGGCAGGTGGTGGACGAGCGGCGCATTACGGAACTGCCGCTGAACGGGCGCAATCCGGTGCAACTGGTGTTGCTGGTGCCGGGGGCGGTGCAATCGAACACGAACGGGCTCAGCCAGAACAACGGGATCTCGGTGAATGGGGCGCGGGGGACGTCGACGAACTACATGCTGGATGGGGGAGACAATAACGATCCGCAGGAAGGCGGCTCGGCGGTGACTCCGAATCCCGATGCGCTGGAGGAATTCAGCGTACTGACGAACAACTTCAGCGCGGAGTATGGGCGGAACGCAGGGGCGATAGTGAATGCGGTGACGAAGTCGGGGACGAATGCATTTCACGGGTCGGCGTTCGAGTTTGTGCGCAACGATGCGCTGGATTCGCGGAACTTCTTTGCGTTGTCGAAGGGCAAACTGCGGCGGAACCAATATGGGGGGAGCTTCGGCGGACCGGTGGTGAAGAACCGGGCGTTCTTCTTCGGATCCTACGAAGGCGTGAAACAAAGACAGGGCGAAACGTTTTCAAGTCTGGTAGTGCCGACGGAATTGGAGCGGCGCGGCGATTTCACGGCGTCGACACAGAAGCCTCGCGATCCGAATGCGGGAAACGCGCTGTTTCCGAACTCGGTGATTCCGGCGACGCGCTTCGATCCGGCGGCGCTGAAGTTCATGGAATTGCTGCAGGTGCCGCTGCCGAACGCGAGCGGGAGCCGGCACATTTTCAACCGGCCGATTAACCAGGACACGGGGCAGTATCTGGGGCGGGGCGATTACGCGCTGTCCACCAGCCAGCGATTGACGGGGCGCGTGTTCGAGACATCGAGCACGGAGTTCCTGACGGCGGGGCTGCCGGTGCTGACTTCGGACGTGAAGTTCGATACGTGGAACGTGAGCGGGCAGCATACGTGGACGATGACGCCTGCATTGCTTGGGGTGGGGCAATATACGTGGAACCAGTCGATCATCGACCGCGGGCCATTGCCGGTGGGATCGGGGAACGGGGTTTCCTTTCAGGACATGGGGATCCGCGTGAACCGCGGTGGAGCCGATGCGCTGGGCAAGACGCTGGTCCCGCATTTCCGCGGCCAGGTGAACGGGTTTTGGAACTTGAACCAGGACAACCTGGTGCGCATCGACCGCGGGTCGCATCAGGCGACCTATGCGATGACCTACAGCCGGGGAGCGCATCTATTGAAGTGGGGCGGGGAGTACCGGACGACGAAGAGCGACCGTGTGACGGCGAACGGCATCGACCCGCAGTTCACGTTCAACGGGCAGATCAGCGGGAATGCGTTCTCCGATTTTCTGCTTGGACGGCCGTTCAACATGACGCAGGGGTCGGTGCGCATCAACCGCATCCGTTCGCAGACGTACAACCTCTATTTCCAGGATGAGTGGAAGGCGCGGGCCGATTTGAGCCTGACGTTCGGGATGAGGTATGAGCCGCTGTTTCCGTACTATTCGGCGGACGATGAGTTGACGGCGTTCCGGGCAGGTGTGCAGTCGGTGGTGTATCCGTCGGCTCCGGTGGGGTTGCTGTACGCGGGCGACGCGGGGATTTCGCGGGGCGGCACGGATAACGATTGGAACAATCTTGCGCCGAGGGTGGGGCTGGCGTGGAGCCCGTTCGGGAGTAAGAAGACGAGTATCCGGGCGGCCTATGGATTCTTCTATGACGTGATGAAGTTTCATACGGTGAGCCATTTCGTGAACTCGCCTCCGTATTCGCTGCAGATCACATTGAACACTCCGCGAAGCTTGTCGGATCCGTATGCGGGGCAGGTGAATCCGTTCCCGTATGCACCGCCGGCGACGGATGCGGAGCGGGCCCGGTATACGTTTCTGCGGCCGGTGACGATCGGGCTATCGCCGAACGCGGACCAGGCGACTCCGTATGTGCAGCAGTGGAATCTGAACGTGCAGCGGGAACTGGCCCGGGATTACATGGTAACGGTGGCGTACATCGGCACGAAGGGCACGCGGCTGCCGTTGCGCAACGAACTGAATCCGGCGCTGTTTCGGGCCGGAGCGACAGCGGGGAACGTGAATGCGCGGCGCATTTACGCGCCCGATTACGCCAGCATCATCGACTACCAAACGGTGATCAACTCGACTTACAACGCGCTGCAGATCACGTTGAACAAGCGGTTGAGCAGCGGGTTCACGATGATGGCGGCTTATACCTACAGCCGGTCGATTGACGGATCTTCGCTGGAGGTGGATGGATTCAACGGGCAGGATCCGCGCAATCTGCGAGCGGACAAAGGCCTTTCGGATTTCGATTTGCGGCAGCGGTTTATCTCGTCGTTCCTGTACGAGCTTCCGGGGCCGAAGAGCGGCGTCGCGAAGTGGGTTTTGGGCGGGTGGCAAACGAATGGGATTTTGAACATCCAGTCGGGCGGGAATTTCAACGTGGTAAGCGGACAGGACCGCGCGTTGTCGGGCGTTGGGACGCAGCGGCCGAATCTTGTGGGGAGTCCGTATCTGGATACCGGGCGGAGCCGGGACGAGTTGCTGAACCAATACTACAATCCCGCCGCGTTTGCGTTGCCGGCGTTGGGGGAATTCGGGAATTCCGGGAGGAACACTCTGATCGGGCCGGGGAGGTGGAATCTGGACTTCGCGCTGTTCAAAGGGTTCGACGTGCGGGAAGGGATGCGGCTGCATTTGCGGTGGGAGATGTTCAATGCGGTGAACCACGCCAATCTGGGGAATCCGCGGTCGAACATCAGCGCGGCGAATCCGGGGCGGATCGATTCGACTTCGGGCGGACGGGTGATGCAGTTGGGATTGCGGCTGGTATTTTAAGCATGATGCGGCGGAGAACCTTTCTCTCATCGGGCGTCGGGGCGGCCGCGGCGGGAAGCGCGGCACAGCGGCCAGGCCGTAGGAATGAACCGCTGGCAGACGATTTCGTGGTTGTCTGGAGGTCGCCGCAGCCGGGAAAGATTGCGGGGGGCACTCCGGGCATGACTCGACTCCCGGACGGCCGTTTGGCGGCGACGTTTCAAATCAACGCGCCGGCGAAGAGCATGCCGGGGACGAAGGAAGATGAGTGGGGCGCGTGGCTGGGGCGGGTGTTTGTGAGCGACGACCGGGGCGGCAGTTGGAAGCAGACGGGCGAATTCCCGATGCGCGGGGCGCGGCCAATCGCGGCGGGAGGAAGGCTGTATGTCGTGGGGCACGCGTCGGGCGTGGTGGTGATGCGGTCGGACGATGGTGGACAGACATGGTCGAGGCCCGTTCGCGTGGCGGCGGCGGAGGAGTGGGGATGGTATTCGCAGGCCTGCTCAGTGGTTCATGCCCGCGGCCGGGTGTACTTTACAATGGACCGGGTGACAACGAAGGAAGGACGTCCGAGCCGTGGAGTATATGCTCCGGTAGTAATGTCAGCCAAGGAAGATGACGACTGGCTGAGGGCGGATGCCTGGACCTTCTCGAACGTGTTGACCTACGATGCGGCGGTGAAGGAGTTGGGGGCGGCGAACCTGATCGGAGTGCCGTTCTACCCGCCGGACACGCACATGGATGAGCGCAAACTGGGCCGCTGGGCGCAGTTTCCCGGGTGGTTTGAATCGAACGTTGTGCAGGTGCACGATCCGGAGCACATCTGGCATGACGCGGAAGGGCGCACGTTGCACATTCTGATGCGCGGACATACGGTTGGGGCTCCGAACATGATGGCGGTCGCCAAGGCGGTGCACCGGCAGGATGGTTCGATTGTGGTGTCGGTGGAACGGACGCCGGCGGGCACTCCGGTGATCTTCATTCCATGCCCCGGCGGGCACAACCGGTTCCATGTGACCTGGGATGAGCGGACGGGACTGTACTGGCTGGTCAGCTTGCAGGTGACCGATTCGATGAAGAAGGTGAAGCTGCTCAATCCGAAACGGTGGAACCTACCCTACGACGAGCGGCACCGGCTGGCGCTGCACTTTTCGAAGAACTGCGTCGATTGGTGTTTTGCCGGGCTGATCGCCAACGCCAGGGACGACGGGCAATCGAGGCATTATGGGCCTGGGGTGATCGATGGGGAGGATCTGGCGGTGCTCAGCCGCACGGCGACGGAAAAGGCCAAGAACGCACACGACGGCGACCTGATCACGTTTCATCGGGTGAAGAGCTTCCGGGATTTAGTCTACTGAAGGCGACGTTTTCGCTGGCCGGTGCAGAGTCAGCGGGCGAAGAGGGATCGGATTTTCGTCATGATGCCGTGGGCCAGGCGGAGGTTCATGTCGCCGAGAGGTTGGTCGGTGGTGACGTAGGTCCAGGTTGCACCACGATCGAAAGTGGCCGGGAAGTCATCGAGAGAGGGCTCGGAGATGGCTTGTTCGATGGCGGGAAGCATCTCGGCGAAGATCGCTTCGGCATCATGGAGGAAGGTGTCGAGGGGATTCTTGCCGCCGAAGGAAATCCAGTGGATGCCGGACTTCATCTCCGCGACGGTGGCGATGTAGGTGGACCAGAGATCGTCGATCTGGAGGAGTGCGGCGCGTGGGTGCGGGCATTGGCGCTCTGCGAGCAGAACATCGAGGCGGATGGATTGGACCATGCGCCGCTGGTGTTCAATGAGTTGGTCGTACTTGAGAAGGGTCTTGCGGACCTCGAGATTCTCGCCCTCAATCACACGCTGGATATGGGAGAGGGCCTCGGCGGGATTAGGGGTGGAACGCAGGGCGCCGGCCAAACCGAAGCGCACCATCAGTTCGTCTTCCAGGCTGAGGAAGAATCGCGATTCTCCGGGGTCGCCCTGGCGGCCGGAACGGCCCCGTAGCTGATGGTCGATGCGGCGTGCTTCATGGCGCGCGGCGCCGATGACGTAGAGTCCGCCGAGGGCGGCGACGCCATCTCCGAGGCGAATATCCGTACCTCGCCCGGCCATGTTGGTGGAGATGGTGACGGCTCCGCTTTGTCCGGCCTGGGCGATGATGGCGGCTTCTTCGGCGTCGTTGCGGGCATTGAGGACGCGATGGGGAACGGCGGCCTGGGTGAGTGCGGCACTGAGTCTTTCCGAATCGGCGACGCTGGCGGTGCCCACCAGCACGGGACGTCCGGCGTGATGCTGGGCTCCGATCTCGCGGACCAGCGCAAGGTCGCGTTCGGCGCGAGTGTGGAAGATGAAATCGGGTTGATCCACGCGGATCATGGGGCGGTGGGTAGGGATGGCCACAACTTCCAGGCCGTAGACTTTCCATAGCTCTTCGGCTTGGGTGAGCGCGGTGCCGGTCATGCCGCACAGTTGCGGGTAGAGCTTTACAAGGCTCTGGAGTGTGATGGAGCCGAGAATCCGTCCTTGTGTCCGCAGCGGGAGTTGCTCTTTGGCTTCGAGTGCGGTTTGCAGGCCGGCGGGCCAGCGGCGCAGTTCGGCAATGCGGCCCTTGAACTCGTCGACAATCTGAATTTCGTCTCCGCGCACGATATAGTCCACATCGCGCCGGAGCAGCACCTGGGCATGCAGCGCATCGGTGACCGCGGTGAAGAGCGCGGGGTCATCGTAGAGATTGGGGACGCCCAGGGCGCGCTCGATCTTCTCCGTGCCGAGGTCGGTGAGGAGCACGTTGCGGCCGTGGGGATCGACTTGGAAATCGCTGTGCAAGTGGAGAGTGCGGGCGATGGCGGCGAGGCTTTCCACGAGGTCTTTGGGCGGGGCTTCGCCGCCGGCGATCACCAACGGGATGCGGGCTTCGTCGATGAGGATGGAATCGGCCTCGTCGATCAAAGCAACGTCGAAATCGCGGTGCACCAGTTCTTCGGGGGAGAGCGCCAGCGAGTCGCGCAGCAGGTCGAAACCGGCCTCGTTGGGCGTGAGGTAGACGATGTCGCAGTCATAGGCCTTGCGGCGTTCGGCGGGAGTCATGCCTTGCTGGATGAATCCAGTGGAAAAACCGAGGGCTTCGTAAACGGGTCCCATCCATTCGACGTCGCGGCGGGCGAGGTAATCGTTGGCGGTGAGGATGTGGACGGCTCGCTGGTTAGCGGCGAAGTAGGATGCGGTCATGACCGCGGTAAGGGTTTTGCCTTCGCCGGTCTGCATTTCGGCAATCTGGCCTTGTGCCATGACAATGGCGCCGAGGAGTTGTTCGTCGAAGGGCTGCAAGGCTAGGACGCGTTCGATGGCAAGGGAAGCGGCGGCGATGCAATCGGTGAGGGAAGTTGGTTTTTCGGGAAGCGGCTGGGTGCGTCTGGTGCGGATAGCGGCTGCGACGTTGGCATAGAACTGCAACTGGCTGCCGGCCGGTTGCGTCAGCAGGGACGCGGCTTTGCCCAACAGCTTGCGGAACAAGGAGCTATTCCGAGAGGATGCAGACGTCGCGGAGCTGGCGGTAATCCTCGGCGTAATCGAGGCCGTAGCCGACCACGAATTCGTCGGGGATCTGGAAGCCAACGTAATCGACGGCCACGGGCCGAAGCCGGCGCTCGGGCTTATCGAGCAGGGTGGCGATGCGGATCGAACGGGGGCGGCGCTGTTGCAACACGTGGATGAGGTAGGTGAGCGTTACGCCGGAGTCGAGGATGTCTTCAACGATGAGGACGTCGAAGCCTTCGATGGTGGTATCGAGGTCTTTGGTCAGGCGCACTTCGCCGGACGTCGTTTTCCCTTTGCCGTAAGACGATGTGCCGATGAAGTCCATGCGCACCGGATGTTTGATGGCGCGGGCGAGATCGGAGTAAAAAAGGATGGCGCCCTTCAGCACGCAGACCATGTACAGCGGTCCGCTGCCGGTGTAATCCTTGTCAATTTGCGCGGCCATCTGGCGGATGCGGTCTTGGATCTGCTGTTCAGAGAGCAGGACGGAGAGCTTTGCTTCGGGCATGATGGAAACTCTAGTCGGCTGAGCGGAGGCGGGTGGAAGGCGGGCCGATGTGAATGTGGGGGGCGGTAGCGGCGCCTTTGACGGCGGTGCGGAAGGCGAGATAAGGGATGCCGGTGCGGTCGAGGAAGCGGCGCAGCCACTGGCCTTCGGCCGAATCGGGGTTCACGGCGACGTCGATGCGGCCAGAGTGGTTGAGGCCCATCGTGCGATGGAATGCCGTGTCGCCACGTGCGCTGACCGGGAGCGACCGGGAAAAGGCGGTTGCGAACTCTTTTTCGATTTGCCGCAGCCGGGCTGTGGCCAGTCCACCATAGGCGGGTTCGTCCTCGGTTGCAGAGGCGGCAGATTCGGCTTCTAGATTCCGCTGCTGTTCCGCCCGGGCCATTTCGGCCAGATCGCTCCAGAGGTGGGCCTGCGCCTGGGCCAGTTCCAGCGTCTTTCGGCGGTGCTCCAGTTCCTCGAGTAATGCGTTGAGCGAAAGGCGCGAAGCCACGCCGGCTTCGATCAGCTTGCGGTGCGCGTCAATGCGTTGTTGCTGGCGTTCCACCAGTTTTGCGGCGCTGTCGAGCATTTGCCGCGTGAGGGGTTCCGTGAGCTCTTCGACCCTGAGCGTGCCGTAGAGGGTGCTGCGCAGAAATGCCTGTTGTTCGGCTTCCTGGAGGGCAAGCCTCGCCTCTTCCAGCCGCAGGCGCGGCAGACCGCCGCCGGCGACCAGTTTCTCGATGCGGTCGAGCTCTGCTTTCGCCTTGGCCAAATCCGGGGAGTCGAGAGCCGCCTGCGCCAGGAGGGACACGAACAGCGCCAGGGGCAACAACACGCGCATGGTTTCATTGTACGCTAAAGGCAGGAGCCTTTACTTTAGCCAGATTGCCTAGAAAAACAGCAACCACGAAACGCGCGGGAGCCGGTGCGGCTGCCGCCAAGAAAACAGCCCGCCCGCGGAAGCAGAAGGTCATTGCCGCCCCGGCGGAACAAACTGCCTGGCAGATCGCCGTGCTGGCCGCGGAGTCGAAGAAAGCGGAGAATGTGCGGGTATTGAACCTGCAGGGGCTCACCAGCTTTACCGATTACCTGGTGCTGTGTTCGGGTACGAATCCGAGGCAGGTGCAAGCCATCGCCGATGAGGTTGAACTCCAACTGAAGAACGAGGGAGAACGTCCGAAGAGCGTTGAGGGCTACAAGAATGCCGAGTGGATTCTGCTCGATTACGGCGACTACGTGGTGAACGTCTTCTCTGAGAAGGCTCGCCAGTACTACGACCTGGACCGCTTGTGGCAGGACGCGGCGGAAGTGGTGCGCAGCGCGGCCGGCGGGGAATAGTGTTTTCCTAAGGCGCGCACAAGGCGGCCGCGAGTCTGCCGGCGACGGCTCGATGGCCGGCCTCGTTCCAGTGGCCTGAGCCTTGTCCCGCCCCAAATCCATGCAGATAGGCCCGCTCCCGAGTGGCCAGGTCGCGCAGCCACTCGGCAAGCCACACGACACGGATGCCATTGGAAATGGCGTGCTGGCGCAACCGCTGATCGGCATAATCGAGCGATTCCAGGCCGTACTTCTCGGCGAAGCGGCGCCGGTCCACTTCTTCCGGCAAAACCTGGACCGCGTTGTTGGCGAGCACGAGCAGGAATTTCCGCCCATCGCGTTCCACCTCATTCCGGAATTGCGTGATCAGGTTCTGTGTGACGATCCAGCTTTCGCGCATCGATTCCCCGCGCGGCGGAACGTAGGCGAGCCACTCCATCCATTCCTTGCCGAAAGTGGAAACGATGCGCTCCTGGTCGGCTGTACGGCCCTTGCGGCGTTGCCAGTTGTAGTAGGCTTCGGTGGCCAGTTGCACCAGGCGCAGGGAACTGTGGAGGCTTCGGAACCGGTCTCGCAGCCAGAGCGAGACGGGGCCAGGTTTGCCCCCGGAAGAAAATGGCTCAACGAACTCCAGTGCTCCGTTCGGTGCCAGGCGGAAGTACGGCGCAGCGTCGGCGTTGGTTGGGTTGAGGTCGCGGGTGTTATTGAACAGATCGTTGCCGGCAAAGACCGTTAGAACGACGATATCCGGCGAGAAGAGCCGGGCTTTGTGACGATAGGTGAGCAGTTCCTGGGCCGTGCCGTAGCCGGTGACTCCGAAGTTGAGCACTTCGGAGCGCTTGCCGGTGCATTGGGTCAGCGAGGGCTCCATCAGGGCGGGGAAGGTCTTTTCGATCGGTAACTGCATCGACTCCACGAAGGAGTCCCCGATTACGGCGACGCGCAGCGCGCCGGGCGGCTTGGCCCGTGCACGTGGCTTATCGCGCATGCCCTCGGCGTTAATCTCGATCAGGGCCTCGCCCTCGGATGTATACCAGCCTGTGGCGCCAGGGCGCAGTTTCCATCCGGTTACGAAATCCAGTTCGTAGAAGGAAGCACTCAGACGGAGTCCGGACAGACGGAGGCCGATCTCGGCCAAACCCAATGCCAAGAGGACGCTAAGGGCGATGATGATGAGCTTGATCGTGGGGGTGCGCATTATTAGAAAAACTGAACTTGCATCGATCTGATTTTTTGCTAGACTTATAAATTAGCTTTGCGTATACTAACGCATAACCTGCTCGGCTTACTCGTCCCCCGTGTTGGTGAGAGCAAGCTTGCAGGCAAGCCAACGTCGGACGATCGAGAGGTACACCCAATGATGCACGAGAATCTCACCCGCGGTCTACCCCCAGCGCAGGGATTGTACAGCCCGAGCCAGGAGAGGGACGCATGTGGCATGGGTCTGATCGCTAATCTGAAGGGTGTTCCGAGCCACGACATCATTCAGAAGGGCGTGCAGATTCTGATCAACCTGACGCATCGCGGCGCCTGCGGATGCGATCCGGAGACTGGGGACGGGGCTGGGATTACGATCCAGATCCCGCACAAGTTTTTCCAGCGTGAGTGTTCGAAGCTGGGTTTCACCTTGCCCGCTCCTGGGGAGTATGGCGTGGGGATGGTGTTCCTTCCCGTCGAGTCCAATGCGCGTCTGCGGTGCGAAGGCATTTTGGAGCGTATTGCGCGGGAAGAGGAGTTGGAGGTTCTGGGGTGGCGCGATACGCCGATCAACGCCGACGCGATCGGGCGTTTGGCACGTTCCTCACAGCCTTATATTGAGCAGATTTTCATCGGGCGCGCTCCGGGTATGACCCCGGATCAACTGGAGCGGAAGCTGTACGTGGTGCGCAAGCGGGCGGAAAGGGAAATCGCCACGCACGAGGAGATGAAGGAGCACGAGTTCTTCTACATCCCTTCGATGTCGACGCGGACCATCGTGTACAAAGGGCTGCTGCTGGCGCCGCAGATCTCGGAATTCTATAAGGAACTGAAAGACCCCGATCTGGTGAGCGCGTTGTGCATGGTGCACCAGCGTTTTTCCACCAACACGTTTCCGACCTGGCAGTTGGCGCACCCGTTCCGGTATTTGTGCCACAACGGCGAGATCAACACGGTGAAGGGGAACGTGAACTGGATGAAGGCGCGCGAGAGCGTGCTGGGCAGTCCGTTGTGGGCGGAGGACATCAAGAAGCTGTTCCCGGTGTGCGTGCCCGGCGGGTCGGATTCGGCGAGCATCGACAACGCGGTGGAGATGTTGCTGCTGAGCGGGCGGGAATTGCCGCACGTGATGGCGATGTTGATTCCGGAGGCGTGGTCGCACGACACGACGATGCCGGCCGAGGAGCGGGCGTTTTATGAGTATCATGCCTCGCTGATGGAGCCCTGGGATGGCCCGGCGGCGATTGCATTCACGGATGGCCGGATGGTGGGCGCGACGCTGGACCGCAACGGATTGCGTCCGGCGCGGTGGCTGGTGACGCACGACGATATTTTGATCATGGCCTCGGAAACCGGCGTGCTTCCGGTGAAGGCGGAGAACGTGAAGTTCAAGGGACGGCTGCAGCCGGGCAAGATGCTGCTGGCGGATCTGAAGGAAGGCCGGCTGATTCCGGACGATGAAATCAAGCAGAAGCTGGCGCAACGGCAGCCCTACGGGGAATGGATCGAGCGGCACCAGATAACGCTGGACCGGCTGCCCGCGCCGCAGCGCTGGCATCCCACGGATTTCGAGACGTTGCTGGAGCGGCAACGCTGCTTTGGATACACGGACGAGGACCTGAGCATGATTCTGGCCTCGATGGCTTCCGGTGGCGAGGAGCCCATCGGGTCGATGGGTACGGACACTCCGCTGGCGTGCCTTTCGGACAAGCCGCAGCCGATGTTCCACTACTTCAAACAGTTGTTCGCGCAGGTGACGAATCCGGCCATCGACCCCATTCGCGAAGAGATGGTGATGTCGCTCACCTCCTACATTGGGACAGAGCGGAACATCCTGGAGGAGACCCCCGAGCACTGCCACACGCTGAAACTGGATCAGCCGATTCTCACCAACTACGATCTGGAGAAACTGCGGCGTGTTTCGTGGGGCGATCTGTTGACTGCGACGCTGACGACTACCTATCGTGTCGCGGGCGGGGAAAAGGAACTGGAGCGTTCGCTCGACTGGCTCTGCCGGCGCGCCTCGCGGGCGATCAAGGACGGCTACACGTTGCTGGTGCTGAGCGATCGCGGAGTAGATCGGGATTACGCGCCGATACCGAGCCTGCTGGCGCTTTCGGCGCTGCATCACCATCTGATCCGCGAAGGCACGCGAACGCAGGTGGCGTTGATTGTGGAGTCGGGCGAGCCGCGCGAAGTGATGCACTTTGCGATGCTGATCGGCTACGGAGCGAGTGCGATCAATCCGTACCTGGCCATTGAGACGCTGGAAGACATGCACCGGAACGGGCGGTTGAAGGAAGGCGTTTCCTTCGAGACCGCGCTGAAGAACTTCAAGAAGGCGATTAATAAAGGCCTGCTGAAGGTGTTTTCGAAGATGGGCATTTCCACGCTGCAGAGCTACCGCGGGGCGCAGATCTTTGAAGCGATCGGGCTGAACGAGAGCCTGGTGGAGAAGTATTTCACGGGGACACCGTCGCGCATTGACGGGATCGGGTTGGGAGTGCTGTCGAAGGAAGCCAGGATGAAGCACGAGCTGGCGTTCCATCCCGTAACCGAGAGCCACACGGAACTGCCGGTAGGCGGCAATTATCACTATCGCGTGCGCGGCGAGTATCACCTGCTCAATCCGGGAACGATCTCGAAGCTGCAGCATGCGGTGACGCAGAACAGCTACAAGACATACGAGGACTTCGCTGCTGAGATCGACGAGCAGAGCCGGCAGTTGTGCACCATTCGCGGTCTGATGGACTTCAAATGGGCCAAGAACCCTCTGTCGATCGACGATGTGGAGCCGGCCAAAGACATCGTGCGCCGCTTCGCCACCGGGGCAATGAGCTTCGGCTCGATTTCGGCCGAGGCGCATGAACTGCTGGCGATCGCCATGAACCGCATCGGCGCGAAATCGAACACGGGCGAGGGCGGCGAAGACGAAGTACGGTTTGCTCCCGATGCGAACGGAGACTGGCGCCGCAGCGCGGTGAAGCAGGTGGCCAGCGGACGCTTCGGCGTCACGGCAAACTACCTGGTGAACGCCGACGATTTGCAGATCAAGGTGGCGCAGGGCGCCAAGCCAGGAGAAGGGGGCCAGCTTCCGGGACACAAGATCGACGATGTGATCGCGCGGGTACGGCATTCCATTCCCGGCGTAGGGCTGATTTCCCCGCCTCCGCATCACGACATCTATTCGATCGAAGACCTGGCGCAGTTGATCTACGATCTGAAGAACGTCAACCCAAGGGCGCGCATTCACGTCAAACTGGTGGCGGAGGTGGGCGTGGGTGTGGTCGCCGCGGGCGTGGCCAAGGCGCATGCCGACGTGGTGCTGATCAGCGGCGATACGGGCGGCACGGGCGCGAGTCCGCTGACGTCCATCAAGCATGCCGGCGTTCCGTGGGAACTGGGATTGGCGGAAACGCAACAAGTGCTGGTGCTGAACGATCTGCGAAGCCGCATTGCGGTGCAGACCGACGGGAAGTTGGCGACGGGCCGCGATGTGGCCATTGCCGCGCTGCTGGGCGCCGAGGAGTACGGGTTTTCTACCACTCCGCTGATCACAATCGGGTGCATCATGATGCGCAAGTGCCACCTGAACACTTGTCCGGTGGGGATTGCGACGCAGGATCCGCGGTTGCGGGCGAAGTTCTCGGGGCAGCCCGAGCATGTCATCAACTACTTCTTCTACATCGCCGAGCATCTGCGGCAGATCATGGCGCGGATGGGCTTCCGCACGGTGGATGAGATGATCGGGCGTTCGGACCGCCTGAAGATGCGCGACGCGGTGGATCATTGGAAGGCGAAGGGCGTGAACCTGGACAGCATCCTCTACACGCCGGACGTGCCGAAGCGCGTCGGGCGGCGGTGCATGATCCCGCAGGATCACGGGCTGGAGGAATCGCTGGACAAGAAGTTGATTGAGCATGCGGCGGATGCCTTGGAGAGCAAGACGCCGCTCGACTTCAAGCTTCCCATCCGCAACGTGCACCGCACGGTGGGCACGATGCTGAGCGGGGAGATTGCGCGGCGCTACGGTTCGGAAGGGCTGCCGGAGAATACGATACGTTTCGATTTCACGGGCAGCGCGGGACAGAGCTTCGGCGCATTCCTGGCCAAGGGCGTGACGCTGCGGTTGGAAGGCGACGCCAACGATTACACGGGCAAGGGCCTGTCGGGCGGGCGGATTATCGTATTCCCGCCTAAGGGATCGAACTTCCAGCCGGAGGAGAACATCATCGTCGGCAACGTGACGCTGTACGGCGCCACGAGCGGCGAGGCATTCTTCAACGGCATGGCCGGAGAACGGTTCGCGGTGCGCAACTCCGGTGCGACGACCGTGGTGGAAGCTGTCGGCGACCATGGGTGCGAGTACATGACGAAGGGTCTCGCGGTGATTCTGGGCCACACGGGACGGAACTTCGGAGCAGGCATGAGTGGCGGCATCGCCTACGTTCTGGATGAAGACGGCGAGTTTGCGCGGACGCGCTGCAACCGGGCCGGAGTGGATCTGGACCCGGTGGAAAGCGCCGAAGATATCCAGGTGCTGAAGGGGTTGATCGAGAAGCACGTCCAGTACACGGGCAGTCCGCGCGGCGCGTGGATTCTGGAGAACCTTGCGGAGATGCTCCCGAAGTTCGTGAAAGTGTTCCCGCACGAGTATAAGCGTGTGATGGGCGTGCCCCGCAGCAAGCAGGACGAGGTTCCGAAGCATGTGCCCGTGGCAGCGCCGGCGGCGCAGGAGGTGATTCGTGGGTAAAGTAACCGGCTTTCTGGAGTATCAACGGGAGTCGATTTCGACGCGTCCCGTGGCCGAGCGGCTGAACGACTGGTTTGAGGTGTATCAACCGCTGCCCGAAGAGAAGGTGCAGTTGCAAGGCGCGCGCTGCATGGATTGCGGCGTGCCCTTCTGCCACACGGGTTGCCCGGTGAACAACATCATTCCGGACTGGAATGACCTGGTGTTCAAGAATCGCTGGAAGGAAGCCATTCGGGTGCTGCACTCGACGAACAACTTTCCGGAGTTTACAGGACGAATCTGCCCCGCACCGTGCGAGTCGGCATGCGTGCTGGGGATCAATGAGCCGCCGGTGGCGATCAAGTTGATTGAGCGCACGATCATCGACCATGCGTGGAAGGAAGGCTGGATTCAGCCGGAGATGGCCGAGCGCAAGACGGGGAAGAAGGTAGCTGTAATCGGATCGGGTCCCGCGGGGATGGCGGCGGCGCAGCAGTTGGCGCGGGCGGGCCATGCGGTGGACCTTTACGAGAAGGCCGACCGCATCGGCGGTTTGCTGCGCTACGGCATTCCCGACTTCAAGATGGAGAAGCATCACATCGACCGGCGCATGGAGCAAATGGCGGCCGAAGGCGTGAACTTCATCGCCAAGGCTCATGTCGGGACAGCGATCCCGATTGAAGATTTGCGCCGGGACTACGATGCGGTGTTGATTGCGATCGGAGCCGAGGCGCCGCGCAATCTGAATGTGCCGGGCCGGCATTTGAAGGGGATTCACTACGCGATGGATTTTCTGCCGCAGCAGAACAAGCGCAACGCCGGCGATGCGGACGTGGTGGCCGATCCGACGCGGTTGAGTGAGCCGATTCTGGCGACGGGGAAGAACGTCATCATCATCGGCGGCGGCGATACCGGCGCCGATTGTCTGGGGACGTCGCATCGCCACAAGGCGAAGTCGATTTACCAATTCGAGATCATGCCACGGCCTCCCGCCGAACGCGCCGGGTCGACACCGTGGCCGTTGTGGCCTTTGAAGCTGCGGAGCGAGAGCTCGCATGAAGAGGGCGGCATTCGCGATTGGAGTATTTCGACGACGCACTTCAGCGGCGACGAGCAGGGCAACGTGAAGAAGCTGCACGCGCTGCGTGTGGGTCCGCCGCCGAACTTCGAGGTGGTTTCGGGTTCCGAGTTCACGCTGGATGCCGATCTGGTGCTGCTGGCGATGGGATTCACGGGCCCGGCCCGTAACGGGTTGGTGGATGCGCTGGAGAAGCAGGGGATGAAGCTCGATCAGCGCGGTAATGTCGCGGCGGACGAGAAGTTCATGACGTCGATTCCCGGAGTGTTTGCCGCAGGCGACACGCGGCGCGGGCAGTCTCTGGTGGTCTGGGCGATTGCCGAAGGCCGGAAGGCGGCGCGCGGGATCGATGAGTATTTGATGGGCGAATCGAAGCTTCCGGCGTAGGGTGCCCGGGGACTGTTAGCTGCTTCCACCGCGCACCAGCCGCTCTCCGTGCGACAGGTCTTCGGGGCGGCCGACATCCATCCAATCCTGTTCGACCGCGTGCATGCGAAGGATGGACTGCTTTTCGATCAGTTGATGGATGGCGGCGGTGAGTTCGTATTCTCCGCGTGGAGAGAGCGGAATGCGGCGTAGTTCCTCGAAAAGGACCGGGCGGAAGGCGTATAGCCCGGCGCTGTTCCAGTGCGTTGTGGACGTACCGACGGGCGGTTTTTCGACAATACGGACGACACGGTTGTTTTCTTCATAGACGGCGGCGCCGGGAGCGGGGTCGTCGACGTATTTCACCCCAAGAACTCCGGCAGCGTTGTCGTCGAGTTTGGCGATGAGACCGATGTAGTCGGCGGTGGAACAGAGAATGTCACCGAAGGTGAGAAGGAACGGGTTGTGGGCGGCAAAATCCTGGGCCAGAAGTGCGGCGCTGCCGGTTCCGTCGGGGTTTTCCTGCCGGCGGTACTCGATGTCGAGCGGATAGCCGGAGAAGTGCCGGCGGATGATTTCGCCGCGGTAGCCGATGACCAGCAGGACGCGGCGAATGCCGGCGGCGCTGAGGCGGTCGAGGATGTGCTCCAGCATGGGCTTGCCGGCGAGCAGGAGCATTGGCTTAGGGAGTTCCGAGGTAAGGGCGCCCATGCGGGTTCCTCTGCCGGCCGCAAGAATCACGGCGGTTTCCATCATTTTTTCAGTTTCGCAGAGCTTGAGCCGAAGCACTGGGCCGTATACTGGAAGTTGCAATGTCCTACCAATTAGCCGTTGACTATCGCCCGCGCGGCGATCAGGCGGCGGCGATCGATCAGCTTGTGCGTGGCGTGGCGGACGGTGAGCAGCACCAGGTTCTGTTGGGCGTGACGGGCTCCGGAAAAACCTTCACGATGGCGAAGGTGATTGAACGGACACAGCGTCCGGCGCTGATTCTGGCCCATAACAAGACTTTGGCCGCACAGTTGTACCAGGAGTTCAAGAGCTTCTTCCCGCACAACGCCGTTGAGTATTTCGTCAGCTATTACGATTATTATCAGCCGGAAGCGTACATTCCTTCCTCCGATGTTTACATCGAAAAGGAAGCGACGGTGAACGATGAGCTCGACAAGTTGCGGCTGTCGGCAACGCGTTCGCTGTTTGAGCGGCGCGACTGCGTGATCATTGCGAGCGTCAGTTGCATCTATGGGTTAGGGTCGCCGGAAGCCTACTACGGCATGCTGCTGATGCTGGAGAAGGGCCAGAAGGTTAGACGCGAACAGATTGTGCAGCGCCTGGTGGAGATTCTCTACGAGCGTAACGATCACGACTTCCGCCGGGGGACATTCCGCGTGCGTGGGGACGTGATTGAGCTGTTTCCGACATACGACGACAACGCGTTCCGGATCGAGTTGTGGGGAGATGAAATCGAGGGGCTGTACCAGATCGACCCCCTCACCGGCGCGATCAAGCAAAAGTTTCTGCGGTTGCCGATTTATCCGAAGACGCACTATGTGATGAGCGAGGACATGCGGGTGCAGGCGATGACGAGCATCGAAGCCGAGCTTGCCTGGTGGATGGCGGAATTGGAGAAGAAGGGCAAGCTGGTGGAGGCGCAGCGGCTGTTTCAGCGGACGAAGTTCGATCTGGAGATGATGTCGCAGATCGGGTATTGCCACGGGATTGAAAACTATTCGCGGCATTTTTCTGGCCGGTTGCCCGGCGAAGCGCCGCCGACGCTGCTGGATTATCTGCCGCACGATGCGATGGTGTTCATCGATGAAAGCCACCAGACGATTCCGCAGTTGGGCGGCATGTACCACGGGGACCGCTCCCGAAAGGAGAACCTGGTGAGCTTTGGGTTCCGGCTGCCGAGCGCGCTGGACAACCGCCCGCTGACATTCGAAGAGTTCGAAAACCGGGTGAATCAGCTTGTGTACGTTTCGGCGACTCCCGGGCCGTACGAACTGACGAAAGCGGCGGGAGTAGTGGTGGAGCAGATTATCCGCCCGACGGGCCTCATCGACCCGGAGGTGGAAGTGCGCGGAATCCGCGGCCAGGTGGACGATTTGTTGGGAGAGATCCGGAAGCGGATCGAGTGCAATGAGCGGGTGCTGGTGACGACTCTGACAAAGCGGATGTCGGAAGATCTAACGGAGTACTATTCCGAATTGGGGATCAAATGCCGGTATCTGCATTCGGAAGTGAGCACGCTCGACCGGGTGAAGATCCTGCGGGATCTGCGCAAAGGGGAGTTCGATGCGCTGGTGGGGGTCAATCTGTTGCGCGAGGGTTTGGATCTGCCCGAAGTGTCGCTGGTGGCGATATTGGACGCAGACAAAGAGGGGTTCCTGCGCTCCGTGGGATCGCTGATCCAGACTATCGGACGGGCGGCGCGCAACGTCAATGGAAAAGCGATACTATATGCCGATGTCATGACCGAAAGCATGCGGCGCGCGATGGAGGAAACGTCGCGGCGGCGGCAGATTCAGAAGGAGTACAACGAGCAGAACAACATCACTCCGCAGTCTATTGTCAAACCGATCGACATGAGCCTGGTTGCGATAGCCGAGGCCGATTACGTCACCGTCCCGTTGGAGGCGGATCTCGAAGTGGAATCGATGAGCGCAGAGCAGCGGGAGAAGACGATCGCGGATCTGGAGTCGGCGATGAAGGAAGCGGCACGGAGTTTCGCTTTCGAGAAGGCGGCACAGTACCGGGATAAGATCAAGTCGCTGCGATCAGGCGAACTGAGATGAAAAAGCAAGCACCGATTGCGCTGTTGGCGGCGGGCAAGACGCGGGACAGCTTTCTGCGTCGCGTACCGCACATCACCGAGCGCTTAGGTCCGGTCGGATCGACGTCGCTCCGGCTGGCGAGCCGGATAGTGAACATCCTGCAGGCGGGCGTGCCTGTGGGGACGCTGGAAGCGTTTGCTCAAGCGGCGGTGATTCTGATTTCCGTGCCCGATTCGTGGCTGGAACAATTTCAAGACGAATTGTTGCGCTGCGATTTCCGCTGGAAGGAAAAGACCGTGCTGCTGTTCGATTCGAAGATGGACAGCGCGGCGTTGGGAAAGTTGGCGGATGCGGGAGCGGCAGTGGGTTCCATCACGCCGGTTCCTTTGTTCGACGAGAAACTGGCGGTGGTGGAAGGGAGCAGGAAGGCCGTACAGGCTGCGAGGAAGCTGATGCGGTCTCCCGGAGTCCGTGTGTTGACAATGGACGCGGGGCAGAAGTCGCTCTTTACGGCGGGAACCGGGTTTGCGACCAGCCTTGCCTTGCCTCTGCTGGCGGCGAGCGTGGAAACTTTGCGGGCGAGCGGAATCGACCAGAACCAAGCGCTGTCGCTGGCCGAGAAGCTGTTCCAGAAGACGATGCGAACGTACCTCAAATCGGGCCGTAGAGGATGGGAAGGCGCGCTTTCGGCCCAAGACCGGGACGGGGTACGGCGGCAGGTGCAGGCCCTATTTCGGGAAAGCCCATTGCTGGCGGCATACTACTACGAAAATGCGATCAAAGTATCGGAAATATTGAAGCAGGACCCGGCGTGGATCCGGGAGGCAGTGCATGAGGTGTATTCGACGAAGGCGGCGGGGGCTATTTGAGAAGCCCGGCGATGGCGGACTGGTCGGCTTCGAGCGCTACCTGATAAGGGGTCTTCCCGGCCTTATTGCGGGCGCCCTTGTCCGCCCCCCTGGCAAGCAGCGCCTCCACTGCTTCGCGCCGTCCGTAGCTGGCTGCGACATGCAGAGCCGTTGCGGCGGACTCGGCGTCGGCTGCGTCGATGGCCGCGCCTTTGTCGAGGAGAAATTGAATCACCGGAACGTGTCCGCCGAGCGAAGCTTCATGGAGAGGGAACGTTCCGGACTGGCCTCGATGGGATACCCCCGCTCCTCGCTTTACCAGCAGTTCAACGATGGCGAGATGGCCTTTGATGGCGGCGTCGGGAAGGAGGGCGTCGGCTTCAGAGGGTTGTTTGAGGAGCAGTTCGACCACCTCGGGTTCGCCGCGCAAGACCGCGTTGCGGAGGATCTTCATGCGTTGCGTATCCTCGACGGCGGCGCCCCTGGCGAGCAGGAGTTCGGCCGTGGCCCGTTGCCGGTAACGCAGCGCCAGTTCGAGGAGCGATTCCCCATCGGCGTCTTTCGCGCGGACGTCCATACCCTTATCCGCCAGGAGATTGACGACGTCGGTGTTGCCTTTGACCACCGCCTGCTGCATGGCGCGCGCGGACGGCTTGGCGCCCTTGGCGAGAAGGATTCCAACGACTTCCGCGTGGCCTTTGGCGGCCGCTTCGTCGAGGGCTGTGGCGCCGCCGTGATCGGCTTCCTGAATCTGCGCGCCGCGGGCGAGCAGGAGCTGGACGATTTCTTTGTAGCCGCGATTGGCGGCGAGATGGAGAGCAGTGGAGCCGGATTGGTAAAAGGCGCCGATGTGCGCGCCCTTGGAGAGCAGGAGAGCGACGACTTCGGGGTGGTTAGTGATGACGGCGTAGTGCAGCGGGGTGCTGCCGGCTTCGCGGTGACGGGCGTTGACCTCGGCGCCGCGCTCGATGAGCAACGCAACGATGTCCTTTTCGCCGGCCCAGGCAGCGTCGTGGAGCGCTGTGCCGCCGAGGTTATCCCGTTCGTTGACATCGGCTCCGGCGGCGAGCAGTTTCTCGATCTCTGCGCGGTCTCCGGAGCGAACCGCGAGATGGAGGTCGCCGGCCGTGGCGGTGGAGGACGCCAGCAGCAAAGCGGCGATGAAGATTACTGCCACGATCCCGATTGGCCTCCGTTTTCCTTACTGAGGTGGTTGACGAGGGGTTTGAAGTATTCGAGCATGGCGCGGGAACTGATGTCTTCACCGGTCTTTTCGCGGATCAACTGGCGCCAGTCAGTGGTTGCGCCGACGCTGAGAAGATCCCACAACCATTTTCCGACCTCCTTGTTTCCGTAGTAATTGCAGTTATGGGGATCCTGTTTCAGGATCTTGCGGGCGATGTAGTCGTGCAACTGGAATTTGATGAGATAGGCCATCGCGTAGTCGTAGTATTGCGCGGCGTCGTCGATGACGTGGGTTTTTGTGCAGGCGTCGCAAAATTCCTCGCCTCGCGCCGCTGGGGGCTCGATGCCCTGATATTTGGCGGCGAGATCCCACCACTTCTTGTTGAACTCCGAGATGGGGAGTTTCTTCTCGTAGAGGTCGTGTTCGAAGTGCGTCATGGTCCCGGCGGAGAAGGGAAGGAAAACGATGGCGTTGTCGAGCGCTTCGGCAAGGAGCATCTGGGTGGGGTCGAGTTTGCGCGACTCCGGCAGCAGGCCGACGCCGCGGAGATAGGGCTGTTGCCGGGCGGCGATGGAGATGAGATCGCCGACGGCTTCATGGAAGGCCCGGTTCGCTCCTTCGCGGAGTACATGCGGGACCTTCGGGCTTGAGTAGGCCATGTAGTAATAGACATGGCCGAGTTCATGATGGCTTGTCTCGAACCAGTAGAAGTTGGGGACGACGCTCATGAGGCTGCGGACATCTTTGTCCTGGTCGATGTGCCATGCCGAGGCGTGGGTGTTCTTCTTGCGTTTGGAATCGGGGGGGAGTTGGTACAAATCAGAACGCTCCCAAAATGTTTTGGGGAGTGCGGGCATGCCGAGCGAGGTGTAGAACCGCTCGGCTTGCTGGACGACCCACTCGGGGGACTTGCCGCGGAAGAGGTCGTTGAGGTCGGCGGCTTCGACCATGCCCGGCCATTCCTGGCCCCAACGGTTGCCGAGCCAATGGGCGGGGATCTGTTTCGGAACCGGTTGTTTGTAGCGTTCGGAGAGCTTGCGGCGCGTCCACAGGTGGAGTTGTTCGTAGAGCGGTTGCATCTCGGAGACGGTTTTGTCCATGAGTTGCATCATCTCGGCGACGCTCATGCCGTAGTCGGCGATCTGGAGATGGAAGTAGCTGGAGTAGCCGAGCTCTGAGGCGACGCGGTTGCGAAGGTCGCGCAGTTCGGCAAGGCTTTGTTTGAGGGCAGGGCCGGTTTGCTTGGAAACCTCCCACATTTTTCGGCGTTCGGCAAGGTTGCGGGAATCGGCGAGTGCTTTGTCGATTTCGTTGGGCGTGGTTTTCTTGGCGCACTGGGCGCCGCGCGGTTCCAGGCAGAATGTAAAGCCATCGAGAATGGAGGCGGCGCGGGCCTCGGTTTCGATGCGGCGGGT
>JAEUQG010000165.1 GCA_016789755.1 Bryobacterales bacterium
TGAACGGGAAAGCCTACAAGGTGGTGAAGTACGCCACTGACGTGACGGTACAGGTCATGGTGCGCAACGAGATCACGCAAACCGCGCAAGCCCTCGCCAGTTCGAGTGAAGAGCTCACCGCGATCAGCCAGCAGATGGCGAATACGAGCGAAGAGACGGCCACGCAAGCCAACATCGTTTCCGCGGCGAGCGAAGAGGTCTCGAAGAACGTCGGCGTCGTCGCCACGGGCAGCGAAGAGATGCTGGCCTCCATCCGCGAGATCTCCAAGAGCGCCAACGACGCCGCCCGCATTGCCCGCAATGCCGTCACCGTTGCCGATTCCACCAACGAGACCATCACCAAGCTGGGGGATTCGAGCGTGGAGATCGGCAAGGTGATCAAGGTGATCACCTCCATCGCCCAGCAAACCAATCTTCTCGCCCTCAACGCAACCATCGAGGCCGCCCGCGCCGGCGAGGCAGGCAAGGGTTTCGCGGTGGTGGCAAACGAGGTAAAGGAACTGGCCAAGGAAACGGCCAAGGCAACCGAAGAGATCAGTCAGAAGATCGAAGCCATTCAGGGCGACACCAAGGGGGCAGTCAGAGCCATTGGGGAAATTGGAACCGTGATCAACCAGATCAACGACATCTCCAACACCATTGCTTCGGCAGTCGAGGAACAGACCGCCACTACCAACGAAATCGGCCGCAACCTGACCGAGGCGGCCAAGGGGACAACTGAAATCGCCCGCAACATCACGGGCGTGGCCACGGCGGCCCAGAGCACCACTCAAGGGGCGTCGGATACGCAATCGGCCGCAAAGAGCCTCAGCGAAATGGCGTCCAAGCTGCAGCAGTTGGTCGTGCAGTTCAAGTCGTGATCGGAGGTCGGACCTGCCCGTAGAGCCGACTGGCAACTGGCTCTCCGGGCGGGCCCGCAGACAAGTTCGAGTGAAGAGGTAGACGAATAACATGCAAAGAGCAATGGTCGTGGACGATTCCCGGGCAATCCGTCTCATCCTGACGCGCACCCTGTCTGAACTCGGCTATGACGTTTGTCAGGCTGCCAACGGCAAAGAGGCGCTGACGGTTCTTGAAGGCCAGCACGGCACGGTGTCTCTTGTCCTGGTGGACTGGAACATGCCCGAGATGAACGGTCTGGACTTCGTCAAGAGCGTCCGCTCGGATCAGCGCTACAGCGAGGTCAAGCTGATGATGGTGACTACGGAAACGCAGGTCGAGCAAATGCTCGCCGCGCTCGACGCCGGCGCCAATGAGTATGTGATGAAGCCGTTCACCAAGGAAGTCATTGAAGGAAAACTGCGGGTTCTGGGAGTGCTCCAGTAGCGCGGGCAGGGAGGAACCATGGGTAGGACCGTTATTGAGCCAGGCCGCAAGATCCGTGTGCTCGTCGTGGACGACTCTGTGGTCATCCGCAGGCTGGTCACTTTGGCGCTACAGGAGGACCCCGAACTCGAAGTCGTGGGCTCGGCTGCCAACGGAGCCATCGCCTTGCAGCGGATACCCCAAATGAACCCCGACGTAGTAACCCTCGATGTGGAGATGCCGGAGATGGACGGGCTGGAGACTTTGCGCCGCATCCGCAAAGAGTATCCCCAGTTGATTGTCATCATGTTCAGCACGCTCACCTCGCGCGGGGCGACAGCAACGATGGACGCTCTGTCTCTGGGCGCCAACGACTATGTCACCAAGGCCGCCAATGTGGGCGCGCTCGACCGGTCTATCGCTACGCTACGGCTGGAACTGATTCCAAAAGTCAAACAATTCTTCCACGCTCCTCCGGTTGTGGAGCGTGCGTCAGCTTCACCGGTGCCGCAGCCGGCGGCAAAGGCCCCGCCTCCGCGGCCGCCGCTCGACGCCCACAAAGGGCCGAGGAAAGCCGTCGTGATTGGCGTGTCCACGGGCGGCCCCACCGCTCTTGCCGAGATCGTTCCGTTGTTCCCGGAGAACTTCGCTGTTCCGATCGCGATCGTGCAGCATATGCCGCCGATGTTCACCCGGCTCTTGGCGGAACGTCTGCAGCTCAAGTCGAAAATCAGGGTGGTCGAAGCCGAACAAGGCATGGCCATGGAGCCGGGCAAGGCGATTGTGGCCGCGGGCGACTATCATCTGGCCTTGAAAAAAGAGGGGACGAAGATCAAATGCCAATTGAACCAGGACCCGCCGGAGAACTCCTGCCGTCCCGCGGTTGACGTTCTGTTCCGGTCGGCGTTGGAGGTTTACGGGGGCGGCGTCGTGGCAACGGTCCTTACGGGCATGGGCCAGGACGGATTGCGGGGAGTTGAGGTTCTTCGTCCCGCAGGCGCCTATATCATCGCTCAAGACGAAGCGTCGAGTGTGGTCTGGGGAATGCCCGGCGCCGTGGTGCGCGCGGGGCTTTCGGATTCCGTAGTAAGTCTTCGGGGAGTGGTGCCTGAGATCCTCAAGCGGATCGGCGCCGCATAAGGAGTGGAGAATAAGATGGCGACAATGATCGGCGGTTTGGCATCCACCAGACCGCAACAGAAAACCGAGATCCAGCCGGAGAACTACCGTTTCCTGCAAGACTACATCTACCGCGAGTCGGGCATTGTCATCGACGCCGACAAGCACTACCTGCTCGAAGCGCGGCTGGCGCCGGTCGCCCGCAAACAGCAGGTGGACACCCTCAACGACCTCTGCAATCTGCTTCGCGCGACATCCGCCAGGGGAGAACTGCGGCAGCAGGTCGTGGAGGCGATGACGACTCATGAAACGCTGTTTTTCCGCGATTTGGCGCAATATGACGCGGTACGAACGGCGATTCTGCCTCCTCTCATCGAGCAGCGCAAGCACACCCGCCAACTCAGCTTCTGGTCTGCCGCCGCATCAAGCGGACAAGAAGTGTATTCCCTTGCCATGATGCTGCTCGAAATGGGTTTGGGCGACTGGAGAATCAACATTCTGGCCACCGATCTTTCCGAGCAGATTCTCGACCGTGCCCGCGAGGGGCGCTTCATGCAGATCGAAGTGAACCGTGGTTTGCCGGTTTCCTACCTGGTGAAGTACTTCACCAGGCAAGGGCTCGATTGGCAGCTCAAGGAGAATGTCCGGCGCATGGTCCGCTTCCAGAAGTTTGACCTGCGCGACAGCATGCGCACACTCGGCCCGTTCGACATTGTCTTCTGCCGCAACGTACTGATCTACTTCGACCAGGAGACGAAAAAGAAGATCCTTGAGGGTATCCGCGGCACGCTCCACAATGGCGGCCATCTGATGCTCGGCGGCGCCGAGACCACCCTCAGCCTCACCGACAGCTTTGCGCGCGTCACGGTCGGCCAAGCCGTACTGTATCGCGTGCCCTAGGATCCAAGGAGACTCCACATAACTATGCCATTTCCTGTAGAAGCCTACCAGAGCGAAACCGCGCAAATCGTCACCGATGTGTTCCAAACAATGCTCGGCATGCAGGTCGAAGCGACTGCGGAGCAGTGGGTTCCACAGCCGGGAACCATGACCAGCGCGATCTTTTTTGCTGGAAACTGGAAGGGGGCGGTGCTGATTGAGTGCACCGAGTTGCAGGCCCGCCGCTGGACGGCCAAACTCATGTCGATCCCCGAACCGGACAGCATCACCGACGACGTCCGTGACGCCATGGGCGAAATCGCCAACATGGTTGGGGGCAACCTGAAATCCGTCCTCCCGTCCGGCGTAGGACTGTCCATGCCGAGCGTGGTCCAGGGCAGAGATTACTCCTTGCGCATTTGCGGAGGCAACCTCGTCAACCGGCAATCCTTTGCCGGCCCGCACGGGACATTCTGGATTACCTTCGTCGAAGTCGTCGAAAAATAACCTGGCGAAACTGCTAGATTGAGGGCATGGTCGCCCCCCTCATCGTCAGGGGAGCTCGCCAGTTGCTCACGCTGCGCGAATCTCGCGGTTCCGGTTCTGGAACCTCCAAAGACCAACTTGGTCTGATCGAAGACGGCTGCTTTCTCATCGCAGACGGCCACATCGCCGAAGTGGGAGTCTGGCGCCGCATCTCCAACCTGCAGGCCGCCCGAAACGCCCGCCAACTGGACGCTTCCGGCTGCCTTGTCCTGCCTGGTTTCATCGACGCTGAAGCCGATCTCTTCGCCGAACCATCTTCCCCTCCTATCCTCCGCAGACGCGCCCGCTCGCTCCTCGCCCACGGCACCACCTCCGTGTGCTCCCCTTCGCCCACCACCTCCCGCCAGTTGCAGATCGTGAGCGAGGAGGGCCTGCGGGTTCACCCCTCCGTCACCGGAGCCATCGTCCTTCCCTGCCGCGATTTCTTCGCGCAGCAGCCCTCCGTCTGGCCCGAGGGCGCAGTAATCGGCTCCGGCTTCGACGGCCAATCGAATTCTCCTTGCGGTATGCTGGCAGCAATCGCTTTTGCCTGCATTTGTTCCTCCGTCGCGATTGAGCAGGCGCTCCAGGCATCCACGGTTCGCACCGCGCAGCGGCTGGGTCTGGAGGGCAGTCTGGGAGCGCTCGTCCCCGGCGCCCAAGCCGATTTCCTGCTCCTCGATATCCCTGACTATCGCCAAATCCCGTATCATCTGGGAGAGAATCCCGTGCGCGCCGTGTTCCAGTGCGGCCAGCGGATCTATCAACGAGGAGAGCCCTTTTGGCGAGGCGAATCATCGAATGCGTCCCCAACTTCAGTGAAGGCCGGAATCCGGAAACCGTAGCCCGCATCGCGGATGCCGTTACCTCTGTTCCCGGCGTTGCCCTCATTGGCAAGGAGAGCGACCCCGACCACAACCGTAGTGTCCTTACCATCGCCGGCCCGCCCGAAGCTGTCTCTGAAGCCGCGTTCCGGGCGGTCCAGGTTGCGGTGCAATGCATCGACCTCAGATGCCATCAGGGCGTCCACCCGCGGTTAGGGGCAGCCGACGTCGTACCATTCGTGCCGATTCTCAACACAACCCTGGAGGAGTGCGCCGCCTACGCCCACACCTTCGGCCGGCGCGTTTGGAATGAACTGCAGGTTCCCGTATATTTCTACGAGTCCGCCGCCCTCAGTGAGGACCGGCGCCGCCTGGAGAACGTGCGCAGAGGCGGCTTCGAGAAAGTCTGTGAATTGGTCCGGCAGACGCCCGAACGGCGCCCGGACCTGGGCGGTCCAGATCTGCATCCCAGCGCCGGAGCAGTCATCGCCGGAGCACGCAAATTCCTGCTCGCCTTCAATGTGAACCTCGACACCGAAGATGTGGCCATCGCCCGGGCGATCGCCGTCAAGATCCGAGCTTCTTCCGGGGGACTGCCCCATGTGAAGGCCATGGGAGTCCTGCTTGCCTCGCGCAATCTCGCACAGGTCTCCATGAACCTTACCGATTTCGAGGTCACTCCCTTGCACGTCGTCTTCGAAGCCGTGGAGCGGGAAGCCGCTCTGCGTGGAGTGCGCATTGCCGGGAGCGAAGTAATCGGACTCATGCCCGCCACAGCCCTGGCCATGGCCGCCGCACACGCCTTGCGCATCGAGAACTTCCATTCACGGCAGATCCTTGAGAATCGGCTTCTGAGCAATTTGATAGACTGAAGACCCAGGAGTTCATCCCATGCCCAACCGCCGCAAATTTCTGAAGACGATTCCCGCCGTCCCGGCGCTTTCCGCCATGCCTGCCACCGCCGCCAAGATCCCCGCAAAACGTGACTACTTCAAGGAACTCGGCCTGCGGACCTTCATTAATGCTGCCGGCACTTACACCACGCTGACCGCATCGCTGATGCAACCGGAAGCGGTGGCTGCCATCGAGTATGCCTCGAAACACTTCGTCCGTTTGAACGAACTGCAGGACGCTTGCGGCAAACGCATCGCCGATCTGCTAGGCGCCGAAGCCGCCATGATTTCCTCCGGAGCCGCCGGAGCACTCCTCGCCGGCACTGCGGCCTGCGTTGCCGGTAAAGACCCGGAAAAGATCAAGCGCCTGCCGGACTCAGCCGGCATGAAGAACGAAGTGCTCATCCAGAAGAGTCACCGCTACGGCTACGACCACGCGGTGCGCGCGGCCGGTGTCACGATGATTGAGATCGAAACCACGGCCGAATACGAACGCGCAGTGAATGAACGCACCGCGATGGCTCTGTTCTTCAACGACGCCGATCCTCGCGGCCAGATCAAGGTCGAAGAGTGGATTGCACTCGGGAAAAAGCACAAGATCCCTACTTTCAACGATGCCGCCGCCGATGTCCCCCCGGTGGAAAACCTCACCAAGTACATCAAGATGGGCTTCGACCTGGTAACATTCTCCGGCGGCAAGAACATCCGCGGACCGCAGAGCGCGGGCCTGCTGTTCGGACGCAAGGACTTGATCGAAGCCGCCAAAATGAACGTTTCTCCTAACAGCGACAGCGTGGGCCGCGGCTGCAAAGTCAACAAGGAAGAGATTCTCGGCATGACAGTGGCGCTCGAGAATTACATGAAGCGCGACCATGCCGCGGAGATGAGGGAAGGCGAACGACGCGTCAACGTCATCGCCGCCGCCGTAAGATCCCTGCCCGGCGTCACCACGGACATCCAATTGCCTGCCATCGCCAACCGCGTTCCCCACCTTCACGTGAAGTGGGATTTCAACAAGATGAGCGTGCGCGATGTAGTGACCAAACTTCGCGACGGCGAGCCTTCCATCGAAGTCACGCCTTCCGGCCGCGACGCACTGGTCATCAATACGTGGGTGGCTCAGCCGGGCGATGCGGAAATCGTAGCGAAGCGGCTCAAGGAAGTCCTCAAAGCCGCTCTCGCTTAAGGTCGAACAAGCCCCGATTTACCGGGGCTTGTAGGCAATGCAGTCGATCTCCACCTTCATCGTAGGGTTGGCGAACTTCGCTTCCACTGTAGTCCGCGCCGGCTTCGTTTCTCCGAAGAACTCGCCATAGACCGAATTCATGGCATCGAAATCTCCGCCGCTTCTCAGGAACACGCTGCATTTCACCACATCGGACAAGGAGGCGCCTGCCGCCTCCAGAATCCTGCGAATGTTGTTTAGCGTGACCCGCGTTTCGTGCTGAATATCGCCGTAGGAGAACTCATTCGTCACCGGGTCGATCGGGCCTTGCCCAGCGACGAAAATGAAATCGCCGGCGCGCACGGCTGGTGAATAGGGTCCGCGCGGCTTAGGGCTATCCGAAGGATAGATCCGCTCGATCATGCCGCTAGTCTCCCTTCTTCCGCCGCGGTGCAGACTTGCGGGCCGGCTTCGGGCCGTCCGAAGTCTTGCGCGGCGCGCGCTTCCGTACCGGAGCGGGCTTCGGAGGAGGCGGATTCGGCTCCATCATCGTCGGCTGGCCTTCCACGTAGGGTTGCGGACCGTCGTCTTCTTCCTCAATGGGCTCCGGGTCGGGAGCCGGAGGCAATGCCGGCGGATAGAACTCCGCGCCAAGATACACGGTGGCGCCGCCTTCATCGCGCTCCAATCTCACTACAAAGCTGTCCTGTGCAAAGGTAAGGAATTCGGAAAACTGCTGGAACCCATAGGTCTTGTGCTCGAACTGCGGGAATTCCTCCTGCAGCCAGCCTTGTAGCTGATCCGCAGGGCGTCCATCTTCCATCTCCAGACGATGGATCTCGAGCACTTCACGCAACGTGGGCAGCGCCTCTTCCGGCTTCACCACCGGTCCGGCAGGACCCTTGCGCTCGATGGTGTAGTGCCCTCCGTGACCCTTCGCCTCCACCAGGCCCGCCTTCTTCAGCTTGTCCACAAACTCGGAGAAGCTGTTGCATCCATACGCCTTCTCGCTGAAGGCCGGATCCAGTTGCAGCATGGTGGACTTCAACAGCCCCAATTGCGGCTTCACTTCGCGACGCTCCAGCACCTGCAGCGCCCTCTCAACAAGAGGCATGGCGATGGAAAGCTCCAGCGGCGCCGGCCGGTTGCGTTGGAACTTGTCGCGCTTTTCGTCGCGTTCGCGCGGACGGTCTTCGCGGCGTTACTCGCGCTGACGGTCGTGAGGACGCTCCTCGCGCCGCTCTTCCCGCCGCGGTTCTTCGCGCCGCGGTTCTTCGCGCCGCTGCTCGTAAACAGTAACCTTCTCTCCACGGGCATCCATCAGCGCTTCATAGCTGATGAACTCATGGCAGTTCTGCTGCAGTATCGTGCTGGTAAAGGCCTTGCCGCCCACCACGAAAATCCGCTTGCCGAACTCCCGGAGCTTGTTTACCAGCGGTATGAAATCGCTGTCGCCGCTGATGATGGCGAAGGCATTCACATGCGGATGCGTGAAAGCCATCTCCAGCGCATCGAGCGCGAGGTTGATATCCGCTCCGTTCTTGTCGCCGCGGGGAGAAGGGTTGCGTTGTACCATTTGCACGGCGTTCTCCGCCATCTGGCGGGTCGCGGCATCCTGGCGGCTCCAGTTCGCGTAGGCGAACTTAGCCACGATGTCGCCGCGTTCTTTCAGCGCATCCAAAGTAATGGACACGTCGAATTCGCGGCGAAGAGTGGATTTGACGCCGATTTCGATATTGTCGTAATCGACGAATACGGCGATGTTCAGTTTTTCTTGCATCGGTTATTTCAACCTGTTGTTTCTCTTTCCGGCGGTGCGCTGCCCCATGGCGGTACGCATCCGCGCGGCACGAATTGGCCCCGGCTCCCAGTCTCAGGCGGGTTGGTGGACAGAAGAGCGAAGAAACGCAACAATGGCCTCCAACGGCGCGCCAGGCTGGTAGACAGCCGCCACCCCGTGCTTTTTTTTCAATTCCTCGGCATCCTCGTCAGGAATGATGCCTCCGACTACCACCACAACGTCGTTCATGTGCTTTTGGCGCAGTAACTCCATCACACGCGGCACGATCGCATTGTGCGCCCCGGAAAGGATGCTGAGTCCTATGACCTGCACATCTTCCTGTAGCGCGGCGTTCACAATCATCTCGGGCGTTTGGCGAAGTCCGGTGTAGATTACTTCCATCCCAGCATCGCGCAAAGCGCGGGCGATGACCTTGGCGCCCCGATCGTGACCGTCGAGACCGGGCTTGGCCACAAGAACTCGAATCGGAGTGGGCATCGGTTGATATCCAGATTATAGAACGGATTCGAGTTGCCCTAGATGACGCTGGTTTCCGTCCAGGCTCCGTAGACGTCTCGGAACGCTTCGCAGATCTCCCCCACGGTGACGTATGCCTTCACCGCTGCGATCAATAGCGGCATCGTGTTGCGGTCCTCGCGGGCCGCGCAGCGCAGCGCTTCCAGGCACTCGGCAACGCGTTGCGCATCGCGCCGCGCGCGCAGCGACGCCAATTTCTGCCTCTGCCTCGATGCCGCCGATTCATCCACCTGCAGAAGCTCGATGCGTTCCCCTTCTTCACTCTGAAACCGGTTCACTCCGACGATCACCGCTTCGCCGGACTCCACCTGTTTCTGGAACCGGAAGCTCGCGTCGGCAATCTCGCGTTGCGGGAAGCTCTGCTCGATGGCGGGGATCATTCCACCCATGGCGTCGATCCTATGGATGTACTCCCACGCTTGGCGTTCCACTTCGTCCGTCAGCCACTCGACGAAGTAACTGCCTCCCAGGGGGTCAGGTGTCGCGGTCACTCCGCTCTCATGGGCAATCACCTGCTGCGTGCGTAACGCCAGCGTCACCGCATGCTCGCTCGGCAAGGCGTACGCCTCATCGAGCGAGTTCGTGTGCAGCGATTGGGTGCCGCCCAACACGGCTGCCATCGCCTGCACCGCGGTTCGAATCACGTTGTTGTAAGGTTGCTGCCACGTCAACGAACATCCCGCCGTTTGCGTGTGGAAACGCAGTTTCCAACTCCGCTCGTCCTGGGCGCCGTAGCGATCCCTCATTATTTGCGCCCACATCCGCCTCGCAGCACGATACTTGGCGATTTCCTAGAAGAAATCGTTATGGGAATTGAAGAAGAAACTGAGCCGCGGAGCGAATTCATCGATGGACAACCCGCGCGCCAGAGCCCAATCGGCATACTCGATTCCATCGCGCAAAGTGAACGCCAACTCCTGCACTGCCGTCGAACCTGCCTCGCGGATGTGATAACCGCTGATGGAGACCGGATTAAACTTCGGCACATGACGCGCGGCGAACTCGATCACATCAGTCACCAGTTTCATCGAAGGACGAGGCGGGTAGAGATACTCTTTCTGCGCGATGTACTCCTTGAGCATGTCGTTTTGTAGCGTGCCCGAAATGCGTCCCCAGTCGGCGCCCTGTTTTTCTGCCACCGCCAGATACATCGCAAACAGCACCGGGGCGGGCGAATTGATGGTCATCGAAACCGTCACATCACCCAAAGGAATCCCGTCGAAGAGCGTCTCCATATCCTCAAGAGAGCTGATGGCCACGCCGCACTTTCCCACTTCCCCTTCCGCCGTAGGATGATCCGAATCCACTCCCATCAGCGTCGGCAGATCGAACGCTACCGACAATCCTGTCTGTCCTTGCGATAGCAGGTAGCGATACCGTGCGTTGGTTTCCTCCGGAGTAGCGAACCCGGAAAACTGGCGCATGGTCCACAGCCGGCCCTGATACATCGTCCTATGGATGCCCCTTGTATAGGGAAACTCCCCTGGTTCCGGCAGCGTTCCGGCGGCGTCTTCCGAAGTGTATACCGTCTTCACCGGTATGCCGCTCAAAGTCGACACCTGACGCATTGTGTTCGCATCCGCGGAGCGCTTCATAGCCGTCATTGTACCGTTGTAGACCTGGGAGTTATCATTGACTGTCATTCCCAATCAGGAAGGGTTCATGAGCGTCAAGAAACATCAACCGTTTGTCCCTGAGAACATGAAGATGACCGAGTTCACCGCCCGCGCCGTGATCATCGGGATTCTGCTCACGCTGATCCTAGGAGCGGCCAACGCCTATCTCGGCCTTCGCGCCGGAATCACCATCGCGGCCACTTACCCGGCGGCCGTCATCGGAATGGCGGCTCTGCGGCTGTTCCGGGGGTCGGTTCTCGAAGAAAATATCTGCCGCACCGCCGGATCGATCGGCGAATCGGTGGCGGCCGGCGCCATCTTCACCCTTCCCGCCTTCGTCATCGCAAAAGCATGGCCTTCCTTCGGTTTCGAAGACGCCTATTGGAAATCGACGGCTCTCATGCTGGTCGGCAGCATTGTGGGCGTGCTGTTTGTCTCTCTCGTGCGCCGTGGCATGGTGGAAGATCCCGAACTCCCGTTCCCCGAGTCCGTGGCCGCGTCGGAAATCCACAAAGCGGGCCAGCGTGGCGCGCAAGCCGTGAAGTTCCTCTTCTACAACATCTTCATCGGCGGCTCGGTCTATCTCTTGGGCAAATTCAAGGCCTTCGCCCTCGACCACCAGGTGACGGGCATCCCCATCGGCGTCCTGGGACATAGCAAAGTACGGCTCGGCGGCGCAGCCAATGCGCCTTCCACTCCGGTCGGTGGCTTCACCTCATTCGCGGCGCCGGAAGTCAGCCCTGCCTATCTCGGCGTTGGCTACATCATTGGTCCCAAGCTCGCCTCACTCCAGTTCTCGGGCAGCGTAATGGCCTGGGCCTTGATGGTTCCACTGCTCGTCTACTTCCTTGGGCCCAGCCTCGCCCCCGCCTTCACCACCAACGGCGCCACCGACTGGGATGCCATGGCAGCCTCGTTGTGGCGGTTCATCGTTCGACCCATCGCTGTCGGTGGAATGTTGGTCGGCGCCGCCTACACCCTTTTCCGAATGCGCAAGAGCCTCTCTACCGGCCTCGGCCGCGCGTTCGCCGAACTGCGTGCCGGGGCGCCCGCTCCCGAAACGCTCTCGCGCATGGAGCGCTATATGAGCTCGAAGGTTGTCCTCTCCTTGATCGGAGTGATGTACCTGCTGATGATCGGGCTCTACTTCTACTTCTCCCAGAGCGTGCTGGCAGCAGTCGTCGCTGCTTCCGTCATGATCGTGGTCGGCTTCTTTTTCGCTACCGTATCCGGCAGCCTTGTCGGAGTCATTGGCTCGTCGAACAACCCCATCTCCGGTTTGACCCTCTCCACACTGCTGATTGCGGCTTTGCTGATGGTAGCCCTCGGCTTCACGGGAGCTACCGGCGTCGCCGTCGTGCTCGGCGTGGCCGCGGTCGTCTGTGTTTCATCGGCGGTCGCCGGCGAACTGCTGCAGGATTTCAAGGTCGGATACATCCTTGGCGGCACTCCACGCACCATTCAGATCGTGGAACTGATCGCCGTGGTCATCGCCTGCCTGGTGATGTACTTCCCGCTTTGGCTGCTCAATGAGGGCGACATCAAGCAAGGCGGAACTGGCTTTGGCGGCGCGGCACTCCCGGCCCCGCAGGCCGGCCTGATGGCAATGATGTCGGAAGGCATCGTCGGGGGTGAAATGGCTTGGCCGCTGGTTGTCACCGGAATGTTTCTCGGCGTGGTCATGATCATGCTGCAAGTCAAGAGCCCGATGCTTTTCTCCGTGGGCATGTATCTCCCCTTCGGCACCACGTTCGCCATCTTCACGGGAGGCATGATTCGCGTGCTTGCCGATCACCTCGCCAAGCGCCGTGGTTACAATGAAGCGCAGTTGGCGCGCGTCGAGAACGCGGGTGTGCTCACCGCCTCGGGCCTGATCGCCGGTGAGGCACTGGTCGGTCTTATCTGGTCCGGCATGCAATTCCTGCCGCCGGGCATGATTCCCGACTTCGGCAATCACAGCTATGCCGTCGGCATCGTGATCATCGCCGGACTCGCCGTGCTGATGATTCGCCTGCCGCTTTCCAATGCCGGTTCGCCGGACGAACCCGCACCGCCGTCCGCCATCATGTAAGGAGCCATCCGCCCATGTCTTTGATGCAGGAAATCCGCCAGTATCCAGTGGAGAAGAACAGCGTAGCCATGTGGTGGCTGGGCCAGAGTGGGTACATTTTCAAGACTAGCGAAGGCACGCTGACCAGCGTCGACATGTATCTCACCGACAGTTGCAGCACCCTTGTGCCGGGAATGAACTTCTCCCGCAAAGTGCCCGTCCTCATCCAACCCGAAGAGCTCGATGTCGATATCTACACCTGCACGCACAACCACCAGGACCACACCGACCCGTTCACAGTCCGTGGCTTACGCAACAAGGACACGGCGCATTTCGTAGGCCCGCATCCAAGCTGTGCAATCTACCGCGGCGAAGGTATCGAATCGGGACGGATCGTTCCCACCTGGCCGCAAAACCAACTGGAACTTCGCGACGTGACCATCACCGGCACGTTCGCTCTGCCCACCGATGACAGCGACTTGAATCACATGGGCTACGTCTTCCAATTCGGCAGCGGCCCGCGCATTTACGTCACCGGGGACACCGATTTCAGCGAACTCCTCTTCAGCGTCGAAAAGCAGAAACCCGACATCGTCATCACCGTCATCAACGGAGGATTCAACAACCTCTCGCATTGGGAAGCGGCTGAAGTATGCGGGAGGATCAAGCCCAAGGCGGCAATCCCCTGCCACTACGACATGTTCCCCGACAACTCCATAGACCCCAAGCAATTCCGAGCAACCCTGGGCCTCCGCGCACCGGATGTTCCCTACTACGAACTCCGCCACGGAGAGCCTTTCATGTTCCGGAAATAGCCGCCCGGCCTCAGACGACGTCGGCGAAGGTCCGCCGCAACCGTGCAAACCAGGCGTGCCCGCTTAGAAACACGACAGCCGATAGAGCCCAGAGCTTGGCCAACATCGCAAGCGCAGGCAGATCGCCTTCGAGCAGCAGCAAGCGGTATCCGCGCACGATTTGAAACATAGGGTTCTGCGACAGAACCGGAATCAGCGAAACGGGCAACGATGTTTCCGGATAGCAGATCGGCGTGAGAAAGAACCACAGTGTCAGCAGAAACGTCATCACCTGCGTGAGGTCGCGAAGATACACGCCAAGCGCCGCCAGAAACCAACACAGGCCCGCCGTAATGAACAACTGCGGCAGAAAGAGTGCCGGCAACAAAACGGCAGTCCAAGGAATCGACCCGCGAACAATCAGAAGCGCGATCAGAAAAATACCCGTCGCGAACAAACTGGTCACACCCCCTGCAATCGTCACATTGACGGGCAGGATCGCTACGGGAAACACCAGTTTCTTGACGAAATTGCGGTGCTCCACAATCAACTGCGGAGCCCTTGCCAGCGGCTCACTGAAAGCCAGCCACGGTAGCATCCCGGCCAGGAAGTAGAGCGCGAAACCCGTCTTGCTGGAATCGTTTCCGAAGCGGCTTTCGAGCACCACTCCAAAGACGAAGAAATAGGTCGCCATCAACAGCAAAGGGTGCAGCACAGTCCAGGCTGTGTCGCCGAGGGAACCCCGGTAACGGGCGAGAACTTCCCGCCGCGTCATCGACTGGATCAGCCCGGCATGTTCCCACAGTTCTCGAAAGGGGGCCACCAGTATCTGCCGCAACGCCGGCAGCAGTCTCGCCCTCCGCATCCGCGCCAGTGTCGTCCGCTCCGATCGCAGAATACGCGTTTCCCCCCCTGCCACTTCCGCATCGACGATCAGAAACTCCTCTCCGTGCGCGTACAGCCAACCTGTACGTGGACCGATCGGCGACACATAAACCCTGTACGGACCATCGGCAGCAGGCAGCGCCAGGTTCATCGAAAGCTCCGCCGACTCCCCCGGCGCCACGTCGCGGGCAAGGCGCGTCCACTCCCCTTCGTAAAGAAACGCCCCGGTATCCGGGTCATACACTTGCCAGCCGATGGCCACCTCGTCGGCCACCCGCCAGGCTTGTCCGGAAACGTTGGAAATGGTGCAGCGGAATTGCACGGAATTTCAACTATACAGCCACGCGGGATATCGCTGCTTCACGTCCCCGGTCTTGCGGCCTACAGCGTAAATGCCGTCTCCCCGCAAATCCGTGGGTAGCAGATACCGGTCGAGCAGATGTTCCACCCAACCGATCTCCGGCCGTGGTAATTCGCGGAACGGACCCGTTTCGAGCAGAGTCATCTCGAACCCCGCGTCCAGAAACAGCAGCATGATCTCCTTCGGTGTGTATTCGCGGTTGTGCCGCGCCTCATCGCTGGCCGAAGGCTTCAAGTACTGGGGGAAGAACCCGGGATGGTAACCCTGCAAGATCGCCGAGATCGCCCGCAGCGATCCGATGTTCGGCGTCGTCATCACCAGGTGCCCGCCCGGTTTCAGAATGCGGTTCACCTCGCACATCAGGAACATCGGATCTTCGCTCAGGTGCTCAATCAGTTCGCAGCAAAGCACCGTGGTGAACGACCCGCTGGCATAAGGAAAGCGGTCCTTTTCGGCGTTAAACAGGTCGATGTCGCATTCGAACGCTTCTCCGTCCACCGACACGGCACACTTGTGATCCACCTTGCCGGGCGGCCCCAAATAGCAGCCGCGCACGTTTCCATAACCTAACTGCGTTTTCAGTGCAGGGGTGATCTGCAGATAAGCTCCCATCTCCAGCACGCAATCGGCAGCCGTACCGCGCGGAGTAATCTCCAGTGTGCGCCTTAGCCGCGTCAGATGAATGTCGAAATACTCCTCGGCATCCTCTGCCACAGCCCACGTACGCAAATACGTCTCCAACTCGGGCGCTGCCGGCCGGATTCCACCGGCGACGGTTGCGGCGACGGGTGATTCGGGCGCTAGCACTCCCTTACGGGAATGCGACCAGGGCTTCTCTTCCTGAATCGCCTTGAGAAACGACACATACATGTCCGCCACCGAGGGCCAACTGCATTCCTCGGCTACATAACGCCGCGCTTCCGCACCTAAGCCACGTGCCACCTCCGGGCGCGATAGCAGCGTATTCAGCGCCTCGAAGATCTGATCCTCTTCGGAAGCATCCACCGGCACCTTCCACACTGCGCCATCCGGATACTCTGCAAACGATCCGATATCCGATACCAGCACCGGCTTTCCCGCCCCCAGCGCGCGCAGTAGCGTGCCGCTCGATTCGCCGACCGTCGGGTAGCGAAGGTTCAGAATCACGTCGCAGGCGGCGATGTAGCCGTCGAAGTCTTCGATGGGCACAAAGCCCAACACGCGCACCTGCTCGTCGAGTTGCATTGAGGAAATCAACGATGCCAACGGCAACTCAGGATGCGGCTCCCCCACCAGGATCATCTTCGCGCCGGGTATCAGACGCGACAATCTGCGGAACGCCCGCAGCGATTCCCGAATCCGCTTGTACGGCTTCAGAAAACCGAACACCCCAACCAGCGGCGTCTGCTCGTCCAACCCTAGCCGGTGGCGGAAACCCAAACGGTCTCCTGTTTCCGGCAGCCACGCCCCATGCGGAATCACGGCGACAGGCTTCTCGAAGCCCGCCGCCCGTACTTGCCTTTCGACAAACTCACTGTGCACAATCACGCCGCGCGAAGCTTCCAGAATACGACGCAGCATCGGCAATCCATCGTAGTCAGGGCCCACTTCCAACCGGCGAACCCGTTCGGCATGGGCGCGCGCCGCGGGGCCGCCATTGTATTCCGCCTCGGCCACGTAACCATCCCACTCGTCGCGCCGTATCGTGCGATCGCAGATCAGGTGATGCAGATTGGCCTCGTGCAGCACCGCCACTCCGGGATGCCGCAGCGCTGTATCGTAAGCATGGATATGATGCTGGTTATTGCCGATCTGATAGAGCGGCACATCGTCCTTGGAAGGTTCATACACGCCATCTTCAAAGACGCTCAACTGTACACGCAGCTTCAGTTCTTCGACAAGCGCGGCAGAGTAGTCCGCTATTCCGCTCTTGGCCGGCGGCAGGGGAGAAAAATACGCGACGCGCATCGTCAGCGGACCAGTTCCAATGAAAACTGCCCCATCGCCAGCGGGATCTTTACCAGTAACGGAGTGCGGTTGGCATCCTTTCCGATGAACAGTTCCACATCGATGGTGGAAGCAGGACCTTTGATCGTCGCCGCAATCTTGTCCGAATCTTCCATCGCGTCCCCTAACCGGATGCGCTCCGATCCCTTGTGCTGCAATCGGATGTTATAGGGGGCCCCATAGTAGGCATTCTGCGGCGGCGGGATACGCCCCTTTGCCAGTTCCGAGCGCAGATGGAAGAGAAATGCCAGCGCGTCTTTCGCGCAAGATCCCGTCTGCAGCGTCGTCTTACCTCCCCCACTTTGTGTTTCCCGCACGGCGGTTCCGGCCGCCTGATCGAACGTGATCTTCTCCTTCGACTTGCGCTTCCCGTGTTGCAAGTCGCGCTCAAACAGCAGAGAGCACTGCCCGGCGTCGGCCAGCGAAACGAAATTGTCCGCGATCGCAAAGCCCGGAATGGCAGCGTCGAACTGAAGTTCAAAGCTCCAATTGGCGCCGCTCCGGCTGGCCTTGATACGCCCCTCGCCCAAGCTCAAGCCGCTCGGCCAGTTGATGGTGTACTGCAAGCTCTCTCCGTCTGTGGGAACGCCGCTCCAAAGCGGCAGGCTCAAAAAGAAAATCGAAAGCAGGTTCATCGTGCAGCCCGCGCCGGTCTCGCTGCAAGGCTGGGTGAGTCGGCAGCCAATCCGGCGACATCGCGATAGACATCCAGAGTTTTTTCCGCGGCGCGGTCCCACTGAAAAGCGGCCGCCCGCTGTTGACCCAAACGCTCCATGCGCGAGCGCAGTTCCGCGTTCAACAGCGTATCGCGCATCGCCCGCGTCATCTCTTCGACGGAATGGGGATCGAAGAACACACCAGCGCCATCGGCAACCTCCGGCATAGCGGATGTGGACGAGCAGGCCACCGGCGCCCCGCACGCCATTGCCTCCAGAATCGGAATGCCGAACCCCTCGTAGAACGATGGAAAGACGAACAGATCGCAGGCACAATACAGCAGCCGCAAAGAAGCATCGTCCACCCAACCCGTGAAGTGAATCCGATCGGCGGCCGGCGATTTCTCAGCCGCTTGCCGCACCATCGGCGCCTCCCACTTGTTCTGCCCCACCAGCATCAGACGATGCGGAAGTTGGGGGTACTGCGCAATCAGTTGCTCGAATGCGTGAATCAATCCGATCTGGTTCTTGCGCGGCTGAAGATCTCCCACGTTCAGGACGAACGGGCCGGAAAGTCCGAATTGGCCGCGCACCCGATCTCGGGCCTGCACACGGTTCATGGGCCGTAAGTGCGGCGCCACCGCGTTATGAATCACTACCGTCTTGCCCGCTGCCTCGGGATAGTGGCGCTCAATCGACTGCCGCGAAAATTCGCTCACCGTCAACACCCGGGCGGCAACTCCGATCGTACGGCGCACGGTCCGGCGCAATTGGAATACACGAGCCGGCGAGAAAAACCCCGGATGCTCCAGAAAGCTCACATCATGCACGCTCACTACCAGGGGAACCGGACAGAATAGCGGCCCCGTGTACTGCACGTGCAGCAAACACGGCCGGTCCCGCCGCAGGTGCAAGGGTAACTCCCAGCCGAGTCGCGCAAAGGGATTCGCGGAAACCAGACGCGTAGCCATACCGGTGGGAATATCCGCGGAAGCTTCCGTCTTCGACAGATAAGCGATGAATCGGGCAGGATCCTCCAGCGTGCAGAAGGAGGTCATCAAGCTCCGAATGTAGACTTCATTCCCCGTTAAATGCTGCCCGATCGCATGGGCATCGATGGCAAAACGCATGCGCGTCCTTTCAGTATAGACGTTCAGGGCATCAGGAATTTTTCTCGCGCCAAGTGACCCCAGGCCGCCTCCCATGTGTAACGCTCCTCATAAATACACCTCCCGGAGTCTCCAAGTTGCGCCGCTTGCCGCGGATTCTCCAGCAAACCCGACACGGCCTCAGCAAACTCCTCCGCCGTGCTCGCGCTGCGGTAATGGACACTTGGTTCGGCATCCAAACCCTCCGCGCCCAGGGCAGTCGAAACCACCGGTAGTCCCGCCGCCCACGCTTCCAGAATCTTCACGCGCGTCCCGCTGCCGGAGAGCACAGGCACGACAGCCACTTTCGATTGCGCCAATACCGCGATTGCGTCATTTACCGGCCCCGTCAACTGCACCCCTGGAACGCCTTGCACCAGCCCCCGCACACCATGCGGATTCTTCCCCACAATGCGCCACACAAGCCCTGGAAACCGGCGCCGGAGCGCAGGCCAGACCCTGGCCGCAAACCAGCCGACCGCCTGCTGATTCGGATGGTACTCCAGGTTCCCTGAGAAAACGATGGACTCCGTTTCGCCAACCCCCGCAGGCCGCGTCCTCGCCGGAATGGCGTTCGGATACACCATCGAGCGGGAACCAGCGAGCAAAGCCGCCTCCCTCGGGGAGGTCACCAGTACACGGTCGAATCGCGGCAGATGCTGCGACTCCGCCGCCCGATAAAGCGCTGCGAACCTCCTGTGCCCCGCGCTTGCCGGCCACCAGGATCTCTGGCCCAGCCTTCCATGCCATTCCGATTCGATGTTGTGCAGGTTCAGATACACCTGCCCGGCGTGCCTGCGAACCAGATTCTGGTAGGGTGCTGACCAGAAATGCTCCAGGATCGCGGCATCATAGCTGCGGTTGCGGAGAAAGCTGCCCAAAACACCCTCGCAGCCGGAAAACCGGTCCAGCAACGGCGGCACACCTCGCAATAGCCGCCCCCCGTTGCGCACGATCCGCGCCACCGGATTCATCGAATGGGCCGGCAGCGGCATCGGCAGAATCTCGCGAACCAGCCCCTTGGGAATCGCCGCCACGGGATCGCTCGCCCCATCCACTGCGAACAAAACGAGGTCCACCTCTGCCCACGCCGCGGCGTAATGGAGGAGGGATGCCGTACGCAACGCGCCGCCGCCGTTCAAAGGGTAGGGAGGCTCCGGAGACACAAAGAGAACCCGCTGCCTAGCCATGAAACCGCCGCATCGCGTGAAGGTAGACCTCTCTGTGTTGGACCGCGGTCCGCCTCCAGCAGAACAGTTTGCTGCGCTTTTTCGCACGTTCCCGGTACTCGCTACCGTTCCTCAGGACGGCCCGCATCGCCTCCACCCATCCCTTCCCATCGTCCGCCGCTGCATGCAGACACGCTCCGCCGCTCAGTTCCATCAACGCCGGGTCACACGAGGCAATCACCGCCGCTCCGCACTGCATCGCCTCCAGAACAGGAAGGCCGAAGCCCTCATACAAGCTCGGATAAACAAAAGCCGCGGCGTTGGAGTACAACGCCGGAAGATCGTCGTCCGGCACCTCACCCAACACGCGCAAACCCGGCTCCTCCGCCAGTTGCAGGTTGCGCACGCGGCCCGTCACGATGAACTCCACCTCCGCGCCATCGCGGCGCAAGGCGCGCCATGCCTCCAGAGCCACTCCGAGATTCTTACGCGGTTCCACCATCCCCGTGTATAAGAAATAAGACCTTCCACTATGCCTGGATTCTACAGGCCGGAATCGCGTAGATGCTGCCAGCGGAATGGCAACCACCTCCTCCGGGGGGATGGGGAACCGGTCCAGCAGCTCGCGCCGGATCGCCTCACTCGGGGTCACCACCATCGTCGCCAGCCCGAAACGCAGCAGCCATGGAGTGCGCCGCCGCACACGGCTCACACCCCAGCCGCGCCACGGAGACAAGTCGTGCACTGTCATCACAGTAGGGCGAACCGGCAGATAGGGCACGGAAAAATCCGTGCCATGAAACACCTCGATCTTCTCCCTGCCTAGCAGCCGCGGCAGCCGGTAACTCCACCACAACGGCCCGGACTCATTCACCAACCTCACTCCGTCCATCGCCGGATGCTGGTACGATTGATCGGATACGAGCGTGTAGCCGTCTTGCGGAAACTCGCGTGCCAGCGCGGCAGCCAGTTCCCAGGTATAGCGGCGGATCCCACCCGTCGGCTCAGTCAACGGAGTGGCGTCGAGGGCCACGTTCATTCGATGTTGAGTGTAGCAGGGAGGATCGCAATGCTTCACAGAACCGTGGCCATTCGCGCCGCATTAGCAGCCTTCGTTTCCGGCGGGTTGTGGCTGGCAATGACACAGCAGGGCAGCCAGCCATTGACCGTGGAAAAACTAGCTGACGACCTTCATATCATCGTGGGCAGCGGAGGCAATGTCGCCGTTCTCACCACCGGCGAGGGCGCCGTTCTTGTAGACGACAAGTTCGACCGCAACGTCCCGGAAATCCTCGACAAAGTGAAATCCATCACCTCCCAACCCGTCAAGTACATCCTCAACACCCATCACCACGGCGACCACACTGGTGGCAATACCACGCTCATCAAAACCGCCACCATCGTCGGTCACGACAATGTCTTTGTGAACATGGTGAAAGGCAAGCAGCCCGGCCCTCCCCAGATCACCTTCAACGACAAAGCCTCAATCCGAATCGGCGGCAAGGAACTGCGCGCCCATCACTTCGGCCGCGGACATACCAACTCCGACGCAGTAGTCGTATTCCCTGCGCATCGCGTCATCCACATGGGCGATCTCTATAACCCCGGAGGCCCCTTCATCGACTATAACAACGGAGGCAGCGCCATCCATTGGACCGAAACCATCGCCAAAGCTCTCGAACTCGACTTCGACCGCGTCATTCCCGGCCACGGCCCTGTCCTCAAAAAGGCCGATCTGGCCGCCTGGAACGAGAACTTCCGCAAGATGCGCGACAAGGTGTCCGGCCTGAAGAAGCAGGGCAAATCGGCCGATGAAATCGCACGCAGCGTCAGCCCCACCGAATTCGGCTGGACCGCGGGTCCCTTCTGGGCCAAGAGCGTCCCTGGCATCGTCGCGGAGTTGCCCTGATGAGCCAGCTTTGGAAGGACGACGCGGAACTGTTTGCTCTGGCAAAGCAGGAATTATTCGTCGCCGTAGTTGGCGACGTGATGGATAAACTCGGCCTGCGCCGCCAGTTCCTCCCCCCTCAGATCCAGCCCTTGACCCGCGACTTGGTGTCCATCGGTCGCGCCATGCCGGTGATGAGCGTCGATGCCAACGACGAGGAATTGGAACAAGCCTCCAATCC
>JAEUQG010000195.1 GCA_016789755.1 Bryobacterales bacterium
TTAACCGAGGATTTCCGTCACGGTGCCGGCGCCGACGGTACGGCCGCCCTCGCGAATAGCGAAGCGCAGCCCCTTTTCCATGGCGACCGGGGTGATCAGTTCCACTTCCAGGTTCACGTTGTCGCCGGGCATCACCATCTCGGTGCCTTCCGGCAACTGCGCCACCCCCGTCACGTCCGTCGTGCGGAAGTAGAACTGCGGACGGTAACCCTTGAAGAACGGTGTGTGACGCCCGCCTTCTTCCTTGCTCAGCACGTACACTTCGCCCTTGAACTTCTTGTGCCCTTTGATCGTGTTCGGCTTCGCAATGACCTGCCCGCGCTCCACCGAATCCTTGTCGATGCCGCGCAGCAGCAAGCCCACGTTGTCGCCCGCCCGGCCTTCATCGAGCAACTTCTTGAACATTTCCACGCCCGTGATGACCGTCTTCTGCGTATCGCGGAAGCCGACGATTTCCATTTCCTCGTTCACTTTGCAGATACCGCGCTCGATTCGGCCCGTCACCACCGTGCCGCGTCCCTGAATCGAGAAGATGTCTTCGATCGGCATCAGGAATGTCTTGTCGACGGCTCGCTCCGGCAGCGGAATGTACTTGTCCACCGCGTCCATCAACTCGTCCACCGACTTTTCCCAGTTCCCTTCCCCGTTCAGCGCACCCAGCGCCGAAACGCGCACTACTGGCAGATCGTCGCCAGGGAACTCGTACTTCTTCAACAACTCCCGCACTTCCAGTTCCACCAGATCCAGCAGTTCCGGATCGTCCACCATGTCCACCTTGTTCAAGGCAACCACGACGAACGGCACACCCACCTGGCGGGCCAGCAGAATGTGCTCGCGCGTCTGCGGCATCGGGCCGTCGGTGGCCGCCACAACCAGAATCGCGCCATCCATCTGCGCCGCGCCCGTGATCATGTTCTTGATGTAGTCGGCGTGACCAGGGCAATCGACGTGGGCATAATGCCGGTTGGCGGTTTCATACTCCACGTGCGCCACGGCGATCGTGATACCACGAGCCTTTTCTTCCGGGGCGTTGTCGATGGAGTCGAAGCTCCGGAACTTCACCTTCGGATTGTGCTTGGCGAGCACCTTGGTGATCGCGGCCGTCAACGTCGTCTTGCCATGATCGATGTGTCCGATCGTGCCGATGTTTACGTGCGGCTTACTACGGTCGAATTTCTCTTTGGCCATGTAGCGCGAATTCTCCTCGAATAATTGAAAAGACTGTTACTTGGTCACCTTGCCCTGGACGCGGCTGATGATTTCCTCCGCCAAGGCATTGGGCACTTCTTCGTACTTGCCGAAGTGCATGGTAAAGCTGCCGCGCCCCTGGGTGCGGGAACGCAGGTCTGTGGCGTAACCGAACATTTCGGCCAACGGCACACTGGATTTGATGATTTGCGTCGTACCGCGCAGTTCCATTCCCTCGATGCGTCCGCGCCGGGAGTTCAAATCCCCGATCACGTCGCCCATGTATTCCTCGGGAACCACGACCTCGACGGCCATGATGGGCTCCAGCAGCACAGCCTTCGCTTTCGCTGCGGCAGCCTTGATTGCCAGGGAACCGGCGATCTTGAATGCCATTTCGGAAGAATCGACATCGTGGTAGCTGCCGTCGTAGACGGATACCTTAAGGTCAGACATCGGATAACCGGCGAGGATGCCCGCTTCAAGCGCTTCGGCGATACCCTTTTCCACCGCAGGAATGTATTCCTTCGGGACCGTGCCGCCGACGATCTCGTTCACGAACTCAAAACCAGTACCCGTCGGAAGGGGCTGAACCCGGATCTTGACGTGTCCATATTGGCCCTTACCACCGGATTGGCGCACGTGACGGCCCTCGGCTTCGGAAGGACGGCGAATGGTTTCGCGGTAGGCGACCTGGGGCTTACCGACATTGGCGCCCACATTGAATTCGCGCTGCATGCGGTCAACGATGATTTCCAGGTGCAGCTCGCCCATTCCGGCGAGAATCGTCTGACCCGTTTCATGGTCCACAGAGACGCGCAGCGTAGGATCTTCCTGCGCCAACTTGCCGATTGCCATGCCGAGTTTTTCCTGATCCTGCTTCGTCTTCGGTTCGATTGCTAGCTGAATGACAGGCTCAGGGAAGTCGATCGATTCGAGCATCACGGCGTGCTTTTCTTCGCAAATCGTGTCGCCCGTGATGACCTGCTTCAGGCCAACCGCCGCAGCAATATCTCCGGCCAGGACTTCCGTGATTTCCTCACGCTTGTTGGCGTGCATGCGGACAATACGACCGATCCGCTCGCGCTTGCCCTTAGAGGAAATATACACTGTATCGCCCGAGTTCACCTTCCCGGAGTAGACGCGGAAGAAGGCCAACTGCCCGACGAAGGGGTCGGTCATGATCTTGAACACCAAGCCGGCAAAGGGTTCACTGTCGCTCGACTTGCGCTCCACTTCGACTTCCGGCTTGAAGGCATCAGTGCCCTTGATGGCCGGGATTTCCACCGGAGAGGGCAGGAAGTCCACGACGGCGTCGAGCAGATTCTGCACGCCTTTATTCTTGAATGCCGAACCGCAGACCACAGGGAAAATCTTCTGCGCAATGGTTGCGCGGCGGATGCCTGCGCGCAACTCCGCATCGGTGATGGGCTGACCTTCTACAAATTTAGAAAACAGCTCATCGTCGGTCTCCGATACGGCTTCCACCAGCTTTTCCCGGTACTCAGCGGCTTTGGCCTGCATGTCTTCCGGGATTTCTGTGTCGTCGTACTTTGCGCCCAAGGTTTCTTCGCGCCAGATGCGCGCGCGCATCTCGATCAGGTCGACGACGCCGACAAACTTCTCTTCCGCACCCACCGGCAACTGAATCGGCACCGGCTTTGCCTTGAGGCGATCCACGATGGTCTCGACGGCGTGGTAGAAATCCGCGCCAATACGGTCCATCTTATTGATAAAACAGATACGGGGAACCTGATACTTGTCCGCCTGACGCCAAACCGTTTCCGATTGCGGCTGCACGCCCGCTACGGCATCGAACACTGCCACAGCGCCATCCAGCACGCGTAGGCTGCGCTCCACCTCAGCGGTGAAATCCACGTGGCCGGGGGTGTCAATGATATTGATCTGAATGTCGCGCCATGCAGCAGTCGTGGCAGCGGAGGTGATGGTGATTCCGCGCTCCTGCTCCTGCGCCATCCAGTCCATGACAGCGGTGCCCTCGTGGACCTCTCCGATCTTGTATGTTTTACCTGTGTAGTAGAGTACGCGCTCCGTGGTCGTAGTTTTACCGGCATCGATGTGGGCCATGATGCCGATATTTCGCATTCTCTCGAGTGGTATGGTGCGTGGCATAAAAAACTTACTGTCGCGCGATTACCACCGGTAGTGAGCGAAGGCCTTGTTGGCCTCTGCCATACGGTGTACGTCGTCCTTCTTTTTGATAGCGCCACCGCGCATATTGGCGGCGTCGTTGATCTCGTTGGCGAGCTTGTCCGGCATCCCTTTGTCCGGGCGGCTACGGGCGTTACCGAGGATCCAGCGAATAGCCAAGCTGGTACGCCGGTTCTGGGGGACCTCCACGGGCACCTGGTAGTTCGCGCCGCCAACGCGCCGCGTCTTGACTTCCAGCGCCGGCTTGCAGTTCTCCACAGCCTTCTTGAAGATCTTCAGCGGATCGTCACCGGACCGCTCCCGCAATTTGTCCATGGCATCGTAGAAGATGCGGCTGGAGGTCTGCTTCTTCCCGTCCCACATCATGGAGTTGATAAACTTCTCCGCCAACGTGGAGTTATACAGGGCATCGGGCAGGATTTCGCGAACTTCAGCTCTGCGACGACGAGGCATAAATCATGGTCTCCTTAGGACTTGGGCCGCTTCGCGCCGTATTTGGAGCGGCTTTGCTTGCGGTTGGCGACGCCGGCCGTATCGAGCGTGCCGCGGACAACGTGGTAGCGCACGCCGGGCAGATCCTTCACGCGACCGCCGCGGATGAGGACAATGGAGTGTTCCTGAAGATTGTGGCCCACACCGGGAATGTAGGTTGTGACCTCAATCCCGTTGGTGAGACGGACACGAGCGACCTTGCGGAGCGCCGAGTTGGGCTTTTTCGGTGTCGTCGTGTAAACGCGGGTGCAAACTCCGCGGCGCTGGGGGCAGGATTGCAGCGCGGGACTGGCAGTCTTAAACCGCGGGGCTTTCCGACCCTTACGCACAAGCTGATTGAACGTG
>JAEUQG010000210.1 GCA_016789755.1 Bryobacterales bacterium
CGATTGCTTTGCCGATATAGGTCAGCGGCAGGTTGACGGGACGCATCATCGTCATACTGACCTTGCCTTCCTGGATATCCGTCGCCATATCCCAATCGATGTTGTTGAAATAGAGCGATCGGATGATCCAGCCCACTGTGACATAGGTGATCATTTCGTCGAAGCGGAAATCGCCGAAAGTCTCCCGTCCGGCGAAGATCGCTTTCCACAGAAAGTAGTACACGGTGACGCTGAGGAAGTAGTTGATGACTCCCGTGTAGTAGCGCAGCCGGTAGGCCAGCATGTCGAGAAAGCCGATGCGAGCGAAGGCGTACAGGACTCTTGCCGTCATGAGTGTGTCAAAGCCGAACCCGTGTAAATCTCTTTCACCACATCGTCGATGGACTGTTCTTCAATGGCGATGTCCGTTACCTCCACGGCGTTCAGCACTTTGCGAATCAGCTCTGCGGTGGAATGCGAATCGCGTGGAAAGTGCAAGCGAATGGACAAGTCGCTCAGCCGTTCGGCTGTCACCGCCGGCAGCCCAAGCGATTCCAGCCGCTGTGCTTGATCGCGATCTTTGACTTCGAAGCGCACGGTGTTCTCGCGCCACAGGCGGCGCTTCAACTGAACCAGCGGCCCATCGAAAAGCAGCTTTCCTTTGTCGATCACCATCAGCCGGGCGCACAGTTCCTCGATATCGGCAAGGTCGTGCGTGGTCAGCAAGACCGTGGTTCCGTTCTCGCGGTTGCTCTGTTTGAGAAACTCGCGGATGCGGTCCTTGGCCACGATGTCCAGGCCGATCGTGGGCTCATCCAAAAACAGGATGGGCGGATTGTGCAGTAGCGCCGCCGCCACATCGCAGCGCATGCGCTCTCCCAGGCTCAGCTTTCGCACCGGAGTATGCAGGTACTTTCCCAATTCCAGGACATCATCGAAGCGTTTCATTCGCGCCGCGTAATCGGCATCGGAAACAGCGTAGATGTTCTTCAAGAGCCGGAACGACTCGACCACGGCGATATCCCACCACAACTGGGTTCTCTGTCCGAACACCGCTCCAATGGTGCGCGTGTAAGTGGAGCGTTGCGCGAAGGGCTGGTATCCGTTGGAGATCACGCTGCCGCTGGTCGGCATGAGGATCCCTGTCAGCATTTTGATGGTGGTCGACTTGCCTGCGCCGTTGGGCCCGATGTAGCCCACCATCTCGCCGGCTGAGATAGCGAAAGAGATGGAGTCGACCGCGCGCAGGGTGCTGTAGTTTCGCACAAAGAGATTGCGCAAGGCGCCCCGGATGCCTTCTCCGCGCTGAAAGATACGGAATTCTTTGATGAGTTCCGCAACTTCGATCAGCGCCGGCATGGTCAGTTCAGAAAATAGGTCCTGTACAGAGTATCGCGTTGTTTGGGCAGGAAGCCAGCATCGCGGATGATGCGGCGCAGTTCCTCTTCATTGGCGCGGTTGCGGGCTCCGGCGGCCGAAACCACGTTTTCTTCGATCATGATGCTACCGACATCGTTGCCGCCGAAGCGCAAACCCAACTGGCATGTTTTCAGCCCTTGCGTCACCCAGGAAGACTGCACGTTGACGATGTTTTCCAGGTACAGGCGCGAAATTGCCAGAGTCTTGAGGTATTCCACGGCGGTGGCGTCCTGCTTGACGAATCGCCCCAGGGAGGTGTTCTCCCGCTGGAACGACCAGGGGATGAAGGCTGTGAAGCCGCCGGTCTCCTCCTGAATTCGCCGCACGGTCTCCAAATGGTTGACCCGCTGCTCAATGGTCTCTCCGCAGCCGAACATCATCGTTGCCGTAGTGCGCATTCCCAAACGGTGCGCGGCCAGGTGCACGTCAACCCATTCTTTGGTGCTGCATTTCAGGCGGCTGATGCGGTGCCGCACGGCGTCATCGAGAATCTCAGCGCCACCGCCGGGGATGGAATCGAGGCCGGCATCGCGCAACCGAGCGATCGTGCCGGAAAGTGGGAGTCCGCTGACTTCGGCGATGTTGGTGATTTCCGGGGCGGAGAAACAATGCATGTGGACTTTCGGGAACTGCCGCTTGATGGAACGCAGCATATCTTCGTACCATTCGATCTTTAGTTCGGGATGGAGTCCGCCCTGCATGAGTACGCCGGTGCCGCCGAGATCTACGGTCTCCTGTATTTTTTCGAGGATCGTATCGACCGGCAGCACGTATCCTTCGGCGTGTCCCATCGGCCTGTAGAACGCGCAGAAGCTGCAATATTCCGTGCAGAAGTTCGTGTAGTTGATGTTGCGGTCGATGATGTAGGTGACTACGCCTTCCGGATGGTATTTGCGGCGCAAAGCGTCCGCGGCCATACCGATGCCGATCAGGTCGTCGTTCGAAAAGAGATCGCAAGCTTCGCGGTGGTTCATCATACAGACACGTTTTGAATGAGGTTTGGAACGGTTTCTTTCAGGTTATCGAATTCCCGCGCGTAGCGCAGGTAGAGTTGCATGCCCTGATAATCCTTGTCGTTCAATTCGAGCGCGACATGCTGCGTGAGGTAAGTACGCCCCAGGCCGATGGGGATGCGGCGCGGAGGACATTCCGCTTCCAGGATCTCTTCGAGATGCTCCATGCCATAGCGGCAGGACGCGGCGAACAACTCGGCTAAACCGGGCCGTAGTCTGCCGGTCCGTCCGGCCCACACGGCGAATACCATCGGCAGGCCCGTGTAGCGAACCCACTCTTCGCCCAGATCGAGGACAGCGTAGCGGGCACACAGTGCGGCCGGGTCGAGAAGCAGCGCCGGATCGCCAATGATCAACGCGGCATCGGCGGCGGCGAGCATCGCTTCCAGGTCCGCCCGCATCGGCAAGATCGCGGGAGTGCTTCCGTATCGATGGGCCAAGAGAATCCGCGTCAGCATGACTGAAGTGCGCGAACCGACGTCGCCGGCGAGGCTCTGAATGCGGTCTAGCGGAACCTTGGATACGAGCAGAATGCTCCTTACAGCGCCGCGGCATGCGATTCCGGTCCCTGGGAGCCAATCCAATCCCTGGCGCTGCATTTCGATGACCGGCACGATTCCGATATCAGCCATACCATCGCGTACGCGATCGGCGCAGAGAGAAGGAAGAGCGAATTCCAGCCGGACGGAATCGCCCATCGGGGTGCGTAACAATCCCCAAACCAATGGGGATGTGTTGAGGTAACTCACCGCGCACACCAGCGGCTTCTCTGGATTCGACACCTGGGGGGACAAACCGTCATTTTAGCAAAATCGTGTTATCCTGACCCAAATGCTCACCCGTAGAGATCTCCTCGTCTGTAGTCTGTCGGCGCTCCCGTTGTCTGCCAAAGGGCGCATCGATCTATCGCGTATCAGCGCCATCACCGATGAGATCGCCCGCTCCAGTCAGGACGCGGTGGCTTTCGCCAAGCAATACGGGCTGAAGTGGCTTGAGTTGCGTGGTGTTCCGGGACAGCGCAAGGAATACTTCACGCTCCCCGAAGCTGAATTGCGCGCCGAAGCCAAGCTTCTCGATGAGAATGGGCTCCGCGTGTCTTTCCTCAACACGAGCCTCATGAAAGTGATGATTCCCGGCATCGAGCCCGTCCGCTGGACCAAGGAGCCTGCCGAACGCCGTGCATCGCGGGCCAAGGCCGACGAGGCGAAATTCGCCCGCCGTTTGGATGATTTGCAGAAGGCCATCCACGCGGCAAAGATTCTCGGTGTCGATAAGGTGCGCGTGTTTACAGGATGGCGCGGGCCGGACGTGAAAGCCCACTTGTCGAGGGTGGCCGAGATCATCAATGAGATGGCGCCCATTGCAGCGAAAGAAAAGATCTATCTCCTGGTGGAAAACGAAGGGGCCTGCAACGTAGCCACGAGCCAGGAGATGGCTGCACTGCTACGGATGATTCCATCCAAGTGGGTCGGGGTCAACTGGGACCCGCTGAACGAGACCAGCCAGAAGGACGTTCCTTATCCGGACGGCTACAACTTGCTGCCCAAGAAGCGCATTCTTAACGTGCAGATCAAGGGCCGGAGCATTTTGGACGGGCCGCAGAAGCTCGATTGGAGCGCGATCTTCAACGGGCTTGTCAAAGACGGGTACAAGGGGCAAGTCGGTCTGGAGACGCATATCTTCGGAGACGGGCAGATCCAGGCGTCTCACGATTCCATGAAAGAGATCCTCAAGATTGTGAAGGCGTAGCTTTCGCCTGCCCATTGGCAAATGCTGGCGCCGGAGCGGCGCGTCATATAATTGTCTCTATTACCGTGAGACGCACAAGCCTTTCGATCGTGGTCCTGCTGTCCGCCGCAGCCGCGGCTGCCTACGGCGTGGACCGCTACAAAGACGATGCCAAAGACGATGCCTGGGTGGCGCCTCGCCGCAACTTCTGGGCGTTTCGCAAACCTGCGCGCCCCGAAGTTCCGCAACTGAACAATCCCTGGGTCCGCAACCCGATCGATGCGTTCCTGTTGAGCGCCATGCAATCGAAGAAGCTTACTCCCTCTCTGCCGCTGGAGAAGGAGAAGCTGATCCGGCGTGCAACGCTCGATTTGACAGGATTGCCGCCCACCCCCGGCGAAGTGGATTTGTTTCTTGCCGACAAATCGGCCGAGGCGTACGAGAAACTGGTGGACCGGCTCATGCGCTCGCCGCATTACGGCGAGCGGTGGGGATTGCGCTGGTTGGATATCGCCCGCTATGCCGATACCAACGGTTTCGAGTTGGATGCCGAACGTCCACATGCCTGGCGCTACCGCGATTATGTTGTGCGCGCTTTCAATAGCGACAAGCCGTACAACGTGTTCCTTCAGGAGCAGATTGCCGGTGACGAACTCTTCCCCGGCAATACCGATGCCTTGATTGCCACCGGTTTCCACCGTGCCGGCCCCATCCACCTGGTGGGCGGGAATCAGGACGAGGAAATGAACCGGCAGGAAGTGCTCACCGAAATGACCACCGCGGTGAGCAATGTGTTTCTGGGACTGACGATGCAGTGCGCGCGTTGTCACAACCACAAGTTCGATCCCATTCCGCAATCGGACTACTACAAGCTGCAAGCCTTGTTGGCGGCCACCGATTTTAAGGACAAGGTGATCGCACCCGAGGCTGCCAGACGGGCGCACGAACAGGCGACGGCTTTCTACAAAGCGCAACTGAAGCCCATTGAAGATCAGATAAAGGAAATCGAAAAGCCCTATCGCGAGCGATTGCGGGCGGAAAAGTATAAGGCCTTGGACACGGCGTTCCGTTCCGCCTACGACTTGCCCAAAGACAAGCGCGACAAAGAACAGCAACGCATGGCGCGGGAAGCAGAAGCGCAGTTGAAGGTTTCCTGGGACGAAGTGCTTGCCGTGCTGCCTCAGGATGAGAAGAACCGCCGCGCGGGTTTGCGGAAACAGCTTCACAAGCTTGCCTACTCACAGCCGGAACCGGTCGAGACGGCATATGCCGTTGCGAATTTCGATAAGGCGCCGGATACGCACATTCTGAAGGTCGGCGATCACAAAATGAAGCTGGCCATCGTGGAACCCGGCTTTCCGCGCGTGATCAGCGGCTTGCAGGTTCCCGCTCCGGCCGGAGTTGCCGGACGCCGTTCGGCGTTGGCCCAATGGCTTTCCTCGCCGGACCATCCACTGACCGCGCGCGTTATGGTGAATCGCATCTGGGCGTTCCGGATGGGCTCGGGGCTGGTCAAGACGGGGAACGATTTTGGTGCTTTGGGTTCTCGTCCGTCGCATCCGGAACTGCTCGATTGGCTCGCGTCCGAATTCATGGCGAAGAACTGGAGCATGAAGGAAATCGACCGGCTCATTGTCACTTCGAGCGCCTACCGTCAGGCGGCACTCGATAACAAGGCCAAGTCGGTCGTGGACTCGGAGAACAAGTTCTACTGGCGGATGAACCGCCGCAGGCTGGATGGCGAGATTATCCGCGATTCGATGCTCGCTGTGAACGGACATCTCAACACGAAAGTCGGGGGACGTCCGATCAAAGTTCCGATTGAACCCGAGGTGTACGACATCATCTTCACCGAAGGCGAGCCCGACAATCTCTGGCCCGTCGACGCCGACCCCAAGCAGTTCAACCGGCGTAGCCTGTATCTGCTGAACAAGCGCACCGTGCGGTTGCCGATGATGCAGAATTTCGATCAGCCCGATGCCATGAGTTCCTGCCCGGTGCGCCCCGTCAGCACGCATGCGCTGCAGTCACTATCGCTGATGAACTCCGATTTCGCCGTAGAACAAGCGCAGCGCTTTGCGGCGCGGCTGGCAACGGAGTGTTCCTCCGATCGCGACTGCCAAGTGCGTCGCGCTTACAAGCTGGCATTGGCGCGCCTGCCGCGGCCGGTTGAGTTCGCGATGGCGCAGCAGTTTCTGAAAGGAGCGCCGCTCGAAGATTTTACGCTGGCGCTGATGAACCGAAATGAATTCGTCTACATACCTTAGCCAATTGATGCGGGCACGAACCCGCCGCGACGTGCTGCGGGGCGCGGCCAATGGATTCGGCGCACTCGCGCTGCAAAGCCTTCTGGTGAAAGACGGAATCGCCGGTCCTCGCGTCAGCCCGCTGGCTGCGAAGCCGCCGCACTTCCCCGCCAAAGCCAAGTCCGTGATCTTTCTGTTCATGGTTGGCGCGCCGAGCCAGATTGATACGTTCGATCCGAAACCGGGACTGGAGCAGTGGCAGGGGAAGAAACTGCCCGAGAGCTTCGGCAAGATTCAAAGCCAGTTCACGGACGGGTCGACTCCGATTCTCGCGTCGCCTTGGAAATTTCGCAGGCATGGTGAATCCGGCGCCTGGGTGTCGACACTGTTTCCGCATCTTTCCACCTGTGTGGACGACATTTGCTTTGTGCGGAATTTCTACACGGAAAGCGTCGTGCATGCGCCGGCGATGTATCAGGTGCATAGCGGACGCATCCTGATGGGGCACCCGAGCCTTGGGGCTTGGGTCACTTACGGCCTCGGCTCGCAAAGCGAGAACCTGCCGGCTTATGTGGTCATGCCGCAACCGGAAGGAACTCCGGAAGGCGGCACGCCATGCTGGAGTTCCGGCTTCCTGCCGGCGGTTTATCAAGGGACACTGTTGCGCTCCGGACCCAGCCCAATTTTGCATTTGAAGCCGCCCAAGGGGGTGACGCCAGAGCGCCAGCGCAGGACGCTTGATCTGGTGCAGAAGATGAACGAACTCGATACCGGGGAAACGGATTCGGAAATGGCGGCACGGATTAGTTCGTACGAACTGGCGTTCCGGATGCAGAGCCATGCTCCGGAGGCCGTCGATTTGAGCAAGGAGTCCAATGCCACACGCAATCTCTACGGGCTGGATCAGAAACACACAGCCGAGTTTGGAACGCGTCTCTTGCTCGCCCGGCGGATGGTGGAACGTGGTGTGCGGTTCGTCCAGATCTATCACGGCGGCGGGCCCGTTTCCATCCAGTGGGACGCGCACTCCGACCTGGTGCAGAATCACGAGAAGATGTGCGGGATGTCGGACCAGCCGATCGCCGGATTGCTCAAGGATCTGAAGGCCCGCGGACTATTGGATTCAACGCTGGTGATTTGGGGATCGGAGTTCGGCCGGTTGCCGATGTCGCAATCGGGCAACGGGCGCGACCATAACCCGCATGGGTTCACGATGTGGTTTGCCGGAGGGGGCGTGAAGCCTGGGCAGACATTGGGCGCGACCGACGAGTTCGGGCTGCGTGCCATCAATGGGCATCACATGCGAGACTTTCACGCTACGATCCTGCACGCGCTCGGTCTCGATCAGCACAAGTTATGGTATCTGCACAATGGCCGGCATGAGAAGCTGACCGACTTCGGCGGCAAGGTGATTGCACCCGTCTTCGGCCAGGTATGAGGCTGTCTGCACATATCCCTAACAAACAATTCTAATCGGGAATGTTCTGGCGCAGCGCCGGAAAGAACTGAAGCAGATGTTGCGCCGGAGGCATCGAGCGGGTACGGGTGGTGTCGCGGGCACTGGGTTTCCTGCCGCTCGATGCCGGGCTCGGCACTCCTAAGCGCTAGAATCCCATCATGACCCAAATCACTCGCCGCGCCGCGCTCACGGCGATTGCCGGAGCGCCCTTCCTTCATGCCGCCCCCCGAAGACCCAACTTCCTCTTCCTGCTTACCGACGACCAAAGCTACTCCACCCTCAGCCTTACCGGCAGCCCCTTCCTGCGCACGCCGAACATTGACCGCATCGGCAGTGAAGGCGTACTCTTCACCAACACCTTCGTCGCCATGAGCCTCTGCGCTCCCAGCCGCGCCTGTTGCCTCACCGGCCTCTATCCGCACAAGAACGGCATCATCGGCAATCAAATCCGCTGGAACCACCAACTGCAAACACTGCCGCGCCTGCTGCAATCGAACGGCTACCGCACGGCCCACATCGGCAAGTTCCACATGGACAGCGATGACCGGGTCCACCCCGGCTACGACTACTATGCCGCGCAACTCGGCCAGGGCCAGTACGTCAACCCTCGCAAGAACATCAACGGCAAATGGGTTGACCTGCAGGGGTACGATACGGATATTGTCACCGATCAAGCCATCGAGTTCATGCGCGCCTCCAAGGACAAGCCGTTCTGCACCTGGATCGGATATAAAGCCTGCCACGGTCCGTTCACTCCCGCACCGGGCCACGAAACTGACTTTGCGAGTCTCGCGTTCCGCCCACCCGATTCCTTTTTCCTCGACGATACAGGAAAGCCTGATCGGGTTCGCCGCAAGAGCCAGAATCCGCAATCGGCCTTCACCGCCGAATCGCGCAAAAGCGGCAAGAAGAAGCGCAAAAAAGCGGCGGGCGACGCACCTGATTCCCTCGAGGCCTGGGGCAACCGGGAACGCGATCAATACCGCTGCCTGATGGGCGTCGAAGATAGCGTCGGCCGCCTGCTGGGCTTTCTCGACGAGGAGAAGCTTTCGAACGACACCATCGTCGTCTACATGGGCGACAACGGGTTCTTCCACGGCGAGCACGGACTCCACGGCAAGATGGAAGCCTACGAAGAAGCGCTGCGCGTGCCGATGCTGCTCCGCTACCCCGCGGCCGTGAAGGGCAACCAGCGCATCCAGGCTTTCACATCGAACATCGACATTGCGCCCTCGGTGCTCGACTTCTGCGGCATCCGCGCGCCACAACCGATGCAAGGACTCTCCTTCAAGGGACTGATCGATGGAAGCAAGGGCCAGCCCGGCCGCGACAGCTTCGTGTACACCATGCACGGCGGGGACGCGGCACAACCCACCGTAAAAGCGCTCCGTACGCGCCGTCACAAACTGATCCTCAATCTGAACCCTAAGGACAAGACCGAACTCTACGATCTCCAGGCCGACCCCAAGGAGATGAAAAACCTCGCCCTACAGCCGGGCAACGCGCCACTGATCGCCGATCTCAAGCGCAAGCTGATCGCTGAGATGAAGAGGATCGAAGACCCGGCCATCGCGGCGGTGGAAACCTCATGATCGTTTGTTGTGCCCGCGGCGTGTAAAGAATTGTTAAGAACCCGCCCCGGCAGGTGACCGCAATGGCGCTTTCCTGCATCATAGGTCAGTGATGCAAACCGGTGGGCACATGGAGTCCGGGGTCTCCTTCTCCGAGGACGTGCGGAGCATGCTTCGTCTCAAGTCCGGCGCGGAGGAGGAGATGGCGATTCTTGTGGCACGCCACGAGCGCAAACTGGTGCAGTTCATCGGCCGGATGGTTACAGACAGGGCGGTCGCGCAAGAACTGGCCCAGGAGGTTTTTCTCCGCGTATACCTGGCCCGCCACACCTACGAGCCTGCCGCCGAATTCACGACATGGCTTTATTGCATCGCATCCAATCACGCCCGGAAGTGGATCAAACGCCAGCGCCGCCTCCATCAGGACATCGATGCGCTCACTCCCAAAGCCTTGCACCGCTGGACGGCGGAATACACTCCGACGCCGGAGAAGCTCCTGTTGGAGCACGAACGGATCGCCCGCGCACAGAGTATCATCAATGCCCTTCCCGAGCGCCAGAAGGCCGCCGTCATTCTGCACAAGTACGAGGGTTGCGAATACCGCGAAATCGCCCGGCGGCTGGAATGTTCGGTCTCCGCGGTGAAGTCGATCCTGTTCCGCACGCATTCGGCGTTGCGCGGCTCGCTTCAAGGCTGATCGGCGCGGACCAGTTTCAACTCCACCCGTTCGGTGGCATTCTCTTTCACAGTCACCTTCGCCGAGTTGCTTTCGAACTTCTTCAGCACATCCGGGTCGGAATAGGTTTCCCGCTCGACCAGGTCCCAGGCGAAGGCGCGATACTCACCGGGCGGCAAGCCCTGCAGGCGGAAGGTTCCGTTCCCGGTGATATTAGTGGACCGCACCAAGTCGGTGCGTCCCAGCGGATACGGGTCGGGGATCAGCGTCACCAACCCTTCGGCCGCCGGTTTTCCATCCACCGAAGCCGTTCCTTCCACCACACCCACCTTGTCGCTGAGCGTGATGGCCAGGGGCACCAGACCTCCCGCAGCGGCCAGGTCCAGCACGCCGGCGCCGAGTTCCTGGCTGCCCATCTTGACGGACTTCACCCACATGGCGGTCAGCCCGGAGAGCACTACGTACATCGGCTCTCGGGATACACGTTCGATGCGAAAGGTTCCGTCTTCCTTCAAACTCGCATCCTTGCGCGAACCGAACATGGGATTCGTCATGGCCAGTTGCACCCGCATGGCGCCCGCATTTGGGGGCAGTTCGCCGTTCTCCATACGTACGGATCCCATCACGACCACAGGCTCGCTGAGTGGGAAGGTGAGGTCGGTGATATTGCTGGTGCCCACGGTGAGTTGCAGATTGCCGAGGCTCACCGGCTCCCGATCCATGTTCATGGCCGTTAGCAAATACTGCCCCGGTTGCACTCCATCGATGGTGAACACGCCATCGGGGCGCACGCCGCCGGAGCCACCGGGACCCATCATCTGTACGGTGTCCTGCCCGGCAGGGCGAAGCATGACACGCAACGAGGAAAGCCGCGATCCGGCTGGGGCGTTTACAATGGCGCCGCTGATCTGGAATACAGGCATTCGGCGAAGTTGAACAGTAACGCCGTTGACCTCCTGCCCGGCGGTCAATTCGATGGCGGTAGCCCCGGCCAAGTCCGCCGATCCTGGGTAGTATGTCGTGACGTAGGATTCGCGTTGTCCGTTGCTCGACCGCTCCTCTGGCCCCATCCGTCTGCTGCGGGATGCCATCAGGAAATAGCGTCCCGGAGGCAACCTGTAGATACGGAATTCGCCCAAATCGTTGGAGACCTCGGCTTCCATGGGCGAGGCGCGCATGCGGCCGCCCAAGGAGTTCAGCTTCATCACCGACACGGTGGCCCCTTGCATCGGCTCGCCGTCGGCATCCAGCACCTTACCCGCCACCACCGCATGGGGCAGCAACTTGATTTCCAGCCCAGTGACGCTCTGTCCCGAAGCCACGTTGATCCAGGAACTGCCGCGTCCGCTCTTCGATGCCGAATAGTATTGGCGTAAATATCCGGTGCGCTCCGCCGCCAGATTGTACTGCCCCGGCTGCACCGCATCGAAAACGAACCGGCCGTCGGCTTCGGTAGTGACGGATCGCGGGGCTGCGCCTCGAGGCCCGCCGGACACCCCCAGCGTCACACTCGCCTTGCGCAAGGGCTCGCCTGTTTTGGCGTGGACCACGAGCCCTTCCAACCGGCCCGGCTTCTGGTTGGAAGCTGCTTCCGGCGCCCGTTCGGGACGCGCCCTGCCCGGCCCGCGCTCGCCACTTTCGGGACGTGGCTGGGCTGCCAACACCGCGGCAACAACAAACATGGCGAGGCTCTTCATGGGATATCTCAATCATAACGACGCATGCCGCGGCCAACAGTTACCTATTGCAGGCAGGCGGTCCGGATCAAGGGACAACCAGTGCCGCGGCTGCCTTCCAGTCCAGTTCCTCCCAGATCGGCACATTTTTCAGGCAACCCTGAGGAGGCCTGTCCGGACGAGGGCGATCTTTATTGATCAGTTTTCCGTTCACCACGTCCGCGCAACGGTCCAAGTCCGGAAGGACGAGAATCTGGGGCACGGACCGGGGAAGCCTGGCGTCGAAGTACTGGAAGTTTGTGGTTACCAGTTCCCGGCACTGCGGATTCGAGCCAAGGGGGAGGACATCTCCAGGAAGAGCGTACCGGCCGTTCTTGGCTGCGGCCAGAAGATAACACGCAGGACGCGCGGCATCCTGCGGTTGCAACGCCGCCAGGCGCTTGGCTGCCTCCGCCCGGGCGTCGATAGGGTTCCAATACCAGTCGCCGTCTTTGTCGCGCTGCGGGTTCGCTTTGAGAGCGGCCTGTTCGCGGTTGTACTTCAGTTCCCTCTCCATTCCGGCGACGCGCCCTTGCCATTTGGTGGGGTTTGAGGATTTGAAGGACCCGGAGTACTTTTCGAGGTGCTCCCGCATCTTCTGTTCATAAGCGGGCGACTGCACGTCTTCGTTCTGCTTCTTTAACGAGGCCAACCGGCTCTCGGCGGTGGCGGCATCCTTTGCCAGCAAAGGAAGCGCGGCTTTCAGCGCCCTGCCGTAGGAAACTGAGGTCCAGAGATCGCGCCCGGAGCGCGCGATGACAAGTTTGGTGCCATCGTAGACGGGAAACCCGGCGTACTGACCAGTCTGTTGCGGACGCGTGTAGAACTCGGTTTCGAGAGCATCTCCCGGCGCGGGTTCTTTGAGCGGAACCGGCTGGCGGAGGTGGCCCGGCAAGCGGTTGAATTCGAAGTAGGCCGGGGTGGTTTCGCCGCCCCACTGCGGGACGAACCGTCCATTCGTCAGCACATCCTCGAGCACAAACGCGTAGAAGCCGGAGGAATAGAAGAAAGGCGATGTGGCCAAAGGCGTTCCGGCAGGGAGGTCCGGAGCGGCAGGGTAGTAGAATGTGCGGCTCTCTTTGATCCAATAGCCAATCAAACCGGAACTCGCTGTGGGCGTCGCCTTGATCAGGGCGCTGAGTTTGTCGAGCGTGGCGGTCATCTGTTGCAGTTCCGCCGTTGTCAGAGCCGGCGCGCGCCAGGCATTGCCGGTGGGTGCATAGAGCTTTTGCACTTTGAAGACGCCGGGGCGCTTCCACGGATAGCGTCCCATTTTGTTCGGCCAGATCTGAATTCCCTCAGGATCGTTTGGGTCGTAAGGAGGCGTTTGTGCCGCCAGAGCCATCACGAAAGCGAGAATTGGAAGCAGCATCATGAACTCCTTATGGTATCCCGGCTTGCGGATGGTGGCGCAAAGGGGCCAGAATGGCACATGGCGCAAGCACCGGCGACGTCGTTTCCGGGGGAACTTTTCGCCTTTTTCGGATTGTCCTGCGCGGTGGCTGGGGCGGCAGTGTTGCTCACCTCGTATTTGGGCCAGGATTTCCTTGCGTGGTGGAAGGCGCGCCAGTGGACCGTGGGCCAGTGCACGGTGGTGCGTTCGGATCCAAGCCTGCTCTACCGCCTGACGGTGAAAGGGATGGAGTACGATTCCGGGCGCATTGGTATCGGCGACTGGCAGAGCGTCTATCAGTTGGGCGACCCGCAGGTTGGAGAGCGTCTTGCTTGTTACTACAATCCCGCGTCGCCGGCAGAGTCCGTTCTCACCAGGGACTACGCCGGCTGGTGGTGGCTGCCGGGAGCATGGCTGCTGGCCGCGTTCATGATGCTTTCCACCGCACCCGGCCTGCTGATTGGCCTGTGGCGGTGGGCGATTCACCGGCCTGATCCGCCGCTGACGTGGGCGGAGTGGCTGAGCACGTTTTACCGGAACGGAGCTTGGTCGATGAGCCTGGTGGGGTTCGCCGCACTTCTTCCCGGATTGGCGATGATCTGGTTCATGACCGTCGCGCCCTGGTGGAACTGGAGACAGGCGCAGAGTTGGCAGCCGACTCCCTGCGAGATGACACGTAGCGAGGTGCGCAATTGGAGCGCGGGCTCCGGACGTGACGCGACGGGCGGCTATGTGATGGATATCGCGTTCCGTTACTCCTTTGGCGGCAAGGAGTACGGGGCCGCGACCTTCTCTCCATGGAGGTTGGGAGGAACGGAATGGCTGCTGCAGTCGACACGGACGGAGCAGGTGGAGGCGTTGCTGCAGAAGTATGCGGTAGGGACACAGCACACCTGCTATGTCTCGCCGCTGCAACCCTGGCGCGCCTACCTGTCACGGGATCGTAGTGGATTCGGCACCTACGTCTCGGCGATCGGCCCCTTCCTCGCGCTGGTGGGTTGGGTTGTGATCTGCTCACGGAGGTGACCGAAGATCCGCCCCGGCTGAAGTTGGGAACCCAGCGGGTTTGCGCGATTTTCCCCACCCCAGGCTCGAGGTGGGTTCCCCGGCGCAGCGAAGCGCTGGCGCCAAACGTTTAAACAGTACAAAGAAAACCCCTTTTGTGTTTGGCACCACAAATGCTAACACAAGCCCCTAAGATGGGCGCCGAGATCACCTACCTGGCATTAGCGGCCAGCATCCTGATGGGACTGGGTGGGGCTTGTCTGTTCATCTTCGCAGTAAAGAGAGATTACTTTCATAACCTCGAAGAGGCCAAGTATCACGTGTTTTGGCCGGACATCGAGGAACTAGTAGAACAGTCGACGGAGCAAACAACGGATGAGCACAAAGGCTAGCGAACAGAGCGGAGATCGCCGTTCCTTTTTGACTTGGTTCAGCAGCGCGGCTTTATTCGGATCGGCCGTGATCAGCGCGCTGGCCAACTTCGTGTTTCTCAAGCCGCGGGCGACCTACGGCCAGCCAAGCCGGTTTTCCATCGGAAAGCCGGATGCGTTTCCATCGGGGGCTCGGATCGCCATCGAAACACGCAGAATCTGCGTTGCCCGGGAGGGGAATCAGATCGCGGTGATTTCGACGACCTGTACGCACCTGGGTTGCATCGTCGGCGTAGCGGACACGGGGTTCTCGTGCCCGTGCCATGGATCGCGTTATGACCAGGACGGCAATGTGACGGCTGGTCCTGCTCCGAAGGCTCTGCCCTGGTATCAGGTGAAGCTGGCCCCGAACGGGGAACTGGAAGTGGATACCAGCATCGAAATCAAACCTGGCTCTTATTACAACGTTTAGGCTGGAGTTTCCTCATGAGTGTGAAAACGGCGCTGGCAGAAATACCGCGCACCATCTGGACCTCGATATTCCGCCACTCGCTTCCGTCGAGTGAGCTGGGTCAGGCCCAGACCTCCTTCACCAATTTCTTCCTTCATATTCACCCGGTGAAGGTGAACCGGCATACGTTGAAGGCGACCTACACGCTGGGTCTCGGTCTTTTTTCATTTTTCTTATTCGTCATATTGACCGTGACGGGCGTGCTGCTGATGTTCTATTACGTGCCTTCGACGACGCAGGCCTATGACCGGATGCTGGATTTGCGGGGATCGGTGGCCTTCGGCACCTTTTTGCGCAACATGCACCGGTGGTCGGCGCACGGGATGGTGATAGCGGTATTTCTGCACATGTGCCGCGTGTTTTTGACCGGCTCCTACAAGCGCCCGCGCGAGTTCAATTGGGTGATTGGAGTAATCCTGCTGCTGCTTACCCTATTCGGCAGCTTTACCGGGTATCTCCTGCCATGGGATCAACTCGCATTCTGGGCCATTACCGTGGGAACCGCAATTGCCGGCTACGCACCTGTAGTCGGGGCGAAGATGCAGTTCCTCCTGCTGGGCGATACCACCGTCGGGCAGGAGGCGCTGCTGCGCTTCTACGTGCTGCACGTGGTGGTGATTCCACTGGCGATCACGCTGCTGGTGGCGATTCACTTCTGGCGCATCCGCAAGGACGGCGGGTTGTCGCGGCCGGCGGAGGCGGATCTGGCGCCGGGGACGGAAGCGGTGAGCGTGCAGGTGGTTGCCGCTCCGGTGGAATTGAAGCCGGCGGAAGGCAAGCAGGCATTCGGGCTGATGGGGCTGGTGCGGGGTCCGTTTACGAAGGTTGGAAATACTCCTGAGAATACGGTTTATTCCTGGCCGAATCTGCTGATGGCGGAGTTGTTCGTCTTCATCTTGACCGTGGCGGTTTTGTTGGTGATTTCGCTGATGTTCCACGCTCCACTGGAGGAACCGGTGAACGCCATGCATCCACCGAATCCGGCGAAGGCGCCCTGGTACTTCCTGGGATTGCAGGAACTGGTGAGCTATTCAGCGTTTTGGGGAGGCGTGGGTATACCCGGAATCGAGGTGGCGCTGTTGATGATGGTGCCGTACCTTGACCGCAAGCCCGGGGGAGTTGGCCGGTGGTTCGCCAAGGAGCGCCTGCTGGCGAATACCCTGTTTGTCACGTTCGCCGTGTTGAACGTGATTCTGATCATCATCGGGACGCTGTTCCGCGGACCGAACTGGGAATTCGTTTCCCCCTGGTAAAGGAGACCATCGCACATGAGACTCGCACTCGCCATCGCAAGCCTGGTTGTGCTGCTGGTGCATGGCATCGTCTTCTACGATCAGTTCTTTCACAAGTGGGAGCGGTATCAGAACGCCTATTTCGACCAAGCCCGGACGCAGGCCCGGAACGAAGAAGAGCGGGCGGATCTTGCTGCAAGGAGTCCGCGAATTGAACAGATCATGGTGACGCAGTTTGGAGAAACTCGCGTCGACCGCTGCACGACTTGCCACATCGCCAGCGACGATCCGCGGTTTGCCGGGCTGGGTCAGCCGCTGAAGACGCACCCCTATTCGACCGCCATGGGAGACGTGCAGGTTAGCGGGAAGTGGGAAAGGCGGCACAAGTTCAACGACTTCGGCTGTACGGTATGCCATGAAGGGCAAGGCCGGGGCTTGTCGGATCACTATGCGCACGGAGAGGATCATTACTGGCCCGACCCGCTTCTGGGTTATGTGACGCAGGAGCCGTGGCGCAAGGACTATCTGAAGAACCTCAAGGGCAAGGAATACATGCAGGCGGCGTGCGCGCAGTGCCATACCGAAGAGAACTTCGCCGGCACTCCGCTGGTGGCGCGCGGGCGGCAGTTGTTTTTCGAGAACAACTGCTACGGCTGCCATCGTATTGAAGGCATTTCGGATGGGACGCTGGGGCCTGAACTGACAGAAGCCGGCAAGAAGTTCAAGGTCGATTACTTGTGGGAGTCGATTGCCGACCCGCGGGCGGGAATGGCCTCCTCGTTTATGCCGAAGTTCCAGTTGAGCGACGGCGACATCAAGGCGCTGGTGATCTTCCTCAAGAGCCGGCGTGGCATCAATCTGACCGAGACACAGCTCTCGCAGTTCCGCACAAGGCTGCGTCCGGCGACGGTGGTGGAGCCGGCGCCGGCCGCAGCCAATGTGGATCTGATCGGCAGAGGCAAGCAATTGGTGCAGGATCGCGCCTGCGCTGCCTGTCACAAGCTGGGGGACAAGGATGGAGCCATCGCTCCGGATCTGTCGTTTGAAGGCCTGATGAAGGACGACCAGTGGGTGATGGACCACTTCAAGAATCCGCGCAGCCGGATGCCCGATTCGATTATGCCGGGATTCCGGTTCTCAGATGTTGATTTCCAGGCAATGACGGCCTACCTGGTGTCCTTGAAGACGGCGCCAGCAGGCGCCACTCCCGCCGAAACCTACAAAGCGCTCTGCCAGCGTTGCCATGGAGAGAAGGGCGACGGACTGGGTCCGGTTGCGACTTATATCGACCCCGCGCCGCGCGATCTGACGAAGGTTGCATTCATGAACAGCAAGCCTCGGGAACGGTTCCTCGAATCTCTGAGGAAAGGCGTTGCGGGGACGTCGATGCCAGCGTGGGAAAAGGTACTGAACGACACCCAGATCGATGCTTTGCTGGCGCATGTGGAGACGGCGTTCACGAAAGACAAGCGCCGTCCGTTGAAGGCGAGGAACATAGCGGCGCAGAATCCGGTGCCTGCGTCGAAGGAATCTATAGCGCGCGGGGAGGCGATCTATCTGGCGCGGTGTACAGGTTGTCACGGCAGGAAAGCGGACGGCAAGGGGCCGAACTCTCTTGACATCGTTCCGCGGCCGAGGAATCTGCGCAACTCGCCGTTTGTCGCGAGCATTTCGGATCAGCGTTTGATCGAGTCGATTCTGTACGGGATTCAGGGAACGGCGATGCCCCCCTGGGTGGACTACGGGCTCAGTCAGAAAGAGGCAGGGGATTTGGCGCACTTTATCCGCAGCCTGACGCAGGCTTCGGCGAGACCACAACTTCGGGCGGGCAGGTAATTTTCCATGGCACAAGAAAAACAGACGGTGCATTCGGCCGCCGCAACCTCAGGTGCGGCTGTCCACGAAGACACGACGGCGAAATGGTTTCTCATCAGCGCGGTGGTGTATTTCCTGATTGTCGGCGTAGTGGCTATCATCATCGCGGCCAAGTTTGTGTGGCCGGAGATGCTGGGCACGGTAGCAATGCTCTCCTATGGACGGCTGCGTCCGCTGCACGTGAACGGAATGCTGTTCGGGTGGCTGCTGGCGGCGGACATGGGATTGACGTATTACCTTGTGCCGCGGCTGTGCGGGGTGAAGTTGTGGAGCGAGAAACTAGGTGTGGCCACCGCCTTGTTGTGGAACGTGATCATTCTGGGCGCGGTGGTGTCGCTGCTGATGGGGTGGAACCAGGGTTGGGAATATGCCGAGTTGCCGCTGCCGCTGGATGTATTGGTGGTTGTGGCGTGGATCATGTTCGGCATCAACGTATTCGCCACGGTGGCCACACGCAAGTATCAGCAGATGTACGTATCGCTGTGGTACACGATGGGTTGCATTCTGTGGACGGCGTTCGTGTATCTGACAGGCAACTTCGCCACGCTGTTTACGACAGGCGTCAACCAGGCGAACTTGAACTGGATGTACGTGCATAACGCCGTCGGACTGATTTTCACTCCGGTGGGATTGGCGCTGGCGTACTACTTCATTCCGAAGGCTGGGAATATCCCGCTGTACAGCCACAAACTGTCGATGATCGGATTCTGGTCGCTGGCTTTCTTTTACGTCTGGACCGGGGCGCATCATATGATCCACGGCCCCATTTCGCAGTGGCTGCAGACGATTTCCATCGCCTTCTCCCTGATGCTGATCATGCCTGTTTGGAGCGTGGTGTACAACCTGTTTGCGACGATGAAGGGACATTGGCCGAGGACTCGGGACAATGTGCCGCTGAAGTTTCTCATGTCGGGCGTGGTGTTCTACCTGCTGACTTGCTTCCAGGGGCCGATGCACTCGCTGCGCAGCGTGAATGCGATCGTATCGAAGACGGACTGGATTCCGGGACATGCGCACATGGCGGTGCTGGGAGCGTTCAGCTTCTTCGCCATCGCCGGGACGCTCTATGTGATTCCGCGGATGTTCAACGTGAAACTGCACTCCGATGCGCTGGCCAACTGGAGTTACTGGCTTTTCATGGTGGGCGGCATCGGGTTCTTCGTGACGCTGTGGCTGGGCGGGTTCTGGCAAGGCTGGCAGTGGAACAACCCGAGCATCCCGTTCATCGACACGGTGAAGGCGCTGAAGCCGATCTGGATTGTACGCTTCTTCTCGGGGATCTTCATGCTGGGTGGAATTGTGGCATTCCTGTATAACGTGATTGCCACGGTGGTGGACAGCGCCGGCGCCAAGCCGGAAGTGCAGGGTGCATAGGAAAGGGGCAAGCCATGTTCAAAAAATCAGGTGACAACGCTCCGCTCTTCGCCGGTCTGGCGGTGGTTTTCTTTATGATCGGCGGGTTGCTGACGACGGTAGTTCCGCCGATGGTGGACCGTAGTTGGGGCAAGCCGTTTGAGAATGCCGATGCCTCAAAGGGGCCGGTGGGAAAACTGGAAGCCTACACGGAGTTGGAGTTGGCGGGGCGTGCGATTTACGTGCGGGAAGGCTGCTGGTATTGCCATACGCAGCAAACCCGCACCCTGCTGGCGGATACGAAGCGGTCAGGATGGCGTGGAGTGGATTCTCCGGTATCGACGCCGGATGAGTTCGTCTACGATAGCCCGCATCTGTTCGGCACCAAGCGGACAGGCCCGGACCTGAGCCGTGTCGGCGGGAAATACGACGAGCAGTGGCACAGAACGCACTTCAAGAATCCGCGGGATCTGGTGCCCGGGTCGATCATGCCTCCCTATCCTTGGATTGCCAACGATGAAAAGGAATTCAAGGCGATGGTGGCCTATCTGCAGAAGCTGGGACGGGCCAAGCACTGGCGGCCGGACAACGACTACGAGAAATAGAGGGTTGCCATGGACTATACATATCCGAGTGTCTATTTCTCGTATTTTCTGTTCTTCTTCTTTCTGGGCGGGGCCATCTTCTTCTTCGCGCGGTCGATTCGCGACGGGTATCTGGGGAAAGATAGTGAAGAAGCAAAGTACCGGATGCTGGAGGATGAGGAAGCCTGACGCAGAAAGGGCATCGCCCCGATAAGTCTTCGGCCCGCGCACATCGGGCAGAAGGTTCGCACGAGTCTTTTTTTCCTCTGGGCGATTCGGCCGGAAACGCGTTCCGCGACTCCGCAAAGTCACACCGGTTCCCGGTCCGGGCTCAGGGCCGCGAGCGGTCCGTTGCGTTTTTTGAATCAAGCGCAGACGGAAGCGCGCCGGCGCTTGAGGCAGGCACGTTTTCATCTGGCAGCGCATGTGGCAACTCGCCGGGCCACGCACCCGAAACAAAACAGCGGCACACGAGTTCTTGAACAGGCGGGAGCCGTTCGCGGCCAGTGTAGGCTCTTGGGAGCAAATGCT
>JAEUQG010000244.1 GCA_016789755.1 Bryobacterales bacterium
CAATGCGATCGTCTACGCGCAAAGCGGCGTCGGCGGCGATGTGGCGGCGGGCTCCGTTATCTCGGGCTCGCCCGCTTATGAAGCAAAGACCTGGCTCCGCACACTGCCCATCATGCCGCGCCTGCCGGAGTTGCTGAAAACCATCCGCGACCTCGAACGCCGGGTCAAAGAACTGGAAAAAGAACCACAATCCTAATCGACGGAGATCACCCATGCAACGACGCCACTTCCTCGGCTCCTCCCTGCCCGCCATAGCGCAAGCCGCACCCGCTCAAGAACCCGAATTCGTTTCCGGCGGCACTGGCAGCGTTTCCTACCAGCCCACCGTGACCATTGAGCGCAAGCAACCCGGCAAGCCGCACAAGGGCAAGCGCCTCGCCGCCATCCAACCCCATTGCGACGATATCCCCATCTTCGCTGGCGGCACCATTGCCAAGCTCCTCGACGAGGGCTACGAGGGCTACCTCATCACCATGTCCGACGATTCCATGGCCGGCACCGGCACTTCTATCGCCGACATCGAACTCAAGAACGAAAAAGACACCGTCGAAATGGCCCGCCGCCTCGGCCTCAAGGAAACGTACTTCCTTAACTACCCCAATCACAACATGGACGCCTGGCCCATCGTCGAAATCCGCGCCCGCCTCGTCTTCCTCTTCCGCCTCCTCAAAATCGACACCGTCTTCGTCTACGATCCTTCCGCTCTCTACGAACGCAACCCCGATCACTACACCACTGCCCGCGCCGTCGAATCCGCCTGTTGGATGGCCCGCTCGGAATGGGATTATCCCGAGCACTTCAAGGCCGGTCTCACCACCCACGGCCCGCAGGAAAAATACTACTACGCCCGCGGCCCGCAACTGGTTAATCGCGTCGTCGACATCACCGACTATTTCGAAACGAAAGTCTACGCCAACATGGCCAACGTCACTCAAGGCCCTGCCGGCAACCTCGGAGCCGAACTCCGGGCCAGGCTCGCCAAACAGGGCAAGAAGCTCCCCCTGCTCGGCGACGACGACGACACCGCCAATCGCCAGTACACCCGCCACTTCGCCCTCGGCCGCGATAAAGCCCGCGGCAAAGCCCACGGCCTCCAATACGCCGAGTACTTCCACCACATCGCCCCCGATAACGACGGCGTGGCTGACTACGTATCGAAGAACGCCGTATCCTTGTAGCGTATGTTCCGCCTCGCCCTCCTAGGCATCGCGCTGGCGCTCGCCGTGCGCGCGGCAGGCTTCGAGGAAGCCCGCGAAAACGCAAACAAGGTCCACCAATCCCTCACTGCCATGGAGCGTCTCATGCAGGCTTGGCTCCGCCACGCCGATGAGCGCACGCTCCTGCTCCCCGACCGCGTCGGCCCCAATCAACCGCGTCTCTACACGCCGCACAACTCCGGCGCCGACCTCTACCCCTACCTCATCCTCACCGCCCATCTCACCAGCCGGGCCCTCTACGAAGGCCGCATGATGGACATGCTCCGCAACGAGGTGCGCTTCACCAACGCCGAAGGCTCCATCCCCGCGAACCTCGATCTCGGCAAGCGCGAACTCGGCTCACCCAGCATGTTCGGCGCGGGCGAGTACGCCAAGGATGGGCTCCTCTCGGTCACCGAATACCTCGGCCGCACGCCCTGGTTCTATCGCATGGTGGACATGATCGCCGATGCCATGGACCGGGCCCCCGTCGTCACCCGCCACGGCAAGCTTCCCGCCTCCGACGCCGAACTCAACGGCGATTACCTCCAATCCCTCGTCCGCCTCGCCACCATGACCGGAGACCGCCGCTTCCTCGATTGGGCCCGCCGCATCGGCGACGCCTACATCGACGAGGTGCTGCCCGGCAATCATGGCGTGCCCAGTTCCAAGTGGGATTTCGCAACCCACAAAGGCGACGGCATGCTCCGGCTGCGCGACCACGGCAACGAAACCGTTGTCGGCCTCGTCCTGCTCTACGCCCTCGAAAACCACCATGGCACCGAGCGCGCCAAGCGCTACCGCCCCGTCCTCGCCGGCATGCTCGACCGCATCCTGCAATCAGCCAACCAAGACGGTATGCTCTACAACCAGCTCGATGCCGCCACGCTCAAACCCGTCAATACCGGGCTCTCCGATAACTGGGGCTACGTCTACGGAGCGGTCTACACCTTCTATCAATGCACCGGCGAAACCAAGTATCGCGACGCCGTGCGCCACGTCCTCAAGAATCTTCCCAAGTACCGCAACTGGGCCTGGGAGCCACGCAAAGACTCGAAGCTTGGCTCCTTCGACGGCTACGCCGATTCCATCGAAAGCGCCCTCTACCTCGTCAATCGCGAACCCGTGCCCGAAGCCCTCGCCTGGATCGATTCCGAAATGCAGGTCATGCTCGCCATGCAGCGCCCCGACGGACTGGTCGAAGACTGGTACGGCGAAGGCAACTTCAACCGCACGGCAATGCTCTATGCGCTCATGAAGAGCCAAGGCGTTCGCCCGCAGGAATGGAACCCCGGCATCCGCCTTGGCGCCGTACGCCAAAGCAACAACCTTCTGCTCTCGCTCACCGCCCCTTCCCCCGTGAAGGTCCAATTCGACTACGCACGCCACCGCCGCATCTTGAACTTCGACCGTAATTACGTCCGCCTCAACGAATTTCCGGAATGGTTCACGGTGGAGGAGAACACGCTCTACCAACTCACCTCCGGCAAACAACAACAGGTCTACCTCGGCTCGCAACTGATCGCCGGCGTCACGCTGCCGCCGGGCGAGTGGACTCTCAGCCCGCTGCCGCGCTAAGCCCGCTCAGGAGCCGTGCGCCGATTCGAGCGCATCCATTACTGCCGCGTCCGCCTCACCCGTCACCGCCATTTTCCGGTCGCGCTGATACCACCGGATCGCCTCCGCCAACTCTTCGCTCTCCATGCCGTCCAAGGCCCCTTTGAAATAACCCAGATTCCGCAGCCGCCCCTGCACCCCCTTGAGCAGCGTCGCCGGACGCACCGTTCCCACCTCAAACCCATAGCTCTCATCGTCCGGTAGCGAGATCACGCCCTTGCGCACATCCGGCATCACCGCAAACCGGATCCACCCATCGCCATCGGTGGTTCCGCTCACCGTCCGCTTCCCCATCTTCACCGAGTAGTTCACCCCCACACGCGGTTCGTCGTCATGCTCGGTCAGCCGCACCTCAATCTTCGAGGGCACGCCCTTACGCCGGAAGCGGTGCCGCTGATCCACAGGCTTCGCTACTTCCTTCTGGCGCAGATCAGGCACCGACACCACATCGCCTTCTTCCAAAATGTTGTGGTCCTTGCGCTCGGCCCGCAACTTGCTGTTCGCCCCGTCATTCCACACCGTTTCCCAGAAATGCCCGTGTTCATAGGCGATCGACTCCACACTATCGCCGCCGTTTGCCGTATGTTGCTTCGCCATTTGCTTAGACCTTCAGAGCCGCCTTCAGTAGGTTGAACGCCTTCACCGCGTCCTTGTAGTCATCCGTCACCGTCGGGTCCGGAACCACAGGCATGGTCTCCGCCGCCGCCGGGTTCAACAGCCCGCCGGCATCGTCCAAAACATCGGAAGGCTTGCATAGCTTCATTCCAGCCCCGTTAATCAAAGTACGCAGCTTTCCCCGCCCTTCGTGCGCCCCATAGGCGCTGCCGATGAAATGGCTCAACGCTGCCTGGTGCCGCGCATGCGCCAGTTTGTAGTCATGGTCGAGCGCCGCCTCCTTCGCCTGCTTCTCTTCCGTTACAGCAGCCGCCTTGAGAAACCCCTGACGCTCCTGCACGAGGTCACGCTGCGGTGTCTGCAGCTTCCATGCCGACTCATCGTCCCCCAATAGATAGTTCGGCGGTCCTTTCAAAATCACCTCGTCCTTGAACAACGCCGTCAGTTTCGCCGCCACATCCATCGCACTCAGATCGCCGGTCACGGGAATCAGATACTTCACTCCTTCAGGTATGTATTGCCGCGGCGCGACGAAATCCTGCATCCGCTCGTAGTACTTTACGTGGGTCTTCGTCACCAGCACCGCTTTGCGTTGCCGGTATAAATCGAGCAACACCTCATCCACCGGCCGGGCTCCAGTGGTCTTCTTCTCACGGTACATGTGGTTGTGCTGAAAACTCACCAGCCGCGCGTTGATATACGAGTTCTCCCCAGATTGATAACTCGGGTCCACGTGGTCCACTTCCGGCGCCTCCCGTCCGCCGCACTCGGACAGATCTGCCCAAACATCGGGCCGCTCCCCCACATAGAGCCCGGCCGTGGCGTCCGATTTCAGCGCCCCTGCGTTCTTCCAACGGTTAAACGCCCGCAGGTATTCCCGCTGAAACCTGTCATATGACGTGGATTCTTTCTGCGCCCCCTGCTCCATTGTCTGGAACACCAACCCAAGGCCTTGAAGCTCCGACGCAGTGTTGACGTCCCACATGAATTGCAGCAGTTGGTTCGGCGGCACCCCCGGCAGAGGGTCGCCCACCACGTACCGGCTCAAGTCGTAATGAAGCTTGCGTAGCGTCTTGATGTTCGAGGAGGTACGGTAGTCCTTCGGCACAATCGTCTCCAGATCGCCGTCGACCAATTCGTCGTACAACTCCTCGTCCTCATCCACCTTGAACCACCCACCCAGTTTGATCCGCTTCAAGGCCTTCGCGTCCAGAGTCCGGAACAGCGCCGCCGCCGCTGCGAACTCCGCCACTTCATCGGCATGCGGCATCGTCGCCGCCTTGTCGCAGCGGTTGCCCATCGAAAAGTGCGCGATCAGCTTCTTCTTGCGCAGCACCCGCACATAGAACCACACCGGCACCCGAGGCTCCCCCCGCACATCGTCGTAGAACAGCCACATCTCGATTCGCCACTTCACATTCAACGTGTTCTTGCTGCCCAACGACAATCCCACCGTGGAGGCAGTTACGGGCCTCGCTTCCACCGTGCCTCCATCCACATCCTCCCGATCGGTCCCGCTAATCAGCTTCCCGATGTTGATTTCCATCGTCCGCCAGTAGCCGCTGCGGTTAAACCGGTAGTTCATCGGCACAATGTTCTTCTTGTTGTCGATGCCGAATAATTCCAGCGCCACCAGGTGCCCGCGGTCGAACTGCTTCATCTCCAGGATGTCTTTGTCCACCTCGATGCTCGACAGGGACGGCGGAGGGGGCTTCCGGTTACCCACATCCTTTGGCTTGATCGACCCGGTGATCGTCAACTGCCGGCGCACCTTCGCCCCCTGTCCGGGCGCCAGTTGGTGCCTCACCTTGAGATGCTCCACATCCTCGACGGTAATGTCCGCCAGGCATGTCGCGCAGAGATCGATCGTCAACGCCCCGCACACCGAACACTTCTCACACTCCGCGCACACCGTGCGGATGCACTTCTCTCCATGGCAGGTCGATGCCATCTTGTGCTTCGGCGCGCACTTGACGGTGCACACCCACAGCAGACAGTGCGGACAGCGCGCCCCCGAATCCGGGCACACCGCATGCTCTTCCAGGTCTTTTCCATCGGCATGGTTGGCATGTAACGCCGGCTTCGCGCACGCCGGGCATATGCGCCCAACGCCTACGCACACCTGCTTGCCGTCTTTGTCCGTCCCCACAATGGCGTGCGGCGAATCTTCCATCGCCCGGTGCGGCACATGGCACCCTTCGCCGATGCACAACAACCCATTCGCCTCACAACACTCCTGCGCCTTCAGATCCTTCCCGTAATATTTGTGCGGCGGTCCATCCGATGTCCGATACGCCACCAGACAACCCGGACATTGCCCGCCGTTCCCTGTGCAGCAATGCAAGTCCGACTTGTCCTTGCCCAAATACAGGTGCGGCTCGCCATTGTCGTTGAGATACGGCTCTCCGCATCCCCGGCAGCGCCCGCCGTTCTTCGCGCATACGTGGTTATCCCCGCCGTCCTTGCCATAGTATTCATGCTCCCGTCCCGCTGAATTCCGGTACGGAACCTTGCACCCCTCGCACGCCGACCCATTGCCCGAACAGCAGTTCTGGTCGCGCGTATCCTTCCCCAACATCGCGTGCGCCTGCCCCGTCCGGTACGGACCGCCGCAACAGGCGCACACCGCCCCGTTCCCCGAACAGCACTCCAGCCCGCCCAGATCCTTGCCGTGATAGACATGCGGCGAACCATCCGAATTGCGGTATGCCACGCCACATCCCTGGCATCGCGCCCCGTTCTGCGCGCAACAGTGCTGCGCCATGCCGTTCGTCCCGTAGTAGGCGTGCGGCGGCCCATCCGTATTCCGATACACCGCCCCACAGCCCTGGCACCGCGCCCCGTTTTGCGCACAACAATGCTGCCCCGCCCCATTCTGCCCGTAGTAGGCATGCGGAGCGCCGGCCGTATTGCGATAATTCGCCCCACACCCCTGGCATCGCCCGCCATTCTGCGCGCAGCAATGCTGCCCCAACCAGTCCGTCCCGTAATAGGCGTGTGGAGCACCGAACGCAGTCCGGTAGACCTCTCCACATCCCTGGCATTGCGCCCCATTCGCCGCGCAGCACACGTTCGTCCAGGCATCCTGCCCCAGAATCGCGTGCGGTGGCGGATCAAAGGCGTTGTACACTGCCAGGCACCCGGCGCAATGCGCATGCCGCGCGATGCACACATCGCAGCCTTGCAACAAGCAGGTGGGGCATGCCGCCGGCGCGGCATCCGTACGATGACAGTTCGGGCACGGCGGGGTGTCCTGGTATTTCCGCTTCTGATTCACCCGCTAGCCCTCCCTCGCCGCCGCCTCTTCCCACGCGTCGCGGTCCAGCCGTGGGAACCAGATCCGGCACATCCCCGCCGTCTCAATCCCGTCAATCCGCACGAACCCGTTCTCGTCCAGGTATCCGCCGGCCTCCGTTCCATCGGGCAGCACCACCTGGTACTCTTCCCACGGAACCGGCTGGCTGTCTTCCCCCACCAATTCAATTTCAATCCAATGGACCGGCTTCTTCTCCAACGGGCACGGCGTCACCGCCGCCCCAACAGGCGTCATCGCCACACCTTCTCGCCGTCCCACTCCGACGCCCACTTCCGGTACCGCTCCAGCTTCACTCCCGTGTCCAACCCGCGCGTGAGCAACACCGCCAGAGCCGGGACCGGCAGCTTCGCCGGGTCATTTTCCGGAAAACCTCCGGGAATATACGCGCAAGTGATCTCAATCAGCGACGCCACCTCCCACTCCAGCACCAGCCCGAACGCCCGGCCCGCTTCTATCCCCAGCCCGATCTGCGCTTCCAGCCAGCGGCGGTCCGCCCGTCCGCCTGCGTACAGGCGCGGCAATAGCGTCTCTTCAAATTGCTGCCGCCGAGCCCCCTCGAAAGCCCGCATCTGCTCCCGTCGAATCACCAGCATGAATCAGTTGTAATGGAAACACGCCGGAGTGTCAATCGGCATTCCCCACAAAATCGCACATTCTCCACCCATTCTCCCTGAATGGACACCACTTCCCCACACAATCCTACACTTCTACCTTTGAAACGTGATCTCCCAGTTTGAAATCCCATGCACGTACAGCCGCGCCGTCTGTCCCGCCACCGAGTCCGTGTCTCCTTCCTCCAGCCCCAGCACCTGCGGATAGAAGCCCGGCGAAAACCCGATGGCCGCTTTGTCCATCAGGCGCCGCGCATCGCTCCACGTGTTCGGATTGCTCAGATCGGTCGCATACGCGATATAGATGCCTTCCTGTGGCCATCCCGGCCGGCAGCAAGCACGGTTCATCAGCAACACGTACTTGTCCAGGTACCGGTTGTAATGCGTTGACGGCCCCCACAACGAATCCGCATCTTCCCGCCCCCAAACTACCGCTGAGGGAAAGATCGCCGTCATCCGCCCGCCGATTCCCGGCTCCGCCCATTCGCCCTGGTAATACTTGTACGCCGCCCCCGCCGGCTGAAAGCGGTCTTCGAACGCTAATCGCGCCGCTACAATTCCCTGCTGCGAGGAATCGCCGCCGTAGTTCGTGAACAGGAAGTAGAAGTATTTCTTCTCCCGGTCCGGCACCACCGAGAAATCCCCGTGCCCCCCAGCGAAGAAGCCGTTCTTCGCGTTGCAGTCCGCCGCCTCGCCCGATTCCAACACAATGCCCAAATCCTTGAACGTGCGGCCCCCGTCGAAAGAAATCACCGCCCCGATCTTCGGCGCCGTCAGATCGTTGTCGCGGCAGACATCGGCGGGCTCGTGATGATACCACCCGAACAACGTCCCGTCTTCGTCGCGCCACACTGCTTCCACCCACATCGGCATGTGAACCTGATCCGAAGTGTCCACCCAATCGCTCTCCCAGGGGCCAAACTGCCCCGGCGACGTGTGGATCATTTCCGGGTTGCCGGTCGAACTAAATAGGACAAAATTGCCGTTTTCCCAATAAGCCGGACTATTTCCATCGATAATCACCGGCATCACCACCTTGTTCACCCGTTGTAAACTGGCGGTCTGCGCCCCCAGGGCAGGCAGCAGTGCGGCGGCGGCAAGTAGCCCGAAGATGCGTGTCGTTTCCAAGTTGTTTAGGTGCATCCCAGGACTCCGGCGTTACCAGTACTTTCGGTTAAGTTCGTAAAAATTGACGGATTGGTGTAGCATAGGGGCGCATGCGCACGCTCTTGCCTCTGTTCACCCTTTCTACGGGCCTTTGGGCCGCTGAACCGCTCGCCCACCGCATCGCCTCCCCCGACCCCTCCAAATACCGAATCGCGAAAAGCGTCCACAAAGGCGCCGGCGAATTGCACTTCACCGGCTTGTTCGATGCCCAGACCTTCCGCACCAACTTCATCTTCCTCCACCGTGGCGTCATCCCTCCCAAAGGTGGCATCGGGCATCATTTCCACAACCACATGGAAGAAATGTTCGTCATCCTCAGCGGCGCAGCCCAATTCACCGTCGATGGGCGCACTTCCCTGCTCCAGGGTCCCGCAGGCGCCCCCTGCCGCATGGGCCGCTCCCACGCCATCTACAACCCCACCGATCAACCCGTCGAATGGATGAACATCGCCGTCGGCAGTATCAAAGGCAAGTACGATGCCTTCGATCTGGACGACGACCGCGTCGGCGCACCCCTCGACCCCAAACCTGTCTTCATCACCATGCAGCTCGACCGCAACCTGCTTCGCTCCGTGGAACGGATGCACGGAGGGACCGGCGCAGTCCGCTACCGCCGCGCGCTTCCCCCCGAGGTGTTCTTCACCAACTGGTCCTACGTCGACCACATCGTGATCCCCCCAGGCGCCTCGCTTGGCATGCACCGGCACGAAGGCGTCGAAGAGTTCTTCTATGTCATGCAAGGCGAAGCCACGGCAAAACTCGGCAACGAATCCGCGCCTCTCAGAAAATGGGACGCTCTCCCCGTTTTCCTAAACGAAGCCCATGCCATCGAGAACCGCACAGCCTCCGAAGTCGAGCTGATGATCGTCGGGGTGGCTCGCACCAAGTGGGCGCTCGACACTGTCGAAGTTAAACCATAGCATCCCCTTGGCTATACGCGGACTACGTTGCTTTGCCAATTTACCCCGCCGGGCGAGGAATGTTAGAAACGAACTAGCAGGGTTTGTACTTGTCTTGTTGCTTACATTGCGGTCAGAAGCTTAGCTTGATGGAGCGCTTGCGCAGCGGCCAGTATTGCTCGCCGGAGTGCAAGTCCGAAGCAAAGCAAAAAGAAGACCAACTGGCGCTCGAATCCCTGTCGCTGTTCGGGCCTCGTACGCGCTCGGCGGAGGCCGGGCGAAAGCCCAAATCCGAAAAACCGAAACCGAAACCCGCCGAACCGGCCGACCCCGCCTGGGGCGGGATGGTTGGCCAGGATGTCCCCAGTTTCCGCGATGCGCCCATCCGCGCTCTGGGCTTTCCCCCTTGGATTCCCCCTCCAGCCTCGACTCGCAAGAAAACCATCGAAGACTACATTCCTGTGGTGCGCGTCCCCGATGACGTACTCATCGCGCAGGAGCGTGCCCTAACTGCGGCCGCCAGGTGGGTGCCAATCAAGGGCACGAACCCCGAGAATGCGGACGGCTACCGGTCGGACTTCCGCAGCCCGCTGGTGGCGCCCGCCACCGCTCTGCCAAAGCGGCGCCGCGGATTGCCTCACGCGCCTGGAGTCGAAACGGCGGCGCCGCAAGCGTCCGTCCCGGTTCCAGCCACTGCGCTCAGCCCACATGACGCGATTCCACCCTCAGCCGGCGCCTCCCGGCCGCGGCTCCAGGCTCAACCGTATCCGCCCGATTGGCAGCAACTGACAACCGTCATGGAGCAGGATTCGGCGGAATTGGAGCAGTTCCCAATCCGCGCGCAGACCGCCGCAGAGGCCCCCCCCATCCCCCCGGCCCCCACCCGGCCGAAAGTCGATGCCCAGCGCATTGTGCGTACCTTCCCCGCCATGATGCAGGCGGGATTGGTACGCGTCGAACCGGGCTTCGCCACCGCCGTGCTCGAATTGCGCCCCATTTCGGCCCCCGCCCCCAAAGCGGGCCAGCTTGCACCGTGCGAAACAACCGGATCCTCGGCCATTCCCTCCGCCGCCGCCTGGCTCTCAGCTCTGTTGTGGCACGCCCAAGCCGTACCGCTCGATGCACGTGCCGCCTGCTCACCAGGCGTCCTACGATGCGCCGAAACCGCGCCTGACCAGCCACAGCCTACCCCCCTGATCCCTGTAATGGGAAGGGTGCGGATGGTTGCTACCCGCTCGAAGCCCGAGGTGCGCGTCAAGCTGCGCTATCTGCCCATGCCCTTCTTCCAACTTCCCAGCCCATTGGCGGATTGGAGCGCGTGACCATTCCATGCAGACGGCAAAGGTGATTCCCCTCTCGGCAGGCTACCGTTTGCCGCATCGCGAGGATACAGCCGCGCAGAAATTATGGGATGAAGGGCGGATCGCCGATGCCATCGCCGCATGGGGGGCGCTGCTCAAGAAGGACGGCGAGTGCCTCGAATTCCGCAAGAAAGCCGCTCGCGGCTGGATGCTGTTGGGTAAGTGGAAAGCGGCCATCGAGGAATGGAATCTCTGCCTCGCACTCGAACCCGAATCCCCGGACCTGCTCGCCAGGATCGGTATCTGCCATCTGCACGCCGGCGAACAAACCAATGCCTGGCTGTTGTTGCAGCAGGCCCTGCGCCTGGACTCCGGCCATCGCTTGGCCGCCGCCGCGCTGCTCACCCGTCCCGTAATGCAATCGGGCTTGCGCGTGGTACCCTCCGGCATCCTTGCGCTCGAAGAAGAACCTTGTGCCGCTCCCGGCTATCCCGTCAGCGGCGATCTCTACCAGCAGGCGCGCCTGCGCATGGAGAACCACCAACTGGACGCCGCCCTCGAACTCCTGGAAGAGGCCATCTGGATCGATCCGAACCACGCTCCATCGTTGTTTGCACTGGCCTGGATCGAAGATTCGCATGGGCGTGAGCCGTGGGCCCGTTTTTTCTATGAGCGGGCCGCGAAATGCGCCCCGCAAGATTGGAAGGCGCACTACAATCTGGCCCGGCTCTGTGCCGCGGCGGGTGACGACACCCCGGCGCGCGCCCATCTGGAACGGGCCATCCTCCTGAAGCCCGATTGTCTGGAGGCGATTTGGCTGCTCGCTCAGGTTTGCGAGCGCCAATTGGATATCGGCGAGGCCGTAGTCTGGCTTGAACATTTGCGCAAGGCCGATCCCCGCAATGCCGAGGTCTGCGTGGCATTGGCCCGCACCAGCGATGCCAATGCTCACGCCCACCTGGAGGCGGCCGCCTCCCTCGGCTGCCGTCGCTACGAAGTGCTGTTTAACCTCGGCGTGGCCCGCTGGTGCGCCGGAGATACGGGAGGCGCGGAATTGGCCTGGCGCGATGCCGCAGCCATCCAAACGGCCGGCCCGGAGGCCGCCCACGCCCTCAGCGCCCTCGCCCTCTCCCAGCAGCAAACCGCCGATGCCGGTGACTGGCTCGCGCAACACCCGCACGCCGGGCTCCTGTTGCTGCTTGCCCATCTCTACGAAGAAAGCGGGGAGAGCGCCAGGGCCGCCGAGGCTTGGCGCCAGGCAGTGGATCTCGAACCGGAGTCGGGTTCCCGCTACTTCTCCTGACAACCGTTTCCTCCGCCCACGCTCAGACCGGGGCGAATCAGTGCGACAATAGTACCCGAGTACCTGTGTCTGCACGAGCGCGTATCCCACGGCAATCCTACCTCTCGCGGGTTTTCCTCCACCCGTTGGGACGCATTTTCCTCGCCCTGAGCGCCGTCGCCATCACCATCGGCATGAGCGTTTTTCTCTATTTCTACTTGAAATACGCCAGGATGATCGAGGAAAAGCTCGCCGGCGGCCCCTTTACCAATACCTCCATGGTGTTCGCCGCCCCGCGTCTGGTTACCGTCGGCGATGAAACCTCCCCCGACGAGATCCAGATGAGCCTCCGCCGCAGCGGATACAGCGAATCCCGCGCCACACGCATGGGCAGCTACACGCGCCGCGGCGAAACCCTCGAGATCTATCCCGGCCCCGATTCCTACTTCAAACAGGAAGAGGTAGTCCTTAAGTTCCAGGAAAACAAGCTCGGTCAGATTATTTCCCTGCGCGACAACACCGAGCGCACGCAATACACCCTCGAACCCGAGCTGATCACAAACCTCTTCGACCGCAAGCGCGAAAAGCGCCGTCTCGTGCGCTTTCAGGACATCCCGCCCATCCTCGTCCAGGCCGTCATCAGCGCCGAAGACAAGCGCTTCTTCCAGCACGCCGGCTTCGATCCGCTGCGCATCCTCCGCGCCGCCTACATCGACCTCAAGGCAGGCTACCGCGCCCAAGGGGCGTCCACGCTCAGTATGCAGGTGGCCCGCATGTTCTGGCTGACGCAGGAGAAAACGATCCAGCGCAAAGCGGCCGAAGTGCTCATCACCATGGAACTCGAACGCAAGCTGACCAAGGAACAGATCTTCGAATTCTATGCCAACGAAGTCGACCTCGGACGCCGCGGCACCTTCGCCATTCGCGGATTCGCCGAAGCTTCCTTCGCCTACTTCGGCAAAGACATGAGCCAGCTCTCCATCGCCGAGGCAGCCACGCTGGGCGGCCTCATCCAGTTGCCCAGTTTCCGCAATCCCTACCGCTGGCCCGACCGCGCCACCGCCCGCCGTAACGTCATCCTCACCTTGATGCGCGACAACGGCTACCTCAACGACCAGCAGTTTCAAGCCGCATCCACCGAACCGCTGGTACTTTCCAAAGGCGGAGTGGAATCCACCGACGCCCCTTTCTTCATCGATCTGGTCAACGACGAGTTGCAGGAAAAATTCCAGGACCACGATTTCCAATCCCGTACCTACCGCGTGTACACCACGCTCGACATGAACCTGCAACGCGAGGCCGCCGAGGCCGTGCGCGACGGACTCAAAGAAGTCGACGACCGGTTGAAGAAAAAGCACAAGCAATATGGGACGGCGGTCCCGGAGGCACAACTGGCTCTCGTTGCGCTCGACGCCCACACCGGAGAAGTGAAAGCCCTCGTCGGGGGCCGTAACTACGGCGTCAGCCAGCTCAATCGGGCCATGGCCAAGCGCCAGCCCGGATCGAGCTTCAAGCCCTTTGTCTACGCCGCCGCCCTCAACACCGCCCTTTCCGATTCGGCCACCGCCATCACCGCCGTGACGCACGTCAACGATGAGCCCACCACCTTCTGGTTCGACGGCAAACCCTATGAGCCGCGCAACCATTACCGCGAGTTCTACGGCTCCGTCACGCTGCGCCAGGCGCTGGCCAAATCGATGAATATCCCGGCCGTGAAGATCGCCGAAATGGCCGGCTACAACAATGTGGTCGATGTGGCGCGCCGCGCCGGCCTCAACATGAATATCCAAGCCACGCCCTCGGTGGCTCTTGGCTCCTATGAGGTCACCCCGCTTGAAATCGCCGGTTCCTACACCGTCTTCTCCAACCGCGGGGTCTGGGTCAAACCATCCTACGTGCGCAGCATTCGCGATGACCGGGGCGCCGTCGTCTTCGATTACAAGCCGACGCAACGCGCCGCCCTCGACCCCCGTGTTTCTTACCTGATGACCAGCCTCATGGAAGAGGTGGTCCGCTCCGGAACCGGCGCAGGCATCCGCGGACGAGGCTTCCTGCTGCCCACCGCCGGCAAAACCGGCACCTCCCACGACGGCTGGTTCGCCGGCTTCACAACCAAACTCATCTGCGTCGTGTGGGTGGGCTTCGACGACAACAAGGAATTAGAACTCGACGGATCGCAATCCGCATTGCCCATCTGGGCGGAGTTCATGAAGCGCGCCCACACCTACCGCGAATACGCCTCCGCGCGCGGCTTCGACGCCCCCGACGGAATCGTCACTGTCGAGGTCGATCCACTGTCCGGGCAACTGGCCACGCCGGCTTGCCCCAACACACGCGGGGAGGTCTTCATCGCCGGGTCTCAGCCCCAGGATACCTGCCGCCTGCATCGCGGTTCGGGCGGCGGCACCCAGGTTGCCTCCTGGGACACCCCCGACCCCGATCCCGCGCCGGCTCGCCAGGCCTCCCCCCGGCGCGTGGCGCAGAATTCCCAACAGCAGCCCGTGCCCCCCAAGGCCCCCGCGGCGGCGGATGTTAAGCCTAAAGGCTTCTTCGGGAAGATCCGAGATATGCTTAAATAGGCGGTAGAAGGAGGCTGCGATGAAGCGAGCGAGCCTGTTTCTGATGGCGATGACCCCGGCCCTGATGGCTCAGGCGCCGGCCGTGGTGGAAACGAATTCCTTAGTGGCAGCCGATACGGCGACCGTGGCCACCACGCCCAAACCGGCAGTCCCCATCACCGACGAGATGCGCGGCGACATCTACATGGCGCGCAAGATGTACCGCGAGGCGGTCGAGATCTACCGCAAAGCCGGATCGTCGGCCGTGCTGGTGAACAAGATCGGAATTGCCTACCACCAGATGCTCGAACTCGATCAGGCCCAGCGCCACTACGAGAAGGCCATCAAGATGAACGCCACCTACTCGGAGGCCATCAACAACCTCGGCACCATCTACTACGCCAAGAAAAGCTACCGCAAGGCCGTCAATCAATACAAAAAGGCGCTTAAGGTCAATCCCAATTCCGCCTCCATCCATAGCAACCTCGGCACGGCTTACTTCGCCCGCAAGAAATACAAGGATGCCTTCGTCTCCTACCAGAAGGCCCTTGAACTCGACCCGGAAGTTTTCGAGCACCGCGGCACCAACGGAGTGTTGCTGCAGGAACGCAGTGTACAGGAACGCGCCAAATTCCATTTCTACCTCGCCAAGACCTACGCCAAGGCCGGCCAGGTCGATCGCGCTTTGCAGTATATGCGCAAAGCGATCGAAGAGGGCTTCAAAGAGCGCAACAAGTTCATGGAGGATTCCGAGTTCACGCCCCTGCGCGAACTGCCGGAATTTCAGCAATTGCTGACAATGGAAGTGCGTGTTCTTTAAGAACTGTTGTTTGACGGTCGGCGCATTGCTGCTGGCAGGGTGCGCGAAACAGGCCGCGCGCCCCCTGGAACGAATCGCCGCCGCCCCGCTCGAAAATCTCTCCGGAAACGCCGCACTCGACTGGATCGCCGCTGCCTCAACACCGCTGCTCACGATGAAGACCGCCGGCGCCCCCGGGCGCATCGTCCTTGGCGTGAACGCCGAGCGCGAAGCAGCCGGACTCCGCGCCACGCAGGTGCTCCGCGGTTATTACTCTGAGCATGGGGGACAGGTCAGGCTCCAGGCGGCCTTGTACGACACCGAATCACACCGCATGGTGCGCGAGTTCCGCGAGCAGGGCGCCCCCGGCGAAGTTCTCGACCGGCTCGCCGCGGCGCTTAAACAAGGCGCGGTCACACCGACCAATTCCGCAGCCATGCAGGCCTACGGCCAGAGTGTCAAAGAAACCGCCGCGGGCGCCCGGATAGCGCGCTTGCAGGAGGCACTCCGCGCCGATTCGGGCTTTGCCCCTGCCGCCATCGCCTTGGCCCAGTTCGTCAGCCCCGAAGAGGCCCGTGCCACCCTCCAGTCGGCTATCTCCAAGAACGCCGAAGGTTGGGAGCGCAGCCGCATGCAACTGGCGCTCGCCACCGTCGACCGCGATTCCGCCGCACTTCTCAAGGCTCTCGAAAGCTGCCTCCGCTACGCTCCCAACGATACCGACATGGCGCGCGGCCTGGGCGAAGCCCTCGTCAACCGGCACCGCTACGCCGACGGCGTCAAATGGCTAGGCCGCGCCGCATCGCTCGAACCCCACGTCACCCAAGTGTGGAATCTCCTCGCCTACGCCAACTCCTATGCCGGCGATTTCGAGCAGGCAAAGCACAGCCTGGAGCAGTATCGCAAGACTGCCGAGCAGGATCCCAATGCCTACGACACCGCCGGCGAAG
>JAEUQG010000256.1 GCA_016789755.1 Bryobacterales bacterium
CACGGAGAGCGGTTCATTTCACCACGATATGCTCCCTGCGGAACTCAGCCACCTTCTCCGGAATCACTTCCACCCCCAACCCCTCCCCGCGCGGCACCGCCATTCGCCCATCGCCCTCGATGTCCAGCTTCTCCTTCACCACCGCGTCGCGAAACGGATGCTCCGTCCGGTCGAACTCAAACATCGCTCGCGGCCCCTCCAACGCCTCCGTCAGCGGAGGAATCGTCGCCACCCAATGCAGATTCGCCGCCGTCCGCACCGCCGTCCCCCAATTGTGAGGAATCAGCCGCTGATGCCGCAGCCACGTCAGCCACGTCAATCGCCGCGCCCCCGTCAGCCCCACCGTATCCAGATCCGGCTGCACGATGTCCACCAGTCGCGGACCTACATAGTGCTCCGCAATCTCGTCCGCCGCCATCGACTCTCCGCTCGCCAGCGGAATCGAAAACGCCTGCCGCAACCTTCCGTAACCCTCGTAGTCGTTCGCCAATACCGGCTCTTCCCACCACGCCAGCCCGAATGGCTCCATCCTTCGCCCCAGCATTGCTGCCGTCCCCGCATCGTAGGCGCAATTGGCATCCACCGCCAGCGCCGTCTCCTTACGCAGGGCCTCACGCACCGCCCGCACAATCCGCAAATCCGTCTCCACACCGTAGCCGATCTTCATCTTCACCGTGCCGTAGCCCTGCTTCTCCCAACCCTGCGCCTCCGCCGCCAGTCCTTCCGCCAGATCCGCGAAATCTTTCCGGTACATCGCTGTGCAATAAGGCTCCACCCTTTGCCGGTACACTCGCCCCAATATTCGACACACAGGCTGCCCCAGCGCCTTGCCCATCAAATCCCACAGCGCCATGTCCAATCCGCCGCAACGCGGAGCACGGCTTCGTTCCTGAAACCCTCCCGCCGCCCGCAGCGAATCGTATATCCCCTCCGCCTCAAACGGCGACCGCCCAATTACTAACTCCGGATGGCGCAACAGCAGATCTCCGCCGAAATACCCATCCCCCCACCCCGTCAATCCGCTGTCCGTCCGCACCTCCACCAGCGTTGCTTCCCGCGTCCCGGTCCAGTTCAAAGACCACCCGAACCGCTCCCGCAATGGCCCGCTCAGCTTGTGGATGTGTACTTCCGTGATCTTTATTCTCACTGCGGCATCTGGTCCACGCGAGTCGTCTGATGCGCCGCCATCCGCCACTGTCCGTTCTTCTGCACCCACACGTGAATCATCATCACTTTATCGTCGAACGGCCCCTGCGGATTCACTCCCGTCACCCGCATCCAGCTATGCGTCACCGCCGAATCCCCATACAGCCGCACGCTCACCTTCCGTTGCTCCATCGACTTGTACACCTGCTTGCCCGACTTCAGCTTCTCCAGGTAGCTTGTCTTCGTATCCACCACCCCCGAAGCATGCGCATACACGATGTCGTCGGTATACATCCGGTCGAGCGCCGCCAGATCCTTCCCCAGCACCGCCTTCAGCCAGTTCTTGTCCAATTGTTCAATCGAAGCCTTGTCCGCGGCCACCAGCGCAGCCCCGTAAAGCACGCACAATGTCAGCAATCGGCGAGTCATAACCCTGCAAGTATACACTGGTTGCCATGCAATCGTTCCGCGCTGCCGCCGTCACCCTCAACGCCATCCTCGGCGATGTCCGCGGCAACCTCGATAAGATCGCCCGCTGGACCGCAGCCGCCGCCGCACAAGGCGCCAATTTCGTCCTCTTCCCCGAACTCTGCGTTAACGGCCACTGCGACCCCGATACACACCGCCACGCCGAACCCATCCCCGGCGGCCCTTCCACCGCCGCCCTCCACGCCCTTGCCTCCCTCCACAACCTCATCCTTTGCGCCGGCCTCAGCGAGCGTGACGGCGATGCCGTCTACAACACCCAAATCCTCATCGGTCCCCAGGGCCTCATCGGAAAACAACGCAAAATCCACCTCTCCCGCGACGAGGTCCTCTACTTCCAGCCCGGCAACGCAATCGAAGTCTTCGATCTCGGCTTCGCCCGCGCCGGCATCTCCATCTGTTACGACGCCTGGTCCCCCGAAGTCTGCCGCATTCTCGCCATCCAAGGCGCCGAAGTCCTCCTCCTGCCCCACGCCTCGCGCATGAAAATATGGGACGATACCCCCGCCTCCGAACGCGCCGCCGCCGAATTTATTTCCGGATATTTCCGTCGCATTTTCCCCGCCCGCGCCATCGAAAATGCCGCCTACGTCATCGCCGTCAATCAGGCCGGACGCGCCGGAACCGTCTCCTTATATCCGCCCGGCCACCCCAATCAGCCCCATCACGCCGGAGGCTGCTTCTTCTTCGATCCTGCCGGCGAAACCCTCGCCGCCCTGCCAGCCGATGCCATCCGCGAAGACATGCTCCTCGCCACCCTCGACGCCGCGCCCCTTCACGCCGCCCGCTCTCACCCCAACTACACCATCCGTACCCGCCGCCCCGCTCTCTACTCCGAACTCATCCGCTGATCCCCTTTACAAAAATTCCTGCAAATCTATTGTCAAGCCAACTCTTCTTCCGCTATACTCCAAGAAATTCGGAACTGCTTATGCAGTTCTTCTCCCCACCTTTGCAGTCTCTCCCCTTTCGTTTAGCACTTTGAAATCCGGTTGCCGCGCAGTTTTGGCGCATCGTGTGGTTCGCCTATAGTACTAAGGCGATCTGAGTCCTATCCCGCGCGTTCTTCCGCATTGTGAAGACTCCCGGCTTTCTTTACGCTGAACCTATCCATTCGGAGGAATGCACGAAGTGAAACAGTCTTACTGCCTGTTCCTGGCAGCCGTGGGCTTGGTGCACACGGCCGCCGCCTTGAGTCCTTGGCCCGCCAATTACGGCGCCGGCCTCACCGGGGAATACTTCAACCGGATCGACCTGCGCGGCCCCGTCGTCGCCACCCGTACCGATCCGGAAGTGAACTTTAGTTGGGGCACCCTGTCCCCCGCCACCGGCGTTCGCGGCAGCCAGTTCTCCGCCCGCTGGAGCGGCCAGGTGCAAGCCCCCGTCAACGGCAACATCACCTTCGCCATCCAGGCCGCCTACGGTGTCCGCCTCTACTTGAACGGCGTCAACGTCCTCGATCGTTGGTCCCTTCAGGTTCCCGGCAAGCACACCTACACCATGCCCATGCAGGCCGGCCTCAAGTACCGCATCGCCCTCGAAAGCTGGCAGGGTACCGGAGGCACCGCGGTGAAGTTGCTCTGGAGCTACCCCGGCGCGGTGGAGCATGTCATCCCCGCCCGTTACCTCTTCTCCGATCCTCCTGTCTGGCTCAGCGAGCTCAACCCCATCTCCGCCGTCAACGGCGACGGACCCTTTGAGCGCGATCAGAGCAACGGCGGCGGCGCGGCTCAGGACGGCCGCCAAATGAGCATTCAAGGCGTCAAGTTCATCAAAGGTCTCGGCGTGCATGCGGATAGCGAATTGCGTTTCGCCCTCAACGGCAACTACCTCACCTTCACCTCCTGGATCGGCATCGACGACGAAGACGGCGAAGCCAACGGCGCCTACTTCGAGGTCTGGGCCGACGGCGTTCGCCTCTATCTCTCCAACCTCATGTTCGGACCCGTCCCCGCCCGCTTCGTCAACCTCAACGTCAGCGGCCGCAATGAACTCAAGCTGATCGTGCGCAACGCCCTCGGCAATCCACACGCCAATTGGGCCGACGCGAAACTCACCCGCGGCGCCTACCTCAGCGACCTCACCCCATCTTCCGCCGCCAACGGACTCGGCCCCATCGAACTCGACAAAACCAACGGCGGACCGGCCGCCGGCGACGGCGCTTCCATCATCATGGGCGCCACCCGGCAATGGAAAGGCCTTGGCGTCTACGCCCCTTCCGATGTCCGCTTCGCCCTCAACAACCAGTACGCCACCTTCCGCGCCTTGGCCGGACCCGTCGATGGCGCAACCGGCGGTTCCGTCATCTACGAGGTCTGGGTCGACAGCACCAAAAAGCTCGAAACCCCCATCATTCGCGGCGGCGACCCCGCTTTCCCTATCTCCGTCGATATCTCCGGCGGAACCACCTTGCGCCTCGTCGTCAAGGACGCCGGCGACGGCGCCAGTGGCGATGCCGCCAATTGGGGTGAAGCCCGTATCCTCAAAGGCGTCGGCACGCCAACCCCCACCCCAACTCCCACCCCCACCCCCACCCCAACACCAACCCCGCCCCCCGTTACACTCCCCGCGCCCACCGGCCTCACCGCCACTCCCGGCGATCGCTTCATCAGCCTCACCTGGAACGCCGTCACCGGAGCCACCTCCTATCAGGTCTACCGCGGCCTCGCCCCCGGTGCATCCACCACCCAGATCGCTACCGTCCCCAGCCCCGGCTTCACCTCCGCCGGCCTGACCAATGGCACTCGCTACTACTTCCGCGTCGTCGCCGCCAGCGCCACCGGCATGGGCGCCTTCTCGAGCGAAGTCTCCGCCGTGGGCCGAGCCCCCCCCCCC
>JAEUQG010000300.1 GCA_016789755.1 Bryobacterales bacterium
CCCGGGTTCGCCGCCGCCCACCACTGTCGATATTCCGGGAACCTGGCCACCCTCGGTGACCGTTCCAGCCCTGCAGTTGACGAACCTGCAAGTGCAGATTCAGCCCACACAGAATTCTCAGAATCCTCAACCATAGAAAGGAAGCCACATGAGCTACAGCCCGAGTTCCAGTCCGCCCCCATCGCCCCCGCCCCGCGTCTCGCGGAGCCTGACCGCCGCAAATGGCGGCGCCGTAGGAGCAACCGCCTCAAACTTCACGGTTGCCGTCAGCGCCACCATCACCATCGCCGGCGTCGAAGTCCCCATCAATAGCGGACCGCTCGGCGGCAGTGGCCAGACGAACATCAACTTCAACCTCAGCCAGCCGGTGGTGCTGGGCACACTCGAGGACTTTTTCACCTGGGCCGAGGGCGAGCTAGGCCTGACCAACCTGAAAACCCCGGAACAGTACGTCGACATGATTCCCGTTCCGGCCATCAAGAGCGCACTGGATGCTCTGCTAAACCTGAAGTTCACAATCACTTCGCTTTCCGTCAACTATACGGGCGCGGGTTCGCAGGGGACCCCATCCTCCGTCGCCTATTCGTTCGGCGTGACCGTCTCCAGCGGAAGTCCGCCGCTCGCGTTGGGCCCCATCTCCCTAAACCAGATCGGTCTGCAAATCGCCGGTACCAGTTAGTCCGCACAGAAAGCAAGGTACTCCGTTGCCAGACGTCATACTTCAACTCAGCGGAAGCGTATTCCAGGTAGGGGTCGACCTGAATCTTCAGGTTGGGGGCGGTCCTGTGTCATTACAGTTGACCACCGCCGCTCCCATCTCCCTCACCGATGCCTGGAATTCGCTGGATGCGGAGTTGAACCGTTTGACGGGGCTCGAGTTGCCCAATCTCACCAAGGGACCGTGGCAGGCGATCTTCGGGGTCGATGATATCTGCATCCAGCCTTCGCTCTGGATCACGCCTTCCGGCGCAAGCGGAGAGAAGCCTGCCGTCTACCTCGAACTGGCGCTAACAAAACCCGCGGTCATTGGATTGCACCCCATCCAAGTCGGGCCGGTCGAGATCACCATTCAGCCGCAGATCACCTTCTACGCATTCTACCTCGGCTACGATCCGAACGGCGGCGGTGTTCAGTTTCGCGCCAAGATCTCTACGCCAACCGAGACCGGATCACCGGCCAAGGCGCTCGCCGCCGGTTCGCCAACGGGCACTCCGAAGACTCAGATCGTCACGTATCCCTTCCCTGTTCCCGCGCAACAGTCCGCAGCCGGGTCGGTGTTCCAACTGAACTACTTCGGCATCGGACAACGTGTCGGCCCGGATCCGGTGGGCAGCAGCGTCACCGATCCCCTGGCCACTATCTTCGATCAACTGGAGAAGGAACTAACCGGCAGCGATCCGGCCACGGTGCTTACCACACTCGCGGAAAACTTCTACCATCCCGACCGCAACTGGTTCATCGCCGCCGATGTCGCCATTCGCGGATTCCGGCTCCGGGTCCTGTTCAACGATCCGGCGATGTACGGGTTGGAGATCACCGCGACCGAAGGCTTCTTCACCGGACTCCTCTTCGAAATTCTCTACCAGAAGATCAGCCCGAATCTGGGAGTCTACTACGGCGCGCTGTGCCTGCCGGACGCGCTGCGCAGAATCGAGATCGAAGGAATCATTCTCGTATTGCCTGGCTTCTCCATCTGGCTCTATACGAATGGCGACTTCCGCGTGAACGTGGGATGGCCGCTAGGCAGCCAGTCCATCGGGATCATCGTCGGCGTGCTCACCGGGCAGGCCGGTTTCTACTTCGCCAAGCTGCGCTCAGCCGATAATCCCGGAGCGCAGCCTTCCAAGAACTACGATCCAATCCTCGAATTCGGAATCGGCATCTCCGTTTTCGTGAAGCAAGGCATCAACGCCAGCATCTTCAGCGCCTCCATATCGGTCACGGTCACGGCCACCTTCCAAGGATTGCTGGCATGGCTTGCTCCGGCGGGAAGCTCCACCAATCTGCTATCGAAGCCGCCCGACCATTACTGGTTTGCGGGGATGGCCGGCATCGTCGCGCTGATCGAAGGTTCGGTCAACTTCGCCATTCTCAAGGCCTCGGTCACCATCAATCTTTCAGCCAGCGCCGGTGTGGCGTTTGAAACCGGTTACCAGACACTGATCGCGCTCGCCGCATCCGTATCGGTGGAAGTGAAGGTGAAGGTGCTGTTCATCACCATTCATCTCACTTTTCACGCTTCCATCAGCCACAACTTCGTCATTGGCAGCGGTTCAGCAGTGGCGTCCATCAACGGCCCGCTCGATCCCGATCTGGCCCCGTTCGGACCCAGCCTCACGGCAGTAGCGTTGCACCCGATGCTGCTCGATGCCGCCCGCCGCATGTCTACGCGCTTTGCCGTCATTCGAGGCGCGGCCGCCGGTCCTATCAATCCGCCGGCGGCCACTACTCTGCATCTCTGCTTCCAGTTGCAGCCCACTGCCATCTATCCGTCTCCGGGCACGGTGGAGTTGATCGCCTCGCTATTCGTGGAGTCGCCGCCACCGGGTTCGCCCGCGCCCAGCGGTACCGATTTCGAAAACTTCGTCCAGGCTTTCGCGCGATGGCTGATCATTACTTATGGAGTGCCTGGCAACGCCGCGGACGCTACCCTACACCAGTTGCTGCAAACGGCACTTACGGAACTCGGCAGCGGCGCGGAACCCGGTCCCGCCAACTGGCATACCGCCCTGACCGGCTTCTTCTCTGCCACCGTCAGCGTGGACATCGACGCCATCTCCAGCCCCGCGCACGCCGAAATGACCGGCGCGTTCCTCCCCATGTTTGAGGAACTGGAGCTTGCTTACACCAGCAGCGCGGGTCCGCAAACCGTTAGCTTCGACACTTTCAACCCGACGCCGGCATCCTATCCCAACGCCGTCAACCTGTATTTTCAAGATCTGGCGGACCTCGGCGGGAATCCCTTCGGTGACAGCGAGGCCGCCGCCGACGCCAATGCTCCGCTCACTGGCCCGAGCATGGCGTCGTTCCTCTTCGACGATTACTACCTGATGCTGGCCCGCTTCGTCGTCTCGAACCTGTCCGACGCGGCGCAAGACTACGAGAAGAGCGTCGACGCCGAGTTCCGTGGCAACGCCGCGGCAGCAACTGGATCGCACGCATTGATCGATGTGGTCGGAGATTATGCCACTTCACTCCAGCCCGAAGCGGAGTTGGAGCAACTGTTTGCTTCGTTCTCCTACTCCGGTGCGGCCGGCATGGGTTCGCGCTTCCTGCTGCAGGGGCTACAATTGCCTATCCCCTCGCTGGTGCCGCCACAGCCTACGGCGGAGAACATGGTGAGCGTCCCCACGGCAGGACTGTATGTGCTCACCGGGCAGCAATTCGCCCCAGCCACGGGCGCCACCGCCTCCGCCACGTTGTCCCTCGCCCCCAGCAGCCCGGCTGGTTGGATCACCTTCGGCACAGGCAGTCCCAGCGCCACCTGCAGCGTCGATCTGCCCGCCGTTCCCGCCGCACCGCAATTCCCCTGGAGCGGCCTGCACGTGCTGCCCGCCGTGACTCCGCATCCGCTCTACTATTCGTTGAAGAATACGATCTCGTGGTCCGCCGCGTCTGCCCCAACGGCCCGCACCATTATTCAGCTTCCGCAGCCTGTGCTCCAGCTCTGCACGCAATTGGACGGCATCGAGATCGAGCTTTCCAACGATCCGCCTGCCGGAACGCAAGGCCTCACCAGCCCACCTCCGCCGCCCGAAACACTCGCAGGCACGGCTTCGCTGCTCATCCGCGTCTCCATCAGCCAGGTGGCCCAGCCCTCGAACATCAACGTCGGCGTCATCACCACCAGCCCCGCATCGCCCGACATCACCAACAGCGAAGGCGCAGTCCAGTATGTTCCCTTCGTCTATCAAATCGGCGGTACGGACGAGACCACGCGCGACCAGATCTTCCAAGCGTTGCAAGGCAACTTGAACGACGCCACCATCACGTTGTGCTACAGCCCCGGTTCGGGCCAGTCACTCGCCTCCGATGTGCTCAACCCCAATGTGATGCTGGCCAAAACAAACCTGTCTACGTTGAATCAGGTGGAACAGACTGGCGCGCTCCACGCCGACCGCATGCGAATGATGGCTGCCGCCGCCCCACCCAGCCAGTACGCGCTGCTCACCGATGTCCCCGGCTTCCTCACCTTGCTGTGGGAAGTGAGCGTCGTGAATGCGCCTGGCTATTTCCTGTTCTATCTCAATTCGAGCGGGCAGGGATTGCCGGCTGAGTTGTTCGCCGATGCAGGACTCGGTGGTGGCCAACCCGCGGGCCTCGACATCTTGCTCCAGTTCGGACAGGCTGTCAACCCCGTCGCACTCACGCCCTATCAGAACTGCATCTGGATGGAGGGCGCGCCGCCCACTACCGCACTCTATGCGCAGCCGCTCACGGCGCAAGGCGCCATCCAGCAATACAGTCCCACCTTCCCTGCCGGATACACCGGATTCACCATCGGCATTCCGGCCCAAACACAAAGCCCTGAGCCGCCCCTTGATGTCGACAACCTCTATCAACTGGTGCAATTTCAGGTTGCCGCCCAGAACGGATACCGCGCCTCGGTGTGGAGCCTGCCCATTGGCCCGGCGCAAAACACCGGCTCGCCCGGTCACTGGCTCTACACGCAGGCTGTGCCAGTCTACAATCTGCTGGGCCCCTCCTCGCCGGCTAACAGCGATCCATATGCCGTCATCAATCGCTCCGGCGTTCTCGACCTGCGCACGGCCGATATCTACGGCAACGCGTTCCCAGCGGGCGCAAACCTTCCGTTCACGCCGCTGTACAACGACCCGCTTCTGCCCCCTGGCTCGTGGCCCGGCGCTCTCATGACATTTGAGTTCCTGCCCGGCGCCGCCGGCCAAGCCAATCTGAACCTTTCGCTCACTTTCAACCCCGACATGGTTGTGCCGCAAGGCAAGTTCACTCCTTCTTCGCCCAACGGAACGGCGAGCCCGGTGCAACAGTGGGCCTCCGCACAGCAGCGCTACAGCCTCATCGCTTGCCAGCTCTCCGATCCCAACACCAAGGTCTCTGTCTCCACATCGCTCAGTCTCACACCACTTGGCAACGGCACGGTGCTCGCCGGTCTGCAAGCCTTCGTGGCAAAGGTGCTGCAGCAGATCGCCGGAGCTATCGCAACCAGTTCCCCATCCGGCTGGAGCGCCGATCCCGTTTCGCAAAACATCGCGCTCAGTATGCCGGTAGCGGCGGTGGCGGCGTTGCCCGAAGGCATCGTCCAATTGGCCGTGACCCTGCAGATGACGCGCCCGGCGAATCTTGTGGATCCCGTCGCCCAGCAGAACATGCCCTCCGCGGTATCGGTATCCTTTGCTGTGCCGCAGAACGTGCAAACGGCTAGCCCCGCCTCGCCCGGCTCCAGTTCGGGTGTGGCCGCGTTCGCGCAGAATCTCGAAAACGCGTTTCGGAATTTCGACGGCGCGGGCGGCATGCTGAAGGCCGCACAACGCGCCGGTGTCTCCACGGCCGATGCCTCTTCGCAAGCGCAACCGTTGTGGGTCGTGCGATGGAGCACCACCGCCGGCATTAGTGTCGGCTTCGATAACCAGTTGGTGTACTTCGCTCTTCGCCCCTTGAGCACGAAGCTCGTCGGCAACGGCATCGACTTGGATGTGCTTGCCCAGCAGTTCCTGCAGGCGTTCGACAATCTTCTCTCTCCGCGCTTCGCTGTCGCCATTGCTATCCTCGACCGGATCAAGAGCACCAATTACTACAACACGCTGCTCCAATTGAAAGCGGATCTGGCCGCGTCAATTCCTACCGGGCTGGCGCCACTGTTGGAACAACAACCCGCCGGCGATCCGGATCAGGCATTCGAGCGTTTGCAGCAGGCGCTGTTGACCTCGCTTTCTTCCGCCTACACCATCTCCACCATCGCGCAGGCCAAAGCGAACGTCACCATCGCCGGCGAACTGGATCCAACCACTCCCGGTCCCAATCCGCCTTCGCTGTTCGGCGTTGCGGGCTCGCCGCTCAGCACGCCCGGCGCTTCCGGACAGGTCTACACCATCACCAATGGGCAACTCGATCTGGCCACGGGAGAGCAGTATTTGACGGTTCTCGTCTCCGCGGCGAATCCGGGACAACAAGCCGACATCAGCCTCCCGCTTAGCTTCTCCACCACCTACATGCAGCACGACATTCAGCCGGAAGAGATGGGCTACATTCCGTCGTCGTGGTTGAAGTACGTGCTTCCCACTGGCGCTCCTCTCGAAATGACCATCTCCCCGATGGCAGACATTCCCATCCCGCTCGCGTTCTATCCTCCCTCGCCGGTGCTCGTATCGCAATCCGCTGTCGCGGCGAACGTCACGCCCAGCCCGAACGAGAACGAGATCAGCGCCGCGCTCGAGTGGAGCTACGCCGTCACTATCGCCCATCAATGGGCGGCGCAGGATGAGTTGAACCTCGACGTCACCTACAACGGGACGGTAGAGCAGCAGCGCTCCCTTCCCGGCGTGGGGACGCCTCCGGCGAACAGTTTGCTCGGCAATCTGCTGGCATTCCAGGCGACGTATGCCTCTATTGCTCCGCGACTGAGCGTGATCGCCGAAGAAGCCTTCCCTGGCCTCACCGCGTCGCCCGGCGATTCCCCCGGTACGGCATCGGCGCTCATTCTGGAGTTCATCAACGCCGCCGGCAATGTGAGCCAGGCTTGGGCCGATTACTGGAAACCGGATCTGTTCGGAGAGGCCATGGTTCCGCAGGTGGTGGATCAGTTCACCATTCGCGCCGGATCGAGCCCATCGGTTCTGCTGGTGCAAGCCAAACCGGCCAGCGACATCCCTCCGGTGTGGCCCATCATCACTCTGAAGAACGGCAGCCAGTCCGGGCCAACCAACATCCATCCCGCTTCTTCACCGCCCGGCTGGACCGATCTGGAGTATCACTTCGCCGATGCCACGCCTGCCAATTTTCTAGAGGATATCGGGCAGATGACACTCACCTTCACGCCGCTCCCCATCCTCAACCGGCAGACGGCCATCAGTTCCACATCGGTGGTGCGCAACGCCAATCTGCAAGAATCCGGGCAGCAGACCAATCCTGAGTTTGTTTACGAAACGCCTGAAGTGCAATTCGCCAACGCCGTGATCCCGTTCATCCAGCACCCGCAGTTGCCCGTGATGCAGCCGGGAATTACGCTCTATGCCACACTCGAGTCCATTCTCGAACCGATCTTTGCCGTGGGCTCGACGCAGGACTCGGTGCTACGCATCGCCGCATCCTATTCCTATGAAGTAGCGGCGCCGGCGCAAGCATCGTCGCCTGGCATGAAGCTGCGCGCCCAAATCCCCATCCTGCTTGCAGACAACCTGCCTGTCACATCGTCGCCGCTAACTGTTTCCGCCCAACTGGTGGAGACCATCGGCGCCTGGTATCTGAAGTACATGCCTTCCGCCAGCGAGGCGGAATTGTCGCTCGCGGTCACACTGTTTTGCACCATATCCGGCAGTCAATTGCCACTCGTCGAATTGGACGATATTCCCATCTCCGTGGCATCGGTGTCCAAACAGGCGCCGTGGTGGTCGACACACCCGTAGGTCCCGCATGTGGAAGCCATCGCTCCCCACCACGTTGAAAGAATTCCGCGGGCTGCACGCCAACGAGACCATGCTGGTGTGCGGCTGCGGCTCCTCATTGAATGAAGCGGTCGCGCCGGAGCGTTACACCAGCATCGGCGTGAACGACGTGGGACGCCTCTTTCACCCCGACTACCTGCTGGTTCTCAATGGCAAAGCGGAGTTTCGCGGCGATCGCTTTCACTTCGTCGAGACTACACGTGCCCGTGTGGTGTTCACACAACTGAAGCCCCAGTTCGCCCACCCGCACATCGTCCGCTTTCCACTCGGCCGCAAGGGAGGAACCGATTTCGGCGATCCCAACGTGCTCCACTACACGCGTAATTCCCCCTATGTGGCGCTGTGCCTGGCGGCGCACATGGGTGCGCGCCGTATCGGGCTCATTGGAGTGGATTTCACCGACCATCATTTCTTCGCCCGCACCGGCCAGCATACCCTCACCGCCGATCTGCCGCGCATCAATGAGGAGTATCGCCAGTTATACGAGCGCCTGCGCGAACTGGGTATCGAGGTGTTCAATCTCAGCGCGCAGAGCCGCCTCACCGCGCTGCCCAAAATGACACCAGAGCAATTCGCGTGTCCGCTGCCTCCTCCGGTCGTGCCCAAAAAGCTCTTCTTCGTCAACTACGAATTCGTCGCCGGCGGCTCGGTCTTCACCGAAGGACTGTCACGCGCCGCTTCCGACCTGAACCTGCTCCACGACGGCGCGCAATGGAACGACCGCACATTGCGCGACCGCGCCCGCGATTTTCAACCCGACTTGGCGATGGTGGTGCATGGACATTGCTTCGGAGGAAGAACACACGTCGCGCTGCCGGGCGTGAAACAAGCGGTGTGGCTGCTCGATGAGCCGTATCTGGTGGACGGCAGTTCGCAATTCTCCGGCCGCTACGACACGGTCTTCGTCAACGATCGCAGCGTCCTGCGCCGCCACCCTCGCGCCCACTATCTGCCCGTCTGCTATGACCCACATCAGTATCACTATCGTGCCGGGATCCCACGGAGGCACGGGGTTGGATTCATTGGCCACCCGTTCCCCTTCCGCGAACGATGCCTCGCTCCCCTGGCACAAGAGGGCCTGCTCTCCTACGTCGTTGGCAACGGATGGAGAACACCGGAACTTCGCGCCCTGCTGATGGCAAACAAGGTGCCGCCGCAAGAAACCGCCAATCTCTATCGAGACACGAAGATCGTCATCAACGTCTTCCGCGAAGTACACCAGATGAATCGCGGCATGATCCCCGCCTATTCCATGAACCCGCGCATCTATGAGGCGCTCGCCTGCGGCGCCCTTGTGGTTTCCGACCGGCGTGAGGAGATTGCCGACATTTGTCCGGAAATGCCTGTCTTCGATGATCCTGCGGAACTCCCCAG
>JAEUQG010000303.1 GCA_016789755.1 Bryobacterales bacterium
GGACGGTGCGCGGCTCCAACGCCATCATTGCCCTCCGCTGCTCCCGCCTCAGCGGACGCTTCCAAGACTTTTGGGAACGCCGCAACGATGCCAGGAAAGCCGCATGACCCTACTCATCTCACTCTATCGTCGTGCGCCCGCGAGGATATATTTTATGGAATCCCATGATGGAGTGCCAGATGGCGCGATTCAATACATCCTCGGGCGCGGCGTCGGGTTCTTCGAAGTCCATCGCCGCCGAAGCCACCGCCAGTTGCCGTTGCAACCCGAGCAAGGCTTTGAGCGGCGGATTCATTTCATCGAGTGGGATTCGATTGGGAATCGCTTTGTAGGCCGTGTTATCGGGGTTGGTGGAGAATACGGAGAACATCGGCTCGGCGGCAAGATCGAACTGATTGCTCGGCGGCAGCCCGAGGATCTGCTCGATCGTGCGGTACATGTTGATGGTGGTGTAGAACGTGCTGTCAACCGCTTTGCGCCGTGTGAAGGGGCTGACGGCGAGGGCGACCGTTCGGTGCCCGTCCACGTGATCGAGGCCGTTCTGCGCATCGTCTTCGACGACGAAAACCGCCGATTTCGGCCAGTACTTACTATTGGAAATCGCTTCCACCAGGCGCCCGAGGGCAAGGTCGTTATCGGCTACCATCGCCCGCGGCGTGGGGAATCCGGGCGCGGTGCCGTCGGTATGATCCGTAGGCAAGAGCAGAATCGTCAGCCGCGGCAGATTGCCGTCGCGTTCGAACTTGCGGAAATCCTCCAGAAAACGGTCCATGCGCACCTGATCGGGAATCGTCATGCTGAAGCCCGGATAGTGCGGAGAATAGACGTCTTTCAACCCGGCGATGGGAGTGCGCGCGGCGATCTGCACGCGATTGGTCTTGTTCTTCCAATCGTTGTAAACGTCGGTCCAGGTGGCGTTAGCCGGGGTGAGCGTCACCTGGCCCCGCTCGCCGTAAGAGCGAACGCTGACCCCGTGCGCTTTGGCGTTGTCCCAAAGAAAATCGCTGGGGGCGAAGAGCATCGGATTGGTGTCGTTTCTGGCGTTGCCGTACTTATGAATCCAATCCGATGCATACCCCTGCGTGCACCAGCGGTGGCCGAGCGCCGATTGATCGCCCGGGGCATAGAAGTTGTCGAGCAGAACGAACTGCTCCGCCAGCGCGTGGTGATTCGGCGTGACATCGCGGCCGAAGTGCACCAGCGAAGGATCGCCGTTGCCCTGCGGCATGTCTCCGAAGACCTGGTCGTAGGTCCGGTTCTCCTTGATGACGTAAAAAACATGTTCAATGGGAGATGTTTCGGAGAGATTCATCGGCACGGGATTGCGCGGCGATGAGGCGCGAGTGGTCCATGGTTGACCGGCATGGTTGTTGCGCATCACTTCCGCCGTCAGGCGGCGCAGTTGCGCCGGGGCGGGCACGTCCGCGATGGAGACCACGCCTTTGCGGTCTTTGTAGCTGCGCCCTGAGCCTCCGCTGGCTGTAGCGGCCAGCGATCCGAAGCCGTAGCCGCTGGCGATGAAGAGGCGGCGCTGATCGGCGCTCAAGGCGACCGCAGTCGGGTACCAGCCGGTGGGAAGATAGCCGCGCACTTCCGCTTCCGGTTTCGACACGTCGACAACGGCAACGGCGTTGTTGGCGGCATTGGCGACATAAAGCGTCTTGCCGTCGGCGCTCACGGCCAGCGCATTCGGCGAGCTGCCGAGCGGCGCTTTGGTAAACGGCCGCACATTGATGCTGCCCAGCGCATTGTGCGTGTGCGTATCGAGCACCGTAACGGAGTCGCTGTTGGCGTTGGCGATGTAGAGGCGCTTCGATGCGGCATGCAGCGCCATGCCGCTTGGATGCAGGCCCACTTCGATCTCGCGCACCACTTTGCGGGCGCCGATGTCCACAATCGAGATGGTGCCGCTGGCCGGGATGCCGGTTCTCGGATCGACCACAATGGGGAAGTTCGAATCGGCTTTGTCTTCGGGGCGCGGCTTGCGTCCGCCCCAATTGGTGACATAGGCCAGCTTGCCGTCGGCGGACAGCACGACGGTGTAGGGGTAGTTGCTGACGGCCACCTGTTCGACGGCCTCTGTTTGCGTATCGATAATGGCGATGGAGTGCTTCAGATTCAGCGCGGCCACCAGCGTCTTCCCATCGGCGGAGATTGCCAGCCCGCTGGGCGCGGAGCCCGGAATCGACACCGCACCGGCGGGAGCGAACCCGTCCTGTCCGGCACGGCGGAACACCTTGATGTCGTGATTCTGCCCTCCGCCGACATATAGCGTAGAGCCGTCCGGGCTGAAGGCGACCCCAGCGAAACTGTCTCCGATCGCCATCGATTGCATGAGCTTGCTTCGCGCCGTCGAGATGAGATGCACGGCCCGCGGAGCGAAGTTGCTGCCGGTGACGACGGCGAGCGTGGCTCCATCGGGAGAGAGAGTCATTCCCAGCGGGCGGTCATTCACTTCGATGTGCACGCCGGAGGGCGTGATGTATTGGCCGGTGGGCAGAAGATAGGCGCCATCGGCCTGACGCCCGATCTTCACAACGCGCAACACGCCATAGCCGCACAGGGCGGCAAGCGAACCGATGATGACAAGCTTGCGGAAATCCATGTGACCTCAGACATTCAGCATACTGATAAAGATGGACCGGACACGCATTCATCGCACTTATCGAGACCGGCTGCTCAACGGCATCGTGCCGTTCTGGTGGCGGCACGGCGTCGACCGCACGCACGGCGGCGTGCTTTCTTCGATGACCGAGGACGGCGCATTGCTCAGCGAAGACAAGTACCTCTGGTCGCAAGGCCGATGGGCGTGGGTGGCCTCGGCGCTGTACAACCGCATCGAAGCGCGCCCTGAATTTCTCGAATCGGCGCGGCAGACCGTCGAATTCCTGCTGGCGCACGGCCGCGACGAACAAGGGCGCTGGGTATACCGCACGACGCGCGAAGGGCGCGTGTTGGAAGGCCACACCAGCATCTACGCCGACTGCTTTGCCGTTTACGGCATCAGCGAATACTATCGCGCGTCGCACGACAGACAGGCGCTCGAGGTAGCGCTCAATACGTTTCATCGCGTGGCGCGGCGCGTGGAAGAGGAAGACTTCGACGAGGTGGCGCCCTACCGTTTGCCACGCGGAAGAAGGCCACATGCGGTGCCGATGATTCTCACCGAGGTGGCGAATGAACTGGCGCAAACGACCGGCGACGCAGCCATTGAGCGCGCCGCCGATGACTACGCGATGCGTGTAATGGACCGCTTTGTCCGCAGCGAACGGGATCATCTTGTCCTCGAGTTTCTCGACCGTGCCTACCAGCCGCTACCAGGGACGGAAGGCAGCGCCGTGATGCCGGGCCACGGCATCGAATCGATGTGGTTCGTGCTGCATTGGGCGCGCCGCAGAGGCCGCGAGGATGTGATCCGCAGAGCCGCGGCGGTGGTGAAGCGGCAATTGGAAGTCTCCTGGGACGCGGAATACGGCGGCATCTATCTGGCCATCGATGCCGATGGCAACTCCCCCTTTCTGGCCAACGCGGAAAAGAAGGTGTGGTGGCCGCACACCGAAGCGCTGTACGCGCTGCTACTGCTCAACCAACTGACGGGCGAGCCGTGGTGCGAAGAGTGGTTCCAACGGGTGGAGGAATGGTCGCTGCGCCATTTCGCCATGCCCCATACGGGCGAGTGGCGGCAGCGTCTGGACCGGCGCGGCGAGCCGATCACGGAGTTGATCGCGCTTCCAGTGAAGGACCCGTTTCATTTGCCTCGCGCCGTAATCCTGATGGCGCAATTGACAGCGTGACGTTTACTGCCCCGGCGGCTTAGTGACGATGCGGCGGATGAGATTGCCGGCGTTGCCGGCGAAACGTGCATCGGCTTTCGGATCCTTGGGCGGGAGCTTGCCGATGCGGCTGCTGTAGGGCCGCGTCTTGTCGCCGAGGTTGTCGAGCGAGTTGAGCGCGAGCAACGCGGTGTAGGCGCCGTGCTTGACCTGATCGGAGTATTCGATGAGAAGCTCGATGGCCGCCTTGGGATCGGATTCGGCGGCGGCGATGGCCTCGGCGGCGGCTATGCGCACGCAAATGGCGGGGTCTTCGAGCAGTTTCTTCAATTCCGGCGGATTCGATTTGTTGATGAGCAGGCCGACGGCCGCCCAATAGCGCACGCCGCTGTCGGGATCGGCGAGGTCTTTGACGAACTCAGCATTCTTCGGCCGCGCCGTTTGCGTGGCTTTCGATGCCGCGCGAATGACCCGTTCGGCGTTGTATTGTGCCGGATCGTGACCCATGGCATAGGGCGCTTTACCCTTCGAGCGGGCGTGGAATTCGGTTTCGGGCAGGAAGCCCACATCGCGGATACTAATGGCGAGATCGAGCTGCGCTTTGCGCATGCGCTCGAGAATCTGCCGGTGGGCCGGGGACGAGGCCAGATTCTTGACCTCATCGGGATCGGTCTGAAGATCGTAGAGTTCCTCGGCGGGCTTCGGTTCCCAGAACTTGCGCTGGGCCTCGTTCAATTTGCCTTGCAGATAGAGCTCGTGCCACTTGGTAGTGGTCGGCGTCTCGAACATGTAGGCGATGAACTGCCCGTAGATGCGGTGCGGCATGAAATTGCGGACATAGACGTACCGTTTGTCGCGCACGCTGCGGACAAGGTCGTAGCGCTCATCCATGCGGCCGCGGAATCCGTAGACATAGGGCTGTTCCGGCGCAGCCTGTGGACCAAGAAAGGCGTAGCCCTGCATGTGGGCGGGCTTGGCGATGCCGGCCAGGCTGAAGAGTGTCGGGGCAAGATCGACGAAGGAGACCAGGCGATCGGTAGTCGCGCCAGGCCCGTAACCACTCGGCGCAAGATGCTTCCACTTGCCGGGGAAATGCACCAGCATGGGCACATGCAGTCCTGAATTGTAGGGCCAGCGTTTGCTGCGCGGCATGCCCGATCCATGATCGGAATAGAAGAAGACGATGGTGTCCTGGGTGAGCCCGTCCGCTTCCAGTTCGGCGAGGACGCGGCCGGCCATTTGATCCATGGTGGTGATGTTGTCGTAGTATTGCGCCCAATCCTTGCGCACCTCCGGAGTGTCCGGATGATAGGCGGGCAGGCGCACCCCGGCGGGATCGTGCACGGCCTGATGCGGGCGGCGGCGGATCTGGCTTTCGTGCGTCACGATGAAGTTGAAGACGGCAAAGAACGGCTGCCCCGCTTTGCGGTTGCGCCAATGGGCCTTGTTGCTCGACTCGTCCCACACGGTTCCGGTGTAGTCGAGGTTGTAGTCTTCCTTGGAATTGTTGGTGCAATAGTAGCCGGCGTCGCGCAGGTAGCAGGGATACATGCGCTGTCCGGCGTCGAGATGGGTGAAGCTGCGCATGTGCTCGGCGCCGGTGGACGGGGGGTACATGCCGGAGATGAGCGTGGTGCGGGCCGGAGCGCAAACGGGGAAATTCGACCATGCATTCCGGTAGCGCAGCGACTTGGCGGCCAGTTTGTCGATGTTCGGCGAGGTGGCGTATTTATCGCCATAGCAGCCGAGGTTCGGACTCATGTCCTCGCAAGTGATCCAGAGGATATTGGGCTTTGTCTGCGTTTGCGCGGTGACGGGCGCCAGCGCTGCCGCCGCCGTTCCGAAAAAGGTTCTACGCTTCATGGCTTATCTCTCTTTTCGTTCGAGCTGAGGAGGAAACTCCGCGGCTTTGGTCCGGGTGGGATGGCGGCGATTCTGCTGGCCGCCGCGGTCGGGCCACAGGGGCATGTTGTTGCCACCGGTTTGTTCGAGGATATCGAAGAGCCGCGTTCGCATCTGGGCGGCGATCTTCTGATGATCGGGACTGAAGATAAGATTCTTCGCTTCGATGGGGTCTTCCTGCAAGTCGTACAGTTCGTCGATGTCCCAGATGCCGTGATAACGGATGAATTTGAAGCGCTCCGAGCGCAAGGCGTGAATCGTCGGCGTTTGCGGAAAATTGCGCTCCCAATAGTATTCGTAGAGCAGTTCCTTGCGCCAGTTGGCGGGCTTGCCTTGGGCGATGGGAAGGAAGCTGGCGCCGTCGAGTCCCTTGGGGGCCGCCACTCCGGCCGCATCGAGCACGGTGGGCATGATATCCAGATTGGCGACGACTTCGTTCACGGTTCGTCCGCCCGGGAACAGCTCCGGGCAGCGCGCCAGCATGGGGACACGCATCGACTCCTCGTAGGCAGTGCGCTTGTCGATGAGGCCGTGTTCGCCGAAGGCGAATCCGTTGTCGCCCATGTAGACGATGAGAGTGGAGTCGAGTTGTCCGCGCTGCTTCAGCTCCTCGAAGACGCGTCCGATGCTGTCGTCGACGGCGAGCAACGTCTCGGCGTACTGCTTGTAGTAGCCGGCGATGTCGAGATCGGAGTGATAAGGATATTCGACACCATGCCAGGAGTTGCGCTGGTTCTGGACCCACATGGGGCGGTGCTGCGCGTACTCGCCGGTGGCGGCCATCGTCTTCGGAAAGACGAAGGTCTTGTCCTTGTACTTGCCTTTGTGGCGTTCGGCGGGAGTGAACTCGGCGTGAACGGCTTTGTGCGAGAGATAAAGGAAGTAGGGCTGATCTTTGGGGAGAGTGCGCAGCCAATCGAGCGCATAATCGGTGAGTTCGTCGGTGATGTAGCCCTTTTGCGGAACGCTCTTGCCGTCGACATTGATGGTAAGACGCGCCGGAAGGTAATTGCCTTGGCCGCGGAAGCTCACCCACTTGGTGAAGCCGGGTTGCGGAGCGTCGCTGTCGGCGCCCATGTGCCATTTTCCGAAGAATCCGGTCTTGTAGCCGGCTTTTTGCAGATAGCTGGGGAAGAAGGTAGTGCCCTTGGGGATGGGGGTGTTGTTATCGACGATGCGGTGTTTGTGAGCGTAGACACCGGTGAGCACGGAGGCACGGCTGGGGGAACAAAGGGCCGTTGTGACGAAGGCGTTCCTGAAATGGAGACCTTCGCGGGCCATGCGGTCCATGTTGGGAGTTTCCAGCCATTCCTGGCCTTTGAGGAAGCCCATGGCATCGAAGCGGTGATCGTCGACGAGGATGAAGATGACGTTGCGGCGCTTGGGGGATTGCGCGGGCAAGACGGCCGGCGCGGCGAGAGTGGACAGGAGTTGTCTACGGGTCATGGGAGAACCTGGAAGCACCAGTTTACACGCTCCGATTGGGGGCGCGTTTCAGGCCGCCGGTTTGAAGAACTTGGAAAAATCGTCCTTGAGTGGCCTGCCCTTGGCGGATTGGAAGGCCAGCGGATTCAGCTTGGCGTGATCGACCTTCGAACAAAAGGCGAACGCTTCCGGCTCGATATAGGTCTTGAGGTGAATAGGAGGATAATTCGGGAAACTCCCGGGTTCGTTTCTCACTTTTTCGCTTAGTGTAATGGGATCCACAGGTTGCGGAGGCGGCGTAGCGACGCCGGGAGCGGATTTGGGCGCCTCTTTCCGGGGGGATGAGTGGCTTGCGGCGGATCGGCGAGCCTGCAAGCGCAGCAAATCGGCGAGGGAGTTGCGGTAGACGCGGTGGAGACGTCCGAGGGAGCGGTCGTAGAATTCGAGGAGTCCTTTTTGGGTTGTATTGATGGAACTAGCGGCATCGTGATGACGCATGCCGGGGTCGTTGGGCTGGAAGCATTCGTCGAACGACTGGCGGTGGATAAACATGTCGGTGTCGTAACCGGCGGCTTCCATGCTGTAAAGACGCCGCATTTTCCAGCGTGCGACGGCCATGTCTTCGACCAAATGTTCTTCGGTAGGGCCGACGGGTTTGTGTTCGTCGATGAGGGATTGGAGGAGTCGATCGAACAACTCCTGCGACTCGTTGACGAGGACGACACGGGAAGAGAAGAGCCCGTGCTTGGTGCTGTTTTCCGCAGAGCGGCGGCGGCCTTCGGCGGTGGCGGGGCCGGAACTTTTTGCGCCGTTCTGGCGGGAAGCTTCCTGCTGGGCTTCGGAACGCTCGTGAGAATCCATTACGAATTTCTCCTTCGCACTAATATTACCACATTCTTCCTAATTCCAATATTTTTATATTTATTATTACACGCCACAACTTCCTTATCGCCGCTGCGACCCGTGTTTATTGGATGCGAGTTGCCACCGAAGGAGAGTCGCGAACTCGTCCACGCCGACTTGCAGTCACGCAAAGGGAGGCGGGGCCGAACTGAAGTGAAGTAGCCTGATGAAGAGACGTATCAGTTGGTCGAGCCAGGGCAGTTCCGTCTTCCTCATTTTGAGGCCCTTTCTATTAATTTCTTGAAGGAAACTAACCCCTGCGCTGTTGCGGTCCTATGGATTACAACACGTCAGGGGCTAAGTGTAATTCGTACCCATGCCAGCAGAGCTGGTGAGAAGCACAACCGAGACAAGCCGAGACAAACTTCCAGGGAAACGGCGGTGAGGTTGAAAACGCATGGAACGGTTTTCTGAGGTTGGCATGGAAGGGCGGGCGGAACGGGGCTACGGCTTCGACCACCTACGATTCCAACGCGCGCCGGGTCAAGGCAACGACGGATGGCTTCGGGCGGAAGAGAACGTGGAACCGCTGGAGATCGCAGAGTGAATCAAAAGGCATGCGAGCCTTGTTCTGAACGGCGACTAGAGTTCGGCGAGGATGCGATGAGCTTCCTCGCGCGGGTCTTCGGCGCGGGTGATCTGGCGGCCGATGACGAGATACGTTGCTCCCGCCGCCATGGCTTCGGCGGGAGTGGCGACACGCTTCTGGTCGCCTTTGCCTGCCCCGGCGCTGCGCACCCCTGGAGTGACGACAATCGCCTCCGGGCCGAGCGTCCGGCGCACACTGGCCGCCTCCAGCGGCGAACAAACAATCCCGTCGACCGCGGCTTCCTTGGCTTTCCGCACACGAAGCGCAACCAGGTCTTCGACCGGACAAGGGTAGCCGAGGTCGGCCAGATCGGACTGATCGAAGCTGGTGAGGACCGTCACCCCAAGCAGGCGCAAAGAAGCCCCTGCGCGGCCTTCGACGGCGGCGCGCATGACGGCGTTGCTGCCGTGCACCGTGAGCAAATGAACTCCAAGCCGGGCCACCTGCGCGGTGGCTCGTTTCACGGTCTCTGGGATGTCGTAGAACTTCAGATCGAGGAACACTTTGTGGCCGGCTTGCAAGAGTTCATCGACAAAAGCGATGCCGGCGGCGGCGTAGAGTTCCATGCCGACCTTGTAGAATCCGGCGGCATCCCCGATCCTTCGGACGAGGGCACGGGCTTCGTCCGGAGTAGGGACATCGAGGGCCACGATGATGGGATTGTTCATAGGATATGAATGGGTTTTTCCCGGCGTTCGGCGACGCGCCCGACGATGACAGCGGATGCGTAGCGCTCGCACATGCGGGCGGCATCGGAGGCGGGGAGCGAAACAAGAAGTCCGCCGGATGTTTGGGGATCGTAGAGCAGTTGCAGCAAGGCGGGATCGACGGTGGAGAGCGGCGCGACACAAGGTGAGGCGAAGTCGCGGTTGTTATTGAGGCCTCCGGGAATCGCTCCCTGACGGGCGTAATCGAGCGCCCCGGGGAGCAGCGGTACACGGGCGGCTTCGATCTCCAGGGTGACGTTGGAGGCGAGCGCCATCTCGCGGGCGTGGCCGAGGAAGCCGAAGCCGGTGATGTCGGTACAGCCATGCACGGTGAGACCGGCCAGCGCTTCGGCCGCGCCGCGGTTCAGCAACAGCATCGATTCGACAGAGCTTTCGACATGCCCGGCAGAGGCCAACCCGCGCTTCAGAGCGGTGCTGATGACCCCGGTTCCGATGCGCTTGGTGAACAGCAGCGTGTCGCCGGGGCGGGCGCCGGCGTTGGTCCAGACGCGGTCGGGGTGGACGGTGCCCGTAATGGAGTAGCCGAACTTGATGTCTTCGTCGTTGACACTGTGGCCGCCGACGACGGGGCAGGCGGCTTCGATCATCTTCGAGGCGCCACCTTCGAGGATCTGGCGCAGTACGGCGAGATCGCCTTTGCCGGGATAGGCGAGGATGGACAGCGCGGTGATCGGGCGGCCACCCATGGCGTAGACATCGGAGAGGGCGTTGGCGGCGGCGATGGCGCCGAAAGTGAACGGATCGTCGACGATGGGGGTAAAGAAGTCGACGGTCTGGACAAGGGCACACTCCGGGCTCAGCCGGTACACGCCCGCGTCGTCGGACGTTTGGAAACCAACCAGCACATTAGGATCGGCCACGCTGGGGAGGCCGGGGAGCACGAGGTCCAAAACCTTTGGACTCAATTTCGATGCTCAACCGGCAGCCTTGGCATGCGCTGTCAATCGAACCACTGACATTGTCTCTACAGGATACCAATGGGGGGTGGGGGAAATCGCGTATTGCGGGCGTTTTTCCGGGCAGGGCGTGGTATTCTACGGTCTGGAGCGTTTCTGTTGGATACGTGTCTGCCTCTTAAAAATTGATCCTATACCAATGTCATGGAGTCCGTCTCGTTCCTTATGGATTGACGCGCCGGTGAGCAAGCTCGGCGGTGTAAGCCGCGTCAGAGAAGCCTGAAGGCGCCCGGAGGATTCCCCCCTTGTTGTCAAAGGGGTCAATGACAGGGGTGGGGACGGTTTGATGGGGCGCTCCTGCACTCCCCTTCTCCCATGCGCATCTTATTTATCGGCGATATTTTCGCCTCCGTAGGGCGGAAATTGGTTGCCGAACACCTGCCATTCATCGTCGAAAACGAACGCATCGATCTGGCCATCGCCAATGCCGAGAATTCGGCCGGAGGCTTCGGCGTAACGCCGCAGATCTGCGAGGACCTGCTGGCGATGGGGCTCGACGTGCTGACCTCGGGCAATCACATCTGGGACAAGCGCGAAATCTACGAGCATCTGGGCCGGCAGCCGCGCCTGCTGCGGCCGGCCAACTACGCTCCGGATTTGCCGGGCAAGGGGGTGGTGACGGTACAGGCCCGCAATGGGGTGACGTGCGCGGTGATGAATCTGCAGGGACGGACCTACATGCCGGCGACGGACTGCCCGTTCCGCAAGGCGGATGAGATTCTGGGGGCGATGGATGCATCGGTGAAGGTGCGGTTTGTGGACTTCCACGCAGAACTGACCAGCGAGAAGATGGCGATGGGCTGGCACCTGGACGGGCGGGTGACGGCCATGGTGGGCACACACACCCATGTGCCGACCGCGGACACGCGCATTCTGCCGCGGGGCACTGCCTACCAGACCGATTGCGGCATGACGGGTCCGTACGATTCGGTGATCGGGGTGGAGAAGGATCCGGTGTTGCGCAAGTTCCTCACCTCGCTGCCGGTGCGCTTCGATACGGCCAAGGAGAACGCCCAACTGCACGCGGTGATTGTGGATGTGGAAGCCGACAGCGGGCGGGCGACGGCGGTGAAGCGGTACGTGGTAAAGCAGGACGGCAGCGCGGGCTAGAGCCGCGCCAGGAACGTGAGGACAAGGCTGCGGCGGCGGTTCTCGTCATCGCCGCCGAAAACGTGGCCGGCGCCGGGGAAGTAGTGCACCTCGGGGTCGCGTCCGGCGGCGCGCATGCGCGATTCGATGCGGCGTGTTTGATCGGGGGACCAGGTTTGATCTTCCTCGCCGACAGTGATGAGGGTTGGCAGCGAGATGTCCTCGACGGCGATGCGGCGGCCGGCCGGAACGCTGAGACCGTCGACGATCCAGGCGCTGCGGGAGAAGTCCATGCGGCGCTCATTGTCGGGACCGCAGGCGTCATTCCATTGGTGCGCGGGTTGGGGCACAGACCCAGGGCAACGGCCGGGGCCGAGGGGACAGAGCCAGCAGGCGGGCTCACGCCAGCTCCAGTTGAAATAGCTGTTGTAGAGGTCGGAGGGGGAGTGTGCAATGAGAGCGGAGGGGCGTTCGGAATCGGGGCCTTCGAGGCTGCCGGCGATGAGCGCCAACTCGGCGCCACGGGAAAAGCCGTAGAGGGCTACGGCGCCGTTGCTCCAGGGCTGCTCGCGAAGCCAGGAGATGGCGCGGGGGATGAGGGAAACATCGATGTCGCGGAGAGTCTGGCGGGGCCCGGTGAGACCGCGGTTGCAATCGAAGTAGCAAAGCACGAGGACGGCGTAGCCCTGGCTGGCGATGAGATCGGCTTCGGGTTTGATGAGCCATGCCGAGCCTCCCTCACTGCCATGGAGCATGACGACGGCCGTGCGTTTGGCATCGCCCGCGGTGGCCGGATTGGGAATGAGCAGGCGGGAACCGGAGAACGGGTGGGGGACGCGCAGGACAGGGACTTCGGCGGCGCGGGCGGGCATCAGAACCAAGAGTGCGGCTTGAAGCAGAAGCACAGAACTGGGACGCGGCGGAAGGAGAAGCGGTTGCGCGGGCGGGAAGATGTTACAGCGATGCTTTGGCATCGGAGGCGGCGAGCCCGTCGAGAAGACGGCGCAAGGACGCGACGGTGAGCGGCTTGGGGAGGTAGCCGTCCATACCGGCCTCGATGCAACGGGCACGGGTTTCGTCTTCGGTGCTGGCGCTGACGCCGATAATGCGGGTGGTGGCGCGCGGGGCCAGTTGGCGCCGAATGAGGTTGGCGGTAGCGTAACCGTCCATGACCGGCATCTGGCAATCCATCAGGATGAGCTGGTAGTGAGCGTGACGGCACATTTCGACAGCGGTCTGTCCATCGGCGGCAACATCGACCCGGCAGCCGAGCTTGCGCAGAAGAGCACCGGCGATCTTGCGGTTGATGGGGTTGTCGTCGACGACCAGAGTGAGGCCGCCGGGCAGAGGAGCAGGCGGAGGCTCTGCAACAATGGTGGTCTCCGCGGGAAGAAGCATGTGGAGGAGCGCGGCCACGGAGATGGGCCATTCCAGGGCGCCGTGGAAGGGCTCGCGGGAGCGCTGCGTGAGCAGCCGCAAGGCGGAAATGGGCCCGGCAAGGATGAGACGCTTGCCGCGGTTCCAGCCCATGGTGCGCACATCGCGGGCGAAGAGTTCGGGCATGGAGAGCAGGCGCGGATCGGCAAACAGCAGCAACGCCTGCGCGGAGGTGGGACCGTTCTTGCGGAGCCAGGCCGAGGCATCGGACTCCTCGCGGAACTCGTGCGTTTCGACGCCGGCGAAGCGGAGGTAGTCGCGAAGGATGGAGGCATTGGCGGACTCGCGCAACAGCAGGACGGCGGAGGTGGACTGGCCGAGGCGGGATGGGGTAATCCAGCCCTCGGGACTTTCGGCGGCAAGAGGAATGCGGATGGTGAACTGCGACCCGATGCGATCGGTGCTCTCCACCGAGATGACGCCATGCATGAGGCGCACCAGATCGCGCACGATGGCCAGCCCCAGGCCGACGCCTTCATGGGGTCGCGTGTCGGTGGAGTCGACCTGCACGAAGGGCTCGAAGACCCGGTCGAGCTTGTTCGAGGGGATGCCCGCGCCGGTGTCGCGCACGGCGAGGATGAGGTGGCCGTCGCGGTAGTGAGCGTCGATGCGCACATAGCCTGCGCTGGTGAACTTCACGGCGTTGGCGCAGAGGTTGAGCAGCACCTGGCGGAGACGGCCTTCATCGCCGAGAAGCGTGCGTGGCGCACTGGGATCGATGCAGACAGCCAGTTCGAGATCCTTCGCCTCCGCCATGAGGACTGTGGAGGAAGCGACATCCTGCATGAGGGAGACGAGATCTACGGGGCGGCGGGCGAGTTCGAAGTGGCCGGAACGAATGCGGGAGAAATCGAGGATGTTGGAGATGAGCGTGAGGAGGGATGTGGTGGCGCGGCTGATGTCCGCGGCAAGGTGTTTCTGCTCGGAGGTGAGTTGCGTGTCTTCGAGGAGGTCGAGGTAGCCGAGAACGGCATTCATGGGCGTGCGGATTTCATGGCTGACGGTGGCCAGAAACTGCTCCTTGGCGACGTTAGAGGAACGGGCCAAGGCAAGGGCCTGGAGCCGTTCGCGGCGCTGGTGGAAGGCGTAGAGAGCCATGGCTGCGGCAGTCACAATGGCGAGGGCGGCAAAGTGAGGGAGATAGGAAATGGAGGCGGCCGAAGCAACGGCCGGCACCGAGCCTTCCAAGCCGGGGTGAAGGGCGAGGATACGTTCCATCGTACCGTCGGCGGCCAGATTCTGGATTTGGGCGCGGATGGCATCGGCGATGGCGCGCTGCGGGAAAGTGGCGGCGATGGAAAGATCGAAGGCGCCGAGGAGGTGGGGAGAGACTGAAAGGAGAAGTTCTCGCATCCGCTGGGACGGCGCAGAAGGAGGGTGCGGACTTGGATCGAGTTGAGTACCGCGGCGGCGGCCGCGCCGGTGCAAAGTGAGCGTAGCGTATCCTCACTGAATTCGTGGTAGGAAATGAGAGCGTTCGGAAGGGCGGAATCGGTGGAGACGGCCAGGGGCGGACCGCGATGAATGGCAACAGTCTTGCGGGCGAGGCCGGCGGTATCCCGCAGGGGGGAGCCGGCGGGAACCAAGACCTGGAAGGAAGAACTCCACCAAGGGCGGGTAAAGCAGAGAACCTTGCGGCGTTCCGGGGTGGAGACGGCGCCAGCCCAGAGGTCGATTTCTCCGGTGGAAAAGGCCTGGGTGAGAGAGCCGGTGCGAAAGACCCCAGGTCAGGCGGTATCCGGCGCGACGTGCGGCTTCGGTGAAGACAGCAGGAAAGGAGCCTTGAGGCTCGGCGGCGGCGGAGCGGAAGGCTAGCGGAAACTGTTCGTTGGAGGCGACCCGCAGGCTTGCCTCTGGCGGCCCCCCCGCCACGGCAGGCAGGAGGGCCATCACAACGGCCCAAATCATGCTTTCCTACGACCTGTCAGTTGCGGCGCCCGACGATGTCGGTAACGAGTTCCTCCTGGAGTTTCTGCAAGGCGTCGCGAGTATCGCGTACGGGCGCACGGTCGTCGATGCTGACTGCGTCGTGGAGTCCGGAAAGTTTGCGGATGATATCGCGTATCTTCTGCTCCGCTCGCTTAAAATGTTTGGGGTTCTTGGCAGGGTCCTTGCCAGTACCCCGTAGGGTCTCATCGCATAAGACAACCGCGTCTTTAGTCAATATAAGGGAAGAACGGAATTCTTCCAAGAGGCCGGCCTCATATTTCGTGCGGGCGGCGGCGGCGGCGGATGCGGCGAGTTCGAGGGCCTTCCAATATCGTTTTTCCGGTTCTCGCTCGGCGCGGACGGCGGCGAGTTGCTCCACGGTTTGGTTCTGGGCGGGGAGGAGCGTGGCGGCAGCGAGAAAGAGGGTAATGGCGATCATCGCTTGTTTAATATCTTTTGGATGACTTTAATGCGTTCGCGGGATTTGAATTCTTCGTCGGGGTTGCCTTGGCTGAGGGAGAGGAACTTCTGGTAGTTGGGGAGAGCGAGTTTGTATTCCTTCATGCGGTCGAGGACGATGGCGCGGAAGTAGTAATAGCCGGGGTTTTCGCCGCCACCGCCGAGCGACTGCGCTTTGTCGAGCGCGGCAAGGGCTTGGGGATAGTTCTCAAGGGAGATGAGCATGGCCGATAGCTCGTTCCACGCCTCTTTGGAATCGGGCTTGATCTGGGTGGCGCGGAAGAACTCGCGGGCGGCGTTCTGGAAGTCGCGCTGATCGCGAAGGGCGCGGCCGTAATAGAGACGGAGGTCGAGATGGTTGGGCTCTTCCTGCGTGGCCTGTTGGAGCAGGGGGAGCGCTTTGGCAGCTTGTTTGGTGCGGAGGTAGGCGGTGGCGAGCGCAAGGCGGTTGGCGTTGGTGGGCGATTGGCGATAGGCGAGTTCGAGGTCGGGGACGGCGTCGCCGGCGTTGCCGCCATCGAGCAGGAGTGCACCGGCGCGTTCGCGAGCGGCGGGGTCATCGGGGAACAGGCGGTAGAGGGCAACGGCCTTTTCCATGAGCTTGGCATGTTCGTAGGAGGCGGCGAGTTCGAGCAGGGCGCGGCGGAACTCGGGATCGGCGGCGGCGAGGCGGTAGTGCTTTTCGGCTTCGTCCCATTGAGCGGATTTGGCAAGCAGACGGCCGAGTCCAAGGGCGGCTTCGGCGGATTGAGGCTGGATGGCGAGCGCGGCGCGGAAGGCGGACTCGGCGGAAGGGGATTGGCCGAGAGCGGCGCGGGCCTCGGCGAGGTAGAACTGAGGGCGGTATTCCTTGGGTTTCTTTTCCGATGCGGAGGCAAGAAGCGGCTCGGCCTCGGCGGCGCTCTTCTGACGTAGCAGGAGGATGCCGAGGTTGAGTTGGGCTTCATAGAGTCCTGGTTGATCGGCGAGTACCTGGCGGTAAGCGGCGATGGCCTCCGGGTCCTTATTGAGGAGACTGAGGGAGAGGGCGAGGTGGAAGCGGGAGGTCCAGTCTTTGGGGTCGGCGCCGATGGCCTTTTGGTAATGCTCGGCGGCTTGGGCGAACTGGTTGGCTTCGAGAGCCTTGCGCCCTTCGGCCGCATGATCGGCCTGCGCAAACAGGAACAGCAACAAAGCTCCACCCAGCAGCATAGTCTCAGTGTAGCGGACGTGCCGCGGCAGGGCTGAGGTTACATCAGGAGGCGGGCACGGGGAAAGAGGATGTTGTTTTCGAGGTGGATGTGGAGGTGGAGGTCGGATTCGAGCTGGCGGAGACCGTTCATGAAGGCAGAGTAAGTAGGGCAGGAGAGTTCAGGAACGGAATAGTGATTGGTGAGGAGACGAATCTCGCGCATGGAGGCGGTGGCGGATTCATGCTCGTCCTCCATCAGTTCGAGCGCGCCGGTGCGGGCGCCGGCGAAGGGGTGAGGAAGCGAAACGGCGGCGGCGGCTTCGAGACGGTCGAGGTAGGGGAAGAGGAGGGTTTCTTCCTTGTCCATGTGGAGGTCGAGTTCGTCCCACATGCCGGCGAAGACAGGCCCGAGAGCGGGATCGGGACCAAGGGTTCCGTAGAGTGCCTGGAGACGCTGGAGCTGTTGATGGAGAGCGGGCATGGCGTGGCGGAGATAGGCGTGATGGCAGCGCACGATGTGGCGCATGAGATCGCGGAGGGAGCGGCGGTTCCAGTCGTGCTGTTCGGTCATCGTGAGAAACCTCTGGAAGCGATGGTACGGCGGGACGTGCCGCGGGTCTGTGACTGAAGTTACAGGGAAGGGCCGCTTCCCGCCGGCGGAAAGGTGATATATAATCCGGGCACATTCTGGGAAGCGAGAGGGCTATCGAGCATGAAATTGAGACTTGCTTGTCTTCTTCTACTGGGCGCCGCGCAGGCAGTGCTGGGTCAATCGAACCTGGCGACGGTTACGGGGGTGATCACCGATTCGACGGAAGCGGCCGTGGCCAGCGTCGCGGTGGTGGTGCGCAACGTGGACACCAACATCGAGCGGCGGGTGGCGACGGATGGGACGGGGAATTTCTCGGTGGTCAATCTGGCGCCGGGCAATTACGAACTGACTGCGGAAGCGGCGGGGTTTCACAAAGCCTCGCAAAAAGGGATTGTGCTGCAGGTGGGGCAGGTGCTGCGGACGGACATCAAACTGGAAGTAGGGGCGGTGAGCGAGACGGTGAACGTGGAATCGTCGATGGTGACGATTAACACGGAGAACGGAACGATCAAAGGCGATGTAATTGTGCAGGCGGAGATTCAGGAGTTGCCGCTGTCAGGGCGGGACTTCATGGATCTGGCGTTCTTCACTCCTGGGGTGGTGCCGAAGGTGGAAGGGGGGCAGGGGTCGGCGCTGAACGTAAATGGGGCGCGGGCATCGAACTCGAATTTCTACGTGGATGGCTTCGACAACCGCAATGCGCGGGGAGCGGCGGCGCAGGCGAGGCCGAACATCGACGCGCTGCAGGAATTCAAGATGGAGGTATCGGGATATTCGGCGGAGTTCGGGCGGCAGGCGGGCGGAGTGATGAACATGGTGCTGCGGTCGGGCACGAACCAGATCCATGGGAACCTGAATTACTTCATCCGCAACGATGTTTTCGATGCGCGGAGCTTTTTCGAGACGAACAAGACGGTGCTGCGGCAGAATCAATTCGCGGCAACGATGGCGGGGCCAATTGTGCGCAACCGGACGTTCTTCATGGTGAGCTTTGAAGGGTTCCGGGCAAAGCAGGAGGCAGCGAGGTTATCGAGAGTGCCGACGGTGTTGGAACGGGACGGGGACTATTCGCAATCGGTGAATCTGAACGGTGGGACGTTGTACCTGTTCGACCGGCTGGCGACGGGGGCGTGCACGGCGTCGAACCGGGCGGCCTGTTTTGCGGGGAATGCGATTCCGAAATCGCGGATGGATGCGGCGGGGGTGAAGTTGACGAACACGTTTCCACTGCCGAACCGGGCGGCAGGCGTGACGGGGTTCAACTTCTTTGCGGTGGCGGCGGACAAGGACGCGTGGAACAGCCCGTTATTCAAAGTGGATCACAAGATGGGGATGCACAATCTGGCGTTTCGGGCGCAGTTCCGCAATGCGGACACGCAGAACCCATTCACGGGGAGCGACACGGGGTTGTTCGGAACTTACACGGACGACAACCGGTCACTGGCGGGAGTGGATTACACGCACATGTTCCGGGCGAACTTTCTGGCGGAGTTCCGGTTTGGTGTGAGCCGCAGCGCGACGTGGGACCGGGGAAGGTTCGGCGGCAACGACATCGCGACGCAGCTTGGACTGCCGAATCTGATTCCGGGAGGGGAATCGCGGAATACGCCGGACCTGCTCGACTGGCCGCAGATATTCACGGGGAATAACTATCCGGATCTGGGGCCGGGGAACAACATGCCGGTGCAGTATTTCGTGACGGACTGGCAGAACAGCGCGAAGTTTACGTATATCGAGGGCGCGCACAGCATACGGTTTGGAGGGAACACGAACTTCGTGCAGATGAACCAGCCGTACTTCAACAATCAACGGGGGACGTTCCGCTTCGTGGGCAACCGGTCGGGGCATTCGATTGCGGATATGCAATTGGGGTGGTTGAACAACGTGACGCGGCAGGTGGGGTTCAACCGCAACTACTGGCGGCAACCCTACTATGGGGCGTTTGTGAACGACGATTGGAAGGCGACGCGGAAGCTGACGCTGAATCTGGGGCTGCGGTGGGAAGTGAACCGGGCTCCGTTCGACAAATACGACCGGCTGGGGAGCTACGACACGAACACGCTGAAGCTGGTGATTGCGAGCGATGCGAATGCTCCGGCGAATTACCAGGCGCTGTTGGATCAGACAGGTTTGCGGGGTTCGGTGGTGACGGCGCAGTCGATCGGGCGAGGGCGTTCGGTGATTGCGACGGACTGGCTGAATTTCTCGCCGCGGGTGGGGTTTGCGTATCGTGCGATGGAGAAGACGGTGGTGCGGGGGGGGTATGGGATTTTCCTAAGCGGGGACATCTTGAACAACCTGCGGAACAACCTGTCGAACCAGTTTCCGTTTGCGATCAACCAGAATTTCATTGGGGTGAATGCGACTCCGGAGCTGGTGTCGCTGCGGACGCCCTTCCCGGCGGAGCGGGAGACGATCACGGGGACGACGACGGTGAACGGATTCACGATGAATCCGCAGCAATCGTATCTGCAGTCGTGGAATATCACGGTGGAGCGGGAACTGTTCGGAGGCAACGCGGTGGAAATGGACTACCGCGGGTCGAAGGGGACGCACTTGCAGCGGCTATACGATTTCAATCAGCCGTTCCGGACCCTGGACAGCCTGATTGCAGGGGAAGGATTCCAGCGGCCGTATCCACTGTTCAACACGATCAACATCTTTCACACGGGGTCGAATTCGATTTACAACGCATTCAACGTGTCGTGGCGGAGGAGGAGCCGGAGCGGGCTGTTCTGGCGGGTGAACTATTCGTTATCGAAGAGCATCGACGATGCCTCGCAAGCCAACGGGCAATCGAACGGAGGGTTTGCGGGAGCGCTGGACGCCCGCAATCTGCGGCTGGACCGTGCGCGGTCGGATTGGGACCGGCGGCATGTGTTCACGATGGTGGGGAGCGCGAACCTGCCGTTTGGCAAGGGGAGGAGGTGGGGCGCATCGTGGCACAGGGCGGTGGATAGCGCGCTGGGGGGATGGCAGTTTTCGGGGACAGGGACGGCGTATTCGGGGGCTCCGTTCACGGTGGAGCCGACGACGACGAATCTGGATCAAGGGGGATCGGCGCGACCGAACCGGATTGCGAATGGGGCAGTGAGAGAGAATGCGGCGTTGGGGAAGAAGGGGATCGACTACGCGTGGTATGACGTGCGGGCGTTTGAGGCGGCGCCGTGTTACGTGGCGGCGGGAGTGGCTCCGCCGGCGGGTTGCGGGCCGAGCGCGTATGGGTTCCAGCCGTTTGCTTTCGGAAATTCGGGCCGGAATATCCTGGACGGGCCGGGGTTGTTTTCGACCGATCTGGCGATGGCGAAGAACTTCACGATCCGCGAAGGGCACAACCTGCAGCTTCGGGTGGAGGCGTTCAATCTGTTGAACCGGGCGAATTTCGTGGTGACGGATGCAATGACGCGGTTCGATGGATTGACGGGGGGATTGCTGAGCCAGGTGGGGGGATCGGGACGGGGCGGCGGTCCACGAGTGTTTCAGTATGCGCTGAAATACCGGTTTTGATCTAGACGGTGGCGCCGCCGCAACTGGAACCTTGGCCGGCAGTGCAGGCGTAGCAGTGGCCGGCAGTGACGATGCGGCGGCGGCCGAGGACGGCGTCGAAGGCGCCGATGTGGGCAGGGGCGCCGAAGCCGACGGGCATTTCGAGCATCTGATTGAAGTCGCAATCGTAGAGCGTGCCATCCCAGCCGACGGAGACCATGGTGCGGCACATCAGCCCGCGGGCGGCATCGGGGTTGAAGGCATCCTGCAAGCGGAGCATGTATTGGTCGTAGTGCCCGTTTTGACGGAGCATGGCGAGGAAGCGGCTGATGGGCATGTTGGTCATGGTGAAGAGGGAATGGAACTCGATGCCGTGGCGGGAGCGCAATTCGCGCCGGTAGTCGATTTCGAGGGCGGCCTGCGGGGGAGGCAAGGATGCTCCGATGGGGTTGTAGACGAGGTTCAGGCGAAGGTTCGAGCCGGGCATGCCGTAACCGGCGGCATTGAGCAGGCGCAGCGCCTGGATGGATTTGGCGTAGACACCCGCGCCGCGCTGGGTATCCACATTCGATTCGAGGTAGCAGGGCAAGCTGGCGACGATTTCGACTTCATGTCGGGCGAGGAAGGCGATGAGATCGGATTGGGAAGGGAGCAGCAGGACGGTGAGGTTGCAGCGGTCGATGACCTTGCGGCCGAGGGCGCGGGCTTGTTGCACGAGGTAACGAAACTGGGCGCAAAGTTCGGGTGCGCCGCCCGTGATGTCGACGACGGGAATGGGATAACGCTGGAGGACGTCGAGGCAGAGATCGGCGGTTTGGCGCGACATGGTTTCGCGGCGGTGGGGTCCGGCGTCGACGTGGCAATGCTCGCAGCGCTGGTTGCAGACCTTCCCGACGTTGATCTGCAGGACTTCGATGGCGGAGGCATGGAGGGCGCCGCCCAGTGTGTCTTCAAAGAGCCGCAGTTCGCTTGTGGAAACCATAGAGTCTATATGCCGTCTTCCCCAGGATCCATTCCCTGTCTTCGGGTTTAAAGAACGGAATCACTTCTTTCATGATGACGTATTCGAAGAAGTTGGCCCAAATGAGGCGGCGCGGGCCGAAGCGGTCATAGAGGCGATGGAGGAAGGGCCAGACATCGCGATAGGGCATTTCCTTGGTTTTCGATGGATTGTGAAGCGAGGTGCGGATGTAGACGTTGGGGTATTTCTGGAGATCGAGGAGCGGGCCGAAGCCGGCGGAATCGGGGGCGGCGATGTCGATCATGGCGATGTGATCGATTACGATGTTGACGCCCGGGAAGCGCTGCGCCATATGGGCGACCTGCGATACCTGATGGGGGGCGAGGAAGATGTTGAAAGTGGCGCCGAGTCGTTCGGCTTTCTTCCAGAGCGGATAGCAGACGGGATCGTTGAGCCAGACGACGTCGCGATTGTAGATGGGGCTGAGACGTAATCCGATGAGTCCGTCCTCTTTGATGAGGCGTTCGAGGCGGGCAGGGTTCTCCTTATCGCCGGGGGCATGGAGGCGGTGCCCGACAAGGAGCCCGATGGCGGCGAATTTGCCGGGATACTGCTTCACGCAATAGGATGCGTAGGCGTTTTCGCGGCCGTAGTAGCAGACGTGCGAGATAACGACGTGATCCACTTTGTAGGTCCGCATCTCGGAAAGAAGGAACTCGGCGGAGTATTCGTAGGATGGGAGGTTGGTGGGGCAGACGGCGAGATTGGCGGGCATGGGGTATTTCGCGTTGAGGACCCAGGCATGCTCGGCGGCGTTGACCACAGGAGCAGGCGATTGGGCGAAGGCTGGGGCAGCGATGCCAGCCAGGAGGAGGTCTCTGCGCAGCATTCCGATAGTCTACTACCGATTGGATATACTAGCTCCCATTGGAGGGTCTATGAACCTATTCGGCAAGACGCTGCTCTTGTCTTCTTTTCTCACCGCCCTGTCTTTCGGTCAAAACGTAACCGGCAACATCGTTGGCACCGTACGAGACGCCTCTGGGGCGATCGTCCCGACAGCCAACGTGTCCGTAAGCAACGACGGGACAGGCATTGAAACGAAGGCGCAGGCAAACACAGCCGGCGACTTCACCGTGCCGGGACTAGCGGCCGGGACATACACAGTCCGGGTGGAAGCCACAGGTTTCCGTCCAAGCCAGGCGAAGGGTCTCGTACTGCTTCCGAACCGTTCGCTGCGTCAGGATTTCACGTTGGAAGTCGGCACCGTACAGCAAGTGGTGGAAGTGAGCGCAGCGCCTCCGGTGCTGAACACAGAGAACGCCACAATCGGCAACGTGATGCAGTCGCAACAGATTGTGACAATGCCGTTGAACGGCAGGTTTCTGGACCGGCTGATCCGCATTTCGGCGGGAGTGACGACGGATAGCGCGTCGAATCCGCGCGTGGCGGGGAGTTCGTATTGGGGCGGGATGTCGTTCAACGTCGATGGCGTGGCGTTCAACGATCCGGGCAACGGCGGGGGTGCGTATTCGTTCCGTCATGGGATGTCGACGCTGCCGAGCGTGGATGCGGTGAGCGAGTTCAAGATGGACTCCAACAGCCAGAAGGCTGAATTCGAGGGGGCGGCTTCGGTGACGATCGCCACCAAGAGCGGCACGAACAATTATCACGGCACGCTGTTCTATTTCAACCGGAACAAGGCGACGACGGCGCGGAACTTTTTTGCGCTGACGAACCCGCCGTTCAACCGCAACGAGTTCGGCGGGATGATCGGGGGGCCGATTGTGAAGAACCGGACGTTTTTCTTCGGCGGCTACGAAAGCCTGCTGGAGCGGTCTCCGCGCACGTTCACGCTAAGCGTGGCGACGGCGGCGATGCGGGCGGGGAATTTCGCGGGGCTGAACAATCTGATCGACCCGCTGAGCGGGACTCCGTTTGCGAACAACGTGATTCCGACGTCGCGCATCGACTCGCGGGCGAAGGCGCTGATTGACCGCGTGGCGCTGCCGAATGCTCCGGGGCAGGGCGCGGTGGGGACGCTGAACAACCACATCACGAATATCAAGAACGATTCGGACATCGACCGCTACTTTGTGCGGCTGGATCACAAGCTGACGGATCGAGACAGCCTGTCGTTTACGGGCAACATCTCGAAAGCGAATCCGTATTTCGTGGCGCAGGCGTATCCGGAAGGGTACGGGTCGTGGGAGAACGGCGGCAACGATACGCGGGTAGGCAACTTCACCTGGACACGCAACATTTCGCCGTCGATTTTGAACGAACTGCGGGTGGGCTATACGTATCATGGACCGGTGCGGCAGGGGATGAACCGCGATTTCGATCCGCGGACGCTGTTCCCGGATCTGTACGGTCCGCTGCCGTTGGGCGGGCTGCCGAGCGCGAATATTCTGGGGCATGTGTCGATTGGGGACTACGGCGGGAGCGAGCGCGGCAAGCAGCTCACGCGGCAGATCATCGACAACTTCACGATTATCCGCGGACGGCACACGTTCAAGACGGGATTCGACTTCGGCAACTTCCGGATGTCGTCGCCTCCGGGCGCGTTCGGGTTGGGGACGGGCGTAGCGAACAATGCGGCGCTGGGCCGGTTCGATTTCAACGGGCGGTTCACGAACGACACGACAGGGGCGGCGCAGCCGGCACACGGGTTTGCGGATTTCCTGTTGGGGTATGCGAACTTCACATACCGGTCGACGCCGACGGCGGTGAACCTGTTCTACAACACGCGATATAGCGCGTACGCGCAGGATGACTGGCAGGTGAACTCGCGGTTCACGCTTTCCTATGGGGTGCGGTACATGCTGCAGACGACGTGGAAGGAGCGGGATCTGGCGCAAGCGAATTTCGACTTTGCGTCGGGCAAGCTGATCATTCCGCGGTCGTCGCTTCCGCCGCAGGCGCAGCAGCGGCTATTCAGTTCGTATCCGATCGCGCTCGATGAGAACTATTCGATTCTGAGCGCGGACACAAACAACTTCGCGCCGCGCGTGGGCTTTGCCTACCGGCCGTTTGCGGGCAACAAGACGGTGGTTCGCGGCGGCTTCGGGATCTATTACAACTTCCTGCCGGTGTTTATCGGATTCCGGCAGATGGGTTTTTCGAATCCTCCGTTCCTGCTGGCGGAGACTTTCGAGTCGACGCCGGGGCGCACACCGTCGTTGACTTTGGCGCGGCCGTTCCCGGGAGGCGGAGCAATTTCGCCGAACCCGGCGATCACGATTGTGGAGAACAACATTCGCAACAGCGCGTCGCAACAGTGGAACATGACGCTGGAGCGGGAGTTGGTGAGCAACATCGGGCTGCGTGTTTCCTATGTGGGGAACAAGACGAGCCACTTGCCGTTCTACAACTACAACATGAATCTGCCGGCGGTACAGCGCGCGGGCACGATTCAAGGACAGCGTCCGTTCCAGCCGTGGGCGGATATTCTGATGTTGAAGGGCGCCGGGGATTCGACGATTCACCAGTTGCAGATCGAGGCGATCCGGCGTTACTCGAACGGGCTGAGCCTGCAGGTGGAGTATAGCTGGAACCGGTCACTGGACAACACGCCGATTGTCGGAGGTCCGCAGAACCCATACAACACGTCGAACGACCGGGGTAATTCGGATCAGGTGCGGCGGCATATCTTCACAACCGCCTATACGTACGAACTGCCGTTCGGGCCGGGCAAGAAGTTCGCTACGGCGGGCGGAGCGGCAGGGAAGATTGTGGGTGGCTGGCAGGTATCGGGCATCACGTATCTGCGCACGGGCCAACCGTTCTCGGTCGGGTTCAACGCGACGCAGCCAGGATGGTTCGCCAACCGTGCGGATGTGGCTCGGGTGGGGAACCTGTCGCGGAGCGAGCGCAATATCACGCGCTGGTTCGACGCTTCGGGCTACACGGCTCCGGCGCCGTTCACGTTCGGCAACAGCGCGCGCAATTTGCTGTTCGGACCTGGGGACATTGTGTTCGACGTGAGCGTGATCAAGGACACGATGATCAACGAACGGATCAAGACACAGTTCCGGGCGGAGTTCTTCAACATGCCGAATCACGCCAACTTCGGCAATCCGGGCGCGAACATTTCCGTGGCGGCTTCACTGGGGCGCATCACCTCGGCGGGCGATCCGCGGCAGATTCAGTTCGGATTGAAGCTGGTGTTTTGACGGTCAGCGGTAGGTAACGAAGTCCTGTTCAAGGTGGGGCGCGGCGTTGAAGAGATCCAGCGTGACGCGCCCCTTGGTGAACAGGAACTCGGTGATGGAAGCGTTGCGCATGCGCCAGTTGAGTTCGAGGGCCATGCGGGGCGGCGCTTCGAGGACAGTTTGGACGGCAGTAGCGATGGGCCCACCGGAAGTCACCACGAGGACATTCCGGCTGGGCCCTTCGGCATTGAGGATGCGGCGCAAGGCGGTTTCGACACGGGCGCGGAAGGATGTCCAGGTTTCGACATCGGGATGTTCGAGGCCGCCGGCGATCCAGCGGTTGAGGAGGGTTTCGAACATTGGCTGGAAATGGCGATTGGCGTCCGGTGTTTGGCGATGGGCGGCGGCGGCGTGGACCAACTGGGCAAAGGCGGGGTCGCGGGCAGCGAGCGCGGGTTGGAGATGGCGCAGGACACCGGCGGAGTCGTACTCATTCCAGCCAGGGATGAGGCGGATGGTGGGCCAGGGGAGGCGGGCATCGCGGTAGGCATTGGAGATGAGGAGCAGGGTGCGCTTCTGGCGTTCGAGAGTGCCGGAGTAAACCTCGTCGAAGCGCATGCCGCGGGCGGCGAAATACTGGCCGAGGCGGAGAGCCTGCTCCATACCGCGCTCGGTCAAGCGGTCGGAATCCTGTTCGAAGGCGCGGGCTTGTCCATGGCGAACAAGGATGAGGCGGCTCATGTCATTTAGCCTTGGGCTGATAGCGGGAGAGTTCGAATTTGGCGAGCGATTCGAGATGGACCTCATCGGGGCCATCGGCGAGGCGCAAGGTGCGTGAGTTGGCCCAAGCGGCGGCGAGGAAGAAATCCTGGCAGACACCGCCCCCGCCGTGGGCTTGAATGGCGCGGTCGAGGACGCGGAGGGCGACGTTGGGGGCAACGACTTTGATGGCGGCGATTTCGGTCTTTGCGGCCTTGTTTCCGACAGTGTCCATCATGTAGGCGGCCTTGAGGGTGAGGAGGCGGGCCTGTTCGATCTCGATGCGGCTTTCGGCGATGGACTGGCGGAGAGCGCCCATCTCGCTCAACTTGCGGCCGAAGGCGACTCGCGCTTCGGCGCGCTTGCACATGGATTCGAGGGCACGCTCGGCGACTCCGATGAGGCGCATGCAGTGATGAATGCGGCCTGGGCCCAAGCGTCCCTGAGCGATTTCGAAGCCACGGCCTTCGCCGAGGAGGAGGTTGGAGGCGGGGACGCGTACGTTGTCGAAGGAGATCTCGCCGTGCCCGTGGGGGGCGTGATCGTAGCCGTACACCTTGAGCATGCGCTCGATTTTGACGCCGGGCGTATCCAAGGGGACGAGAATCATGGACTGCTGTTTGTGGCGGGCGGCGGAGGGATCGGTCTTTCCCATGAAGATGGAGATTTTGCAGCGGGGATCGCCGGCGCCGCTGGACCACCATTTGCGTCCGTCGATGACGTAGTCATCGCCGTCGCGGCGGATGGCGGCTTCGATGTTGGTTGCGTCGCAACTGGCTACCTGAGGCTCCGTCATGCAATAGACGCTGCGCATTTCGCCGTTGAGCAAGGGAGTAAGCCACTGTTGCTTTTGTTCGGCCGTGCCGTAGCGGACGAGGACTTCCATATTGCCGGTGTCGGGGGCGGAGCAATTGAAGACTTCAGCGGCGAAGGAGACACGGCCCATAATTTCGCACAAGGGAGCGTATTCGAGGTTGGTCAGACCGGCGCCGTATTCGCTTTCGGGCAGAAACAAATTCCACAGGCCTTGTTTGCGGGCCACGGGCTTGAGTTCTTCGATGAGGGGGATGACGCCCCATCCGGTCTTCTCGACTTCCTCCAGAAAGCGCTGCTCGTTGGGATAGATGTATTCATCCATAAAGGCGAGCAACTGCTGACGAAGCTGTTGGACCTTCGGGGAATAATCGAAGTTCATTGGGTCTCCTTAGCGGAAGGTGCGCAATTCCGGCTGATCGAGGTGGGGGACATGATTGAACCCGGCGAGATGCGGTTCTCCTTCGCGGATACGAAAAGTGGTGATGGAAGCATTGTACAGCGCCCCGGCGGTGCGCATGATGTAACGGTTGGTCAAGCCGAGAGCGAGGCCCATCCAGACGGCGATGGGAGTAGCGGAAGTGGAGACCATGACGACATCGGTTGGGGCGAAGCAGCGGAGGCTGTCGAACGCTCCGGCGACGCGCTGTTGAAATTCGATCCAAGACTCGCCGTCGTAGGTGTAGCGGCCGTCGATCCAGGCGCGCACGACTTCGATGTCGGCCATGGTCCAACGGCGGTGGACGGTGGAATCGGGATTGGCTGCTTCCTTGCGCATGGCGTTGTAGTGAGCGCCGAACTCGGGGTTGCCGGCGGCGAGTTGGGGGGCGATGCCTTCGTAGACGGCGTCGAGATCGAACTCGTTCCAGCGGGGGTCGACGATGGGTTCGGGGAGAGGGAGGCCCTGGGCGGCGAAGGCACGGGCAATGTTGGCGGCGGTTTCCTGTTGCCGGCGCAAGGCGCCGACGAAGAAGGCCGAGACGGGCATGCGCTGGGAGGCGAGGTGGCTTCCTAACAAAGCTGTCTGGCGGTGGCCCAATTGGGAGAGGGCGTCGTAGGCATCGCGCGAACCGGCCTGCCCGTGGCGAAACAAAAGGAGCGAACTCAAATCTCTGCCTCCACTCGTTCGAAGGCCGCCTCGATCAAGGACCGCACTCTGCGGTCGAAAGTGGCGAAGCGTTCATCGGTAGTTTGTTGCAGGAACCAACGCTGATAGATCTGTTGGACGATGACGGCGAGTTTGAAGATGCCAAGAATTTCGTGATAGCGCAGAGCGTGCAAATCGCGTCCGGTGCGGTCGACGTATTGGCCGATCAACTCGCCGCGGGTGAGCCAACCGGGTCCGCGGGTGAGGCAGGGGACAGGGCCTTCGCGGACCTCGGCATCGGGGGGATCCCAGTAGCAGAGGGTCAAGCCCAGGTCGACGAGGGGATCGCCGACGGTGGTCATCTCCCAATCGAGGACGGCGGCCACGCGACCGGGGTCGGCGGCGTCGAGCATTAGGTTATCGAGCTTGAAATCGTTATGGACGAGAGCAGGGGGGCCATCGGGGGGCAGGCGGTGGTGGAGAAACTCGATGACCTTGTCCATGCGCGGGGAGGCTTCGGTGCGGGCACGGTACCAGCGCTCGGACCAGCCTTTGACCTGGCGCTCAACGAATCCGGCGGGCTTGCCCAAGCGGTCGAGGCCGTGGCAGACGATGTCAATGGAGTGAAGTTCGATGAGGCAATCGAGGAAGGCCTTGCTGACGCGGTGGGGCAGATCGGGCAGGGCGGCCCAAGGGGTGGGGATTTCCGAGCGGAGGACGACGCCTTTACGGCGCTCCATGAGATAGAAGACGGCGCCGATGACGGAGAGGTCTTCGCAGAGCAAGTGAGGCTTGGGGGCGGCGGGGAAATGGGGGTGGACGGCGTGGAGGACACGAAATTCGCGAGCCATGTCGTGCGCTTTAGGCGGGACTTGGCCAAGGGGAGCGCGGCGCAAAACAAACTCGGCGGTTGGGGTGCGGAGGAGATAAGTGAGGTTGGAGTGGCCACCGGGGAACTGGAGCAAGTCGAAGCCAGAGGCCGCCTGGGGCAGGTTGGCGGAGAGATATGCACTGAGGCTGGAGCGGTCGAGATCTTCGCCGGGGCGAATAGGGGAAGTGTCGGTGAGATGAATTTCGTGCATGGCTTGCGGCGCTTTGTACCCCGGCCCAATGGGAGACAATAACACGGCATACTGCTTGGCAACAAATAGGACGAAAGCGGAGGGGGAGTTCCATTACCAAGGCGGCGTACTGCATTACCAATGCGGGATTCTAGAGGTACGGCGCGGACCACTAGACTAGCTGTTTATGCGCTCCACATTCACCCCGGTAGGGCTAGCCTGTGCCGTGATGCTCCTATCCGTGACCAACGTGGTTGCAGCCCCTGTTGTCTGCGAAACCAAATCGCTCGCCTACTACCAGGCGACCCACACGATGCTGAATCCCTGCTCGCAGGGGCCTCTGATTTTCGAGGCGTTCGCGTTCCAGAAGACAAGCGTGGCCGGCACGATCACGGCGGCGGACATCACGGTTACGCCGGATGGTGTCGATGGATTCAACTTCTTCACCCCGAAGTTCAATGGCACCTTTCCCGTGTTGGAACGGTATGCGATCTCCTACATTGTGGATCCGGCGCCGATTCTGGCGGGCGATGAACTGAGTCTGGATCCGCCCGAGGGCGGCATCAAGGTGACGAAGTATTCCTGCGTGGACGATATTCTGTACTTTTCGAATATCAACAACCCGTCGACGTATGTGTGCGCGATCAAGAACGTAGCGCCGTATTCGCTGACGGTGACACCGGCGAACCTGGAAGCGTCACTGACATACCCATCGCCGGGTACGATCGTGTCGGTGCTGCTGATCATCGAGCTACAGGGGACAGTAAAGGACCTGGAGGGCATTCTGTCGGACAATCCGGCGATTCCGGAGCCGGCCACGTTCTCTATGATGGGTGGGGCGATCGCAGGGCTGGCGTTGCTGAGAAGGTCGCGGCGGCGGTAATGTTTGCCCAAGGAAGCTCTCTATGAGCAGACTGTAGGCTTGCGTTCCCTTCGCTCACTTGCTTTTCTTATTGGGGCCGTAGTGTGCCGGGACGGCGGGGCGGCGGTGCATAGCGAAGCGGGGCATTTTCTGATTCAGAAGTACGAATCGAAGGCGTACTCGGCGTCGCCACAGAACTGGGCAGTAGTGGAAGACAAGCGGGGCTTTCTGCTGGTGGGAAACAATGAAGGCCTGCTGGAATTCGATGGAGTGCAATGGCGGCGGATCGCGCTGCCGAACAGGAGCGCGGTGCGATCGCTGGCGGTGGACGCCTCGGGGCGCGTGTTCGTGGGGGGACAGGGAATCGCGGGATATCTTGCGCCGGATACGGATGGGAATCCGCGATTTGTGTCGATTGTGGATCAACTGGGGCCGGGGGAGCGGACTTTCGGCAATGTGAGCAGCGTAGTGGCGGCGAGCGATGGGGTTTATTTCAGCGCGCCGGAAGTGCTTATCCGGTGGGACGGGAAGGCGGTGCGCACCTGGAAGGCAGCGGGGGATTTCCGGCGCGGGTTTCTGATCGACGGGGTGCTGCACATTGTGGTGAAGGGAGTGGGGCTGCAGCGGCTGGTATCGAACGAACTCACGGCGGCACGAGGCGGGGAGCAATTTCGCGACCAGGATGTGCGCGCGGCCTTCCGCGACGCGCGGGGGATTCTGCTGGTAACGGCGAAGGGCCTGATGCGGCAGACGCTGGATGGATTTGCACCGGCGCCGTCGGATGCGACGCCGTTGCTGGACCGCAATGCCGTCTATTCGGCGATCCAGCTTCGCGGGGGATCTCTGGCATTGGGGACCACACGCGGAGGGATTCTGATTCTGGGGCCGGATGGGAAGATGGAGCGCATTCTGACGAAGGAATCAGGCTTGCCGAGCGATTACATTGCGGCGATGAGCATGGATCGTCAAGGCGGGGTTTGGATTGCCACGGGGAACGGGATAGCGCGCTTCGATGCGACGGTGACGGACTTCGACGAGCGGAGCGGATTGCGCGGGTCGGTGTTTGCGGTGGCGCGGCACAATGGGACGCTGTATGCGGGAACATCGAGCGGCCTGTTCCGGATGAAGGCGGCAGCGCTGGGAGAACCGGCGAAATTCGAGGCGGTGGAAGGTGTGGCGGACGCGGTGTTTGTGCTTGCGGTGCGGGGGAATGCGCTGTG